>DATHKX010000001.1:0-2202 GCA_035488835.1 Gemmatimonadales bacterium
GCTCAAGGCGATGGCCGAGCAACGCATCATCGTCGAGCCCACACTGGCGCGCGAGTTAGAGCCACTGATCGTCCCCGGCCGACTGGGCTTCCTCGACTTCGAGACGATCGCCCGCGCGATCCCCGTCTGGCCGGGCATGGCTCCCTGGCAGCAGGCCGCGGCCCAGTTCAGCTACCACGAGCGGCAGCCGGACGGCAGCTACACGCACGCCGCGTTCCTCGCGGAAGGGCCGGAGGACGCACGCCCGCCGCTGGCCGCGGCGATGGTGCGCGCCACCGCTAACGCCCTCCGCGTGGTGATGTACACGCCGTTCGAGAAGACCCGCATTCGGGAGCTGCAACGCGCGGTGCCCGAGCTCGCCGCGGAGCTCGCGGCGCTCGAGGCGAAGCTGATCGATCTCCATCCGGTCGTGAAGAACTGCGTGTACCACCCCGATTTCAGAGGGAGCTTCAGCCTGAAGTACATCCTCACACCGCTCGTGCCCGAGCTGACCTACAGCGATCTCGTGATCGTGGACGGCCGGGTGGCGAGCGTGGAGATCGCCCGGCTCTTGTTCGTGGCCGACAAGATCCCTCGGCAGGAGCGCGATCGCGTGCGCCAGGATCTGCTCAATTATTGCGAGCGCGACACGTGGGCGATGGTGAAGCTCGTCGAGCGGCTGCGGGAGCTCAGTGAACGCATCTGAGTTGCGTTTCAATGTGCGCCAAGGACCGTCGAAGGGCCTCCGCGGTTGCGGGCCTCAGTCGCAGCCCGCACATTTGCTGTCCGTTTTTTTCTTGTGCCTCAGACAGGCCTGGCCGCCACTTCGGACCGGGCGAGAGGCCATGGGAGGAGGTTCGCATGTCCACTCGCGCGCTCTTGCGGGCGCCTCCGCTCTTCTGCGCCGCGCTGTTCGTCGCGTGCGCCGAGGAGCGCATCGCCGCTCCGCCCCTCACCCCGCCGTCGTTCTCGCTTCAAGGCAAGCCTGCTGCCCCGCCCGCCTCCCGCTTCTACCAACAGCACAACCTGGTGTCCGACGGTGCTGTGCCGGCGGACCTGGTCGATCCCAACCTGGTGAACGCTTGGGGGCTGGTTTCTGGCCCGGCGACGCCGTGGTGGATCTCCGACAACGGGACCGGCCGCTCCACGCTGTACAGTGTCAGTACCGGCGCCATCCCGCTGATTGTCACGGTTCCGGGCGTGGGGGGCGAGCAGAGCGCGCCAACCGGCCTCGTGTTCAACGGCGGCACCGGCTTTGTCGTGACTAACAGTGCAGGCACGAGCCCGGCGCGTTTCATTTTCGCGAGCGAGGACGGCACGATCTCTGGATTCAGGGGGGTTCCCGTCGTGATCGCCGTGGACAGCTCGGCGAGCGGGGCGGTGTACAAGGGCCTCGCGATCGCCAGCACGGCGACCGGCGACTTCCTCTACGCAACTAACTTCCACGCCGGCACCGTCGAGGTGTTCGACAGCCACTTCAATCCGGTCCACGTGACCGGCGCGTTCACCGATCCCGGTCTCCCCGCCGGCTACGCGCCCTTCGGGATCCAGAACATCGGCGGGACCATCTACGTGACCTACGCCCTGCAGGACGCGGACAAGCACGACGATGTGTCGGGGGAGGGCCACGGCTTCGTGAATGCCTTCGACACGGGCGGCAACCTGATCCGCCGCGTCGCGTCCAAGGGCGAACTCAACTCGCCCTGGGGGCTGGCGCTGGCGCCCGCCGATTTCGGGACGTTCAGCAACGACCTGCTGGTCGGCAACTTCGGTAACGGGCGCGTTCACGCCTTCGACCCCGGGAGCTTGGAAGGCAACGGCGCGTTCCAGCACCGCGGCCCGCTGCACTCCGCGGAAGGGCCGCCGATCGCCATCGACGGCCTCTGGGCGCTCAGCTTCGGCAAGGGCGCCGCCAACAACGGGCCGACGAATACCCTCTTCTTCACCGCGGGCCCCGACGGCGAGCAGAACGGCCTGTTCGGGATGCTCGTCGTGGCCCCGCGCGGGCGCGAGAGGTAGAGACCATAAGCTCGAGGGGGCGTTCAGGGCCCCCCTCGCGCGCCCGCGCCCCGACGTGTGGCGAGAAGATTTCCCGCGGGCCGCACCTCCTGAAGCGGTGGCGGGGGCGCGAAGTACTGCTCCGCCTCCGGATCATAAAGCTCATGGTCAAGAGGCACGGCCTCGAAGCCATCGGGCGTCTCATCGCCGCTCAGCGCCCCGCAA
>DATHKX010000002.1:0-5019 GCA_035488835.1 Gemmatimonadales bacterium
ATCACGCCGATGTGCTTGTCGTTGATCTTCACGCCCTGGAGCCGGTACACCTCCTGCACCTCGTTCAGGAGATACTCCTGCACCGCCCGCGGGCCCTTGATCCGCAGGATATCGTGCGGGTTCACCGGTCCCTCGGTGAGGCGGTCGCCGGCGCGCACGCGGTCGCCCTCGTGCACGCGCAAGTGCTTGCCGGCCGGCACCTCGTACAGCTGCGGCTCCCCCTCCTCGGGGTGGACGTAGATCTCGCGCTTCCCGCGCTTGATCTCGCCGAACCGCACGGTGCCGTCGACCTCGGAGATGGTCGCCGGATCCTTAGGCCGCCGGGCCTCGAACAGCTCGGCCACGCGCGGCAGGCCGCCCGTGATGTCGCGCGTCTTGTACGCCTCGCGCGACACCTTCGCCAGCACGAGGCCGGCGTACACTTCCTGGCCGTCCTCGACGGTGAGCTGCGCCCCCTCGGGGATGACGAAGTCGCGCAGCCGCTTTTCCTTCTCACCCTTCTTCTGGATGATCTCGATGTGCGGGTGCAGCTTCTTCTCCCGGTCCTCGATGATCACCCGCTGGCGCCGTCCGGTGAGCTCGTCCAGCTCCTCGCGCACCGTCTCGTCCTCGACGATGTCCACGAACCGCACCACGCCCCCCACATCCGTCATGATCGGGTTGGTGTAGGGATCCCAGGTGAACAGCACACCGTCGCGCGCCACCTTCGCGCCGTCCAGCACCATCAGCGTGGCGCCGAGCGGCACGTGGAAGCGCGAGTGCACCGAGAGCTTCCCGGAGGACTCGCCGTGCGACAGGGCCTTGAGGATCAGCTCCCCCTCGTAGCTCGTCACGATCTTCTGCTTTTCCGGCGTCTCGACGAAGATGAGCCGATCGCCGTACTCGATCACGCCTTCGACCTTGGTCTTGCGCACCGTCTGCTCGGCGATACGCGCCGCCGTGCCGCCGATGTGGAAGGTCCGCAAGGTGAGCTGCGTGCCCGGCTCGCCGATCGACTGCGCCGCCAGAATCCCGACCGCCTCCCCCAGGTCCACCATGTCCATGGTGGCGAGGTTGCGGCCGTAGCACATCCGGCACACGCCGCGCTTCGACTCGCAGGTCAGCACCGAACGGATACGGACCGACTCGATCCCCGCGTCCTCGATCGCCTGCGCGGTCTCCTCATCGATCAGCTTGCCGGCCTCGACCAGCACCTTGGGCCGCTCGTCCTCGTCCAGCTCGTGCGGATCGGCGACCCCGTCGAGCGCCACGCAGCCCACCAGGCGCTCGCGCAGCGGCTCGATGATGTCCTCGCCTTCCTTCAACGCCGACATCTCGAGGCCGAGGATCGTGCCGCAATCTTCCTCGGTGACCGTGACGTCCTGCGCCACGTCCACCAGCCGGCGCGTCAGGTAGCCCGCGTCCGCGGTCTTCAACGCCGTGTCCGCGAGGCCTTTGCGTGCGCCGTGGGTCGAGATGAAGTACTCGAGCACCGACAGCCCTTCGCGGAAATTCGACTTGATCGGGCTCTCGATGATCTCGCCGATGCCGCCGGTGAGCTTCTTCTGCGGCTTCGCCATCAGGCCGCGCATCCCCGCCAGCTGGCGGATCTGGTCGCGCGAGCCCCGGCTCCCGGAGTCGAACATCATGAACACCGGGTTGAACCCGCCCTTGGAGCGCTGCATGGTCTTCACCATGGCGTCCGCGATGTCGTTATTCGCGTGCGTCCAGGCGTCGATCACCTTGTTGTAGCGCTCGCCGAACGTGATCTGGCCGGTGGCGTACGCCCGCTGGAACCGCTCGACCCGTCCCTCGGCATCATGCAGCAGGCTCGCCTTCTCGGCCGGGATCTCCAGGTCCTCGACCCCGATCGACACGCCACCCATGGTGGCGTAGCGGAAGCCGAACTCCTTCAGATTGTCGAGGAACTGCACCGTGCTCGGGAGCCCCGCCCGCCGGTAGCTGTTGAACACCAGCTCCGACAGGTCGCGCTTGCGCATCACCTGGTTGAGGAATCCCTCGCGCCGGATGCCCTCGGGGAGGATGCTGTGGAAGATCACCCGACCCGCGGTCGTGTACACCCAGCGCGTTTCGTCCCAGAAGTGCACCGGCGAATGGTACGCCAGCCGCTTGGTCGCGAGCCCCATGTCGAGCTCGGCGGGTGAGCCCACGTGTGCCGCCTTCGCCTTCACCTCCGCCTGCTCGAAGTCGGCCGGTTCTTTCGTAAGGAAATAGCAGCCCAGCACCATGTCCTGCGACGGCTCGGCCACGGGCCGGCCGTCCGAGGGCTTGAGCACGTTGTTGGACGAGATCATGAGCACCCGCGCCTCGGTCTGGCTTTCGAACGAGAGCGGCACGTGCACGGCCATCTGATCGCCGTCGAAGTCCGCGTTAAACGCCGCGCAGACGAGCGGATGAATCCGGATCGCCTTGCCTTCCACGAGGACCGGCTCGAACGCCTGGATGCCCAGGCGGTGCAGCGTGGGCGCGCGGTTCAGGAGCACCGGGTGATCCTGGATGATTTCTTCCAGAATCTCGTACACCTCCGGGGACTCCTTTTCGACGATCTTCTTCGCCCGCTTGACCGTCTCGGCGATCCCCTTCTCCACCAGCTTGTGGATGATGAACGGCTTGAACAGCTCGACCGCCATCGCCTTGGGGAGCCCGCACTGGTGCAGCCGCAGCTCCGGGCCCACCACGATCACCGACCGTCCCGAATAGTCCACGCGCTTGCCGAGCAGGTTCTGACGGAACCGGCCCTGCTTGCCCTTGAGCATATCGGACAGCGACTTCAGGGGCCGCTTGCCGCGCCCGCGGATCGCCTTGGAGCGGCGGCCGTTGTCGAACAGCGCGTCCACCGCCTCCTGCAGCATGCGCTTCTCGTTCCGGAGGATGACCTCCGGCGCCCGGTGCAGGATCAGCTTCTGCAACCGGTTGTTGCGGTTGATGACGCGGCGGTACAGATCGTTCAGATCGCTCGTCGCGAAGCGCCCGCCGTCGAGCGGCACCAGCGGCCGCAGGTCGGGCGGGATGACCGGGACGACGTCCAGGATCATCCAGCGCGGGTCGTTCCGACCCTCGCCGGCGTTGCCGGAGTTCCGGAACGCGTCGACGATCTTCAGGCGCTTGAGCTGCTGCTTCTTGCGGTGCTGGCTCGTCTCGCCCGCGACTGCCTCGCGCAGCTCGTCCGCCAGCTTGTCGACGTTCAACCGCTCGAGCAGGGACCGCACCGCCGGCGCGCCGATGTCCGCCTTGAACGCCGCGTCGCCCTCGGCCTTGGCCTTGGCGCGCAGCTCGAGGAAGCGGTCTTCGTCGAGCAGCTCCCTGTCCTGCACCTCCTGCTCGCCCGGCTCGATCACCACGTAGTTCGTGTAGTAGATCACCCGCTCGAGATCGCGGAGGGTCATGTCGAGCATGTTGCCCATGGGCGACGGCAGCGTCTTGAAGAACCAGATGTGCGCCACCGGCACCGCGAGCTCGATGTGTCCCATGCGCTCGCGGCGCACCTTGGAAAGCGTCACCTCCACCCCGCAGCGGTCGCAAATGACGCCGCGGTAGCGGATGCGCTTGTACTTGCCGCAGTGGCACTCCCAGTCCTTCACCGGGCCGAAGATCCGCTCGCAGAACAGCCCATCGCGTTCCGGCTTAAAGGACCGGTAGTTGATGGTCTCGGGCTTGGTGACTTCGCCCCACGACCACCAGGTGCGCTGGCCCTGCAGCTCGAGCCGCTCGCGCTCTTTCGAGTCGCGCGGCCCGCGGATCTCCTCCGGGGAGGCGATCCGGATCTGGATATAGTCGAAGCTCGAGCTCTTCGGCTCGCGCCCGCTCCGGAAATCAATCATCGAGTCTCTCCCTCCCCTTACTCTTCAACGTCTTCGGTGGTGCCCAGGGTCACCTTCAACCCCAGGGCTTGGAGTTCCTTCACCAACACGTTGAAGGACTCGGGGATGCCGGGTTTCGGCAGGTTCTGCCCCTTCACGATGGCCTCGTACACGCGGCTGCGGCCGTTCACGTCGTCCGACTTGACGGTCAGGATCTCCTGCAGCGTGTGCGCCGCCCCGTAGGCTTCCAGCGCCCAGACCTCCATCTCGCCGAACCGCTGGCCGCCGAACTGCGCCTTGCCGGCGAGCGGCTGCTGCGTCACCAGCGAGTACGGCCCGATGGAGCGGGCGTGAATCTTGTCGTCCACCAGGTGCGACAGCTTCATCATGTAGATCGAGCCGACGGTCACGTCGGACGAGAAGAACTCGCCCGAGCGGCCGTCGCGCAGCCGCGCCTTCCCCGTCGGCGTCAGCCCGGCCGCCTTGAGCAGCTCGTTCGCCGCCTGGTCCACGTCCGCTTCGGACTTGGGCCCGAGCAGCGCGGCGAGCGCCGGCAGCCCCATCGCCTCGAGCACCTCGGCCGGCTTGTCGCGCTCGAGGAACTTCTCGCTCTCCTTGAGCCCCGCCTTGAGCGCGGCCTGCTCGGGCTTCGGCAGGTCCTCGCCTTCCAGCCGGACCTGGTGGAACTCCCGCTCCGCCCGCCGCAGGTCGAGCTGGCGCTCGGCCAGCTCCTTCGCGGCGGCGCGCAGGAAGTCCACGAACTGGTGATGCACGTCGCGCGTTTCCTGCGCGAGCGCCCGGCTGGCGAGCAGCTCGATCCCCGCTTTGCTGAGGTCGGGCCGGCCGCCGTTCGTGGCCGGGAGCCGCCGCAGGTCGTCGGCGATGCGCCGCACCGTGTCGGGGGCCAGCTCCGGCGGACGCGTCGCGAGCTGAAGTCCTTCGGCCGCCCACGTGAGCCCGGCGAGCCGGAGCAGCACGCCGATCTCCGTCTCGTCGGCGCCCTGGAACACGGGCGTCTTGGCCACGAAGCCGAGGATGGTCGCCGCCCAGCCGAGGTGGGTCTCGAGGATCTGGCCCACATTCATGCGTGACGGCACCCCCAACGGGTTGAGGACGATGTCCACCGGCGAACCGTCGGGGAGGAACGGCATGTCCTCCTCCGGCACGATGCGCGCGATGATGCCCTTGTTGCCGTGGCGTCCCGCCATCTTGTCGCCGA
>DATHKX010000003.1:0-6100 GCA_035488835.1 Gemmatimonadales bacterium
CCGACGCCTACGCCCGTCAGGTGTCGCAGGTGCGTCCCCTTCCCGGGGCGCGCGAGCTCCTCGCCTACCTGACGAAGGCAGGCGTCCCATGGGCGATCGGCACCAGTGGTCGGATGGAGAGCGCCAAGCCCAACCTCGACATGCTCGGCATCCCCGCTGGCGTTCCGATCGTGACCCGCGACCAGGTAGAGCACGCCAAGCCCGATCCCGATCTGTTCCTCGCGGGCGCCAAGCGACTGGGGGTACCGATCGATGAGTCCGTGGTGGTGGGAGACAGCGTATGGGACCTGCTCGCGGCGCGCCGCGCCCGCGCGCTCGGCGTGGGATTGCTGTCGGGTGGCTATGGAGAGGAAGAGCTGGAGCGCGCCGGGGCGTACCGGGTGTACCAGGACCCCGCCGATCTGCTGGAACACCTCGACGAGGTCGGGGTGCGGACCCAAAACCCTTAGAAGTGCTCTTCTTCCCCCTCCGCCGCGCGCCCCCGCGCCGGTAACCGGACCACCCGGTCCCAGGCGCTCGTCTGCCAGTTGTCGGGGCGCTCGACCTCGCGCACCCACGGGGGCAGCGGCACCGCGAGATGATGCGCCAGTGCTTCGACGTAGGGCTCGTACATGCGGCGCAACTCGGTGAGCCGCGACTCGAAGTCGGGCCGGGCTCGCAGCCCGAGTCCGCCGCTCGCGAGGCGCTCGCGCAGCCTGGTCAGCTGAGCGGACGAAAGGCGCTCTTCCACGTCGCGTGGCGGCGTGCTGAACACCTGCGCCAGGTCCACCACCGCGTGGCGCGCCATGGCGAACGTCAGCTCTGCCTGGCGCGCCGACCACCCCTCGAGGCCCACGATGATGACCGCGCTCGCGTCGAGGATCGTGGTGAGCGCCGCGAGCCATGACTCGTTGTAGTGCTGCGACCTGAAGTAGGCGAGCGGCGGATACGACAGGTGGCTCTCGAGCACATCGGCCGCCCAACGCTCCCAGTCGCGCAGCAGGTCGGTGAGCGCCGCCGTACCTGGATCTCCGCGGTGCCGCCACAACAGCTCGGACGCGCTGGGCGGCGAGCCGGCCCGGGCGTCGAGCAGCGAGATCGCCACCTCGCGCCGTGAAAACGCCTGATAGATGACCGGAAAATACCCGATGACCGCCGCGAGAAAGGCGAACCCGGTTCCCGCCTCCACCACCGTGAGGGCCTTCGCGATCGTGGTGCGCGGCACCACGTCACCCAAGCCGAGCGTGAAGAATGTCGTGCCGCTCATGTACGCGTCGGCCCAGAACCCGGTCGCGCCGCCCCCCACCACCGTCATCGCGGAGCCGGCGGCCCACTGCAGCAGGCCGAAGGAGAAGACGCTACCCAGGGCCCACAGGGCGAGCAGAAAGATCAGTGAGAGCGGTCCGTAGAAGGAGAGAAACGCGTCACGCCGCCGCCCCGCCAGGAGCCGCGCGGCACCGCGCCAGGGAATCCAGGTGGACCGATAGAACAGCTTGGTGAGTCGGATCCGTCCGCTCACGCGACGCGGCAGGATGATCGTCTCGAACGCATCCCACAACACCACGGCGAGCAGCATCGCGCCGGCGAGACCACTCAGCCATCGCACGGCTATTTCCACGACTGCGTCGGCACGTCGGCCGGCGGCTCGAGCGACTGGAGGTAGGTCACGAGTTTCCAGATGGCGCCCGGCGGCAGCAGACCGCCGTATGCCGGCATGCCGTGCGGCTGGCCGTAATAGATCGACTGGAAGATCTCGCCATCGGAGCCGCCGTAGCGCCAGCGACCGTCGCGCAGGCTGGGGCCCACCCAGCCCACCGCCCCGCCACCGTGACACCCGTCGCAGTTCATCACGCCGAACGTCCGCTCGCCCTCGACCGCCGACTGCCGGTCTCCGCGGAACGGATTCTTGCCGGCCTGCGGGGCATCCGCCGGTGGCGCGATGCCGCCCGCGAAAACGCGCGCCTCGTATCGGGCCTGGGGCGTGGCCTCACGTCCCCTGCATGCCGCGCCGACGCCCAGAGCCAGTACTAGAGGGCGAAGATCCATACGATGCCTCCTTGGCTCGTATGCCGGCCGATGTCCGGCATGAAGTCCGCCGGCGGCCGCACGTCCGCCGGGTCATCCGACCGGACGTCCCCCGCCAGGAGGAACCAGTCGCCGCCGATGCCCGCGTACACGGCCACGTACTGCTTGCCGTCGGAGCCCGTGTATGTGATCGGGTTTCCCACCACTCCCGATCCGACCTTGAACCGCCACAGGACCTCGCCGGTCCTCGCGTCGGCCGCTTTGAACCAGCCGTCGAGCGTTCCGTAGAACACGACGCCGCCCGCGGTGACGACGGCGCCGCTCCAGACGGGGTAGCGCTCCGTCGTCTGCCACACCTTCTTCCCGGCGCCCGCATCCCAGGCGATGAACGCTCCGAGATGCCCGCCGCGGCCCGCGTGGTAGGGCGTGTTCGCGCCGATGAACGGCGTCCCCGCAATGCGGGTCGCCTGCGTCGCCTGGTAATCCATGCACATGTTATTCGTGGCGAGATAGAAGAGGCCCGTGCGCGGTGAGTACGCCGCCGGCGACGCCGGGCTCTTGCCGCCTTCCAGCGAGGGGCAGACATCCTTGATGTTCCCGCGCGACGCGCCCGTCAGCTTGGTGGAATCGATCACCGGACGGCCGGTCGCGACGTCCACCCGCTTCGCCCAATTGACGTCCACGAACGGCTGGGCCACCAACACCTCGCCCGTGGCGCGATCCATCGTATACGCGAAGCCGTTCTTGTCGAAGTGGACCAAGACCTTCCGCGGCCGGCCGTTCACGGCCACGTCGGCAAGAATCATCTCCGAGGCGGCGTCATAATCCCAGCTGTCGTGCGGCGTGAACTGATACGCCCACACCAAGGTGCCGTCCTCGGGCCGGCGGGCCAGGACGCTGGCGGTCCACTTGTTGTCGCCGGCGCGCTGGTCGGGGTTATACGGCGCCGGATTGCCGGTACCGTAATAGAGGAGATCGAGGTCGGGATCGTAGGACATCCATCCCCACACCGGCGCGCCGCCGTTCTTCCACACGTCGGCGGGCCAGCTCGTGAGCGCCAGCTCGGCACCCCGATCGTAGAACGGCTGGAAGCTCCCCGGCTTCGCCAGCACCTCGCTGTCGGGGCCGATGTTGTACGCGGTCCAGACGATCCGGCCCGTCTCGAGATCGAGTCCCTTCAGCCAGCCGTGGATGCCGAACTCGCCGCCGGACGCGCCGACGATGACCCGGTGCTTCACGACGAGGGGGGCGACGGGCGTGGTCTCACCCTGGGAGAGGTCCGCGATCTTGGTCTTCCACAGCTCCTTGCCCGTCGCCGCCTCGACCGCGACGGTGTGCCCGTCCAGCAGGTTGTACACGATCTTTCCGTCGGCGTAGAAGGCGCCGCGGTTGATCGCATCGCAGCAGGCGATGCCGAGGGCATTGGGATCGACGGCCGGACGATACTTCCACTTCAGCGGGTAGCCCTCCCGGGTGAGGTCGAAGGCGTACAGCACGTTCGGGTACGGCGTGACGACGTACATCGTGTGGTCGACCACGAGCGGCTGACCCTCGTGCCCGCCCAGCACCCCGGTCGAGAAGGTCCACACCGGGCGCAGGCGGCCCGCGTTGGCGCCCGTGATCTCCCTCAGGTCGCTGTAGCGCGTGGCCGCGTAGTCCTTGCCCGGCATGGGCCAGTCGCCGCGCTGCGCGGCGCCGCCGGCCGGCAGCAGCGCGAGCAGGGTCAAAACCGTCACTCGAGTCATGGGCGCCTCCCCCTCCCCTTGAAGGGAATATGCAGGCCCGTAGAATTGCTGCGTGAACCTTGACCTGGTGAGGCGCCGGTGGGGGGCTGGGGCTGCGCTCACCGCCCTGGCGGCAATCTGCGTAGCACCCCGTACGGCCCCGATCCTCGAGGCACAAGCCGTCGGCCGGGAGGCGCCGGGCGACTCGACCGAGTCGCGCGCGCGCGCCCGGCTGTTCGACGCCGCAGACCCGCTCGTGCTCACGCTCACGGCGGATTTCGGGGCGATCGGCAAGCAGCGAGGGACCGAGAAGAAAAACCTGCCGGGCGTTCTCTCCTACGTCGCGGCCACGGGCGACTCGGTCAGGCTCGACGTGCAGCTCCGCACGCGCGGCCACTTCCGGCTCAACATCTGCCAGTATCCGCCGCTCAAAGTCGTGCTCGACAAGGCACAGACGGCGCACACCATTTTCGCTCACGAGAGCTCGAGCCTCAAGCTCACGGTGCAGTGCCGCGGCGGACAGTCGTACGCGAACTATCTGCTCGAAGAGTACCTCATCTACCGTGCCTACAATTTGCTGACCGACCGGAGCTTCCGCGCGCGTCTCGCGCGGGTCACGTACGTGGACGCCACGGGAAAGAATCCTCCTGAGACACGTCACGCGTTCTTCGTCGAGGACGACGACCGCATGGCGCGGCGCAACCACACGAAGCTGTTCGTGCAGAAGGGGGTCACCCAGGGCGAGCTCGACTTCGAGCAGACGGGCCTGGCGATGGTGTTCCAGTACATGATCGGCAACACCGACTTTGCCGTGACCGCGCTGCACAACATTGTGCTCATCCAGGATTCGGTCGGCATCGTGTACCCGGTCCCCTACGATTTCGACTGGTCCGGGGTCATCTGGACTCCCTATGCCCGACCCGATGCCCGGCTCCCCATCCAGACCGTGCGCCAGCGCACCTTCCGCGGCATGTGCCTCGCGCCCGAGGAGTTGGCCGCCGCGTTCGCGCGGTTCAACGCGCAGAAGGAGGCGATTTACGCGCTGTACCACGGCCTCGAGCCGGAGGGCCTGGAGCCCAAGCGCGTGAAACAGGCGCTCGACTACTACGACGAGTTCTACAAGATGATCAGCGACCCGGGCCGGGCACGCCAGGAATTCATGCGGTCGTGCCAGAAGTGATTCGGTGGGAGGTGCGGAGCGCCGAACGCCTGGCTGAGCTGATCGCCGCGCCCCCGCCGCTCGCCCTCCGCGCCGGGCCGGCCCGGCGCACGTTCCACCGCGATCTCTACTTCGATACGCCCGAAGGCGATCTGCACCGGCGCGGTGCGAGCTGCCGGCTGCGGTTCGACGTGGACGATCGTCGCGCGCTCGCGCTCGACGTCGCGGGCGTCGCGCGGTGCGAGTCGCGCGTGGTCGAGCTCGAGCCGCGTCACATCTTCGGCGGCGACGCGGAGCCGGCGCGCCGGCTTCGCGCGATCGTCGATCCCGGCCGTCTCGTGCTGCAGGTCGAGCTCGAGATCGAGCGACGGCTGCGCCTGGCGCGTCTCCCCGTCGTTCCGGTGCCGCAGTTCATGCTCGCGTACGATACCATCACCGCGCGCGGGGGCGAGGCGGGACCGCCCTACGAGTTCTACGAGCTGGCAGTATGGCGCCGCTCCTGGAGCGTGATCCCGACCGCACGATTCGCGCGGGCGATCGAGCAACGGTACCGTGTGTCCCGGGCGTCGGCCGATCAGGTCGCGCGCGCCACCGCGCTCCGTGCGGCGCCTCCCTCCATTGCCCGGCAGACCGCCGTGCTCGCGGTCGCCCACGGGCGTCTGGCGCTATGCAGCAGCGGTGCCGCGTTACGGCTGCCGCTCGAGGAAGGAGGCGGCGAGGACGCGTGCCGCCGGGCGATGCGGCGCGTGTTCGGGAACGTGGAAGGGGAGGTGCGGTTGCTTGGCGTCGTGCCGGCGGCCGACCGCCGCCCGGCGATCGAAGTGTGGCTGGTGCGGCGCCTGCGGCGCGACCTCACGGCCGTGCCCCCGGGTGGTCTGCAGTGGTTCGCCCCCCAGGACATCGTCGCGCGAGTGGGCTCCCCGGTGCTCCGGGACGCCGCGACGCTGGCGGCACTGGCGGTGGCCGCCCGCTCGGAGCTCGTGCCGGAGTGGTCGGCCGCACCGCTCGTCGGAAATTCCCCGGCTGTCCGCGGCACCACCGATGAGACCAGCCGGCTCACGCTGAGCGAGCTGCGGGTGCCGACGCTTCCCGCGAAGACCCTCGACGCCGCCCGTCCCGCCGCGGACCAGTTCATCAACGGTCTCTTGTCCGCGCTCGAGTTCAATGCGCGAGTGCTCGCGCTGGCCGAGGATCCCAGGACCCCCCTCCTCGC
>DATHKX010000004.1:0-2638 GCA_035488835.1 Gemmatimonadales bacterium
CATGGAGATCTGAGCGGCGTAGCACGTCGAGAGCCAGGCGTAGGCCAGGGCGAACGTGGGATCCTGGTCGATCGCTTGCCGAAAGAACGCGATCCCGCGGCTGAAGCCGTCCGAGGTGAATTGTTGGCAGTAATAGCGGCCCCGCAGGAACAGGTCACTCGCCTGCGGGTCGACGGCGCGGTTGTTCGTCAGCCGCGCGCGCTCCTCCGGCGTCACGGCGGCCCGCACCTCCCGGGCGATCGCCTGCGCCACATCGGCATAGAGCGCCAAAACGTGCCGCCGGTTCTTCACGAACGTCGCGGCCCAGAGGTGCTTGTCGGTGGACGCCTCGATAAGCTGGGCGTTGATGCGCACGCTGTCTCCCGCTACCACGACCGACCCCTCCACCACCGCGTCGACGTGCAGCTCGCGCGCGATCTCGGGCACGCCTTTGGTGGTGTTGCGATACCCCAATACCGAGCTGCGGGAGATCACACTCAGCGCCCCGATCTTGGCCAGCTCCGTCACCACCGCGTCGTGCATCCCCTCGACGAAGTACTCCTGGGCGGTGTCGCCGGTGAGGTTCGCGAGCGGCAAGACGGCGATGCGCCGGGAGGTCGATGCCGTAGCACTGCGATGCTGTGCCACGACGCCGAGGCCGAGGGTGGCCAACACGATGGCGCCGCCGAGTACGGGCGCCATGAACCGCGGCCGCCGTGGGCGAGCCGGCTCGGGACTGGGCGCTGGGCCGCTCGACGGTGGGAGGTTCGGGATCGTCGCGGGGGCCGCGCTCGGTTTTTCCCGGCGTATGGCCTCCGCCAGCGCCTGCGTTTCGGCCGATGGCTCGAGCTCGTACTCCTGGGTGAGTCGAAACGCGAACGCCTCGTAAGCACGCAGCGCCGCGGACCGGTCCCCCAGCCCGCGCAGCAACGTCATCAGGCGCCGTATCACCGCCTCGTCCGCCGGCGCCAGGGTCGCTGCCCAGCGGGCCCAGCGAACTGCCTGGTTCACGTCCTTTGCGACCGCGCGCGCTTCGGCCAGCGCCCACGCTCCCTCCGCGGCCCGCTCGCGCAGCCGTTCGCGCTCGCGCTCAACCCAGCGCTCGAAGTCGGGGGCATCGCTCACGAAGAACCCGTCGAGCAGCCCGCCCCGGTAGAGCGCCAATGCCTCGGCGTGCCGTCCGGCGTCGAGCGCCGCCTCAAACGCGCGTACGTCACACTGGACCACATCGGGTGACAGCCCGACCTCTCCGTCTCCTCGTGTGGTTATCGCTTGCTCGCCCAGCTCGTTGCGAAGCACATACAGTGCCTGGCTCAGCGACGCCCGGGCATGGGCCCCGTCTAAGTCCGGCCAGAACAGCGCCAGCAGGGTATCGCGACGTTGGAGGCCATCGGGGACGGCGGCGGCGAGATAGCAAAGGAGGGCGGTGCGCTTCGATTGGCGGGCGAGCGCGTCCAGGTCTCGTCCGTCCGACGCACTGAGCTGCAAGGTCCCGAGGATCCGAAGCTCGACCACGGCGCCACCCCAGGAAACAAGGCCCTCATCGGCCGTTGAGACTCCCGTCAGAAGGCCGTGAGGGTGTCGGGCAATCCTTTAGGAAACGTACGGGTCAGATCATCCCCCTCAAGGGGCGTTCAGGGAGTCGCTATGAAAGCACGGGCATTCATCGGCATAACCCTTGCTGTTTGGGGCTGCGGCGAGTCCATCGCTCCTCCGCCGCCTGGCCTCTCCGTCCAGCTGGCTCCGGCCAATAGTGGCGACGGGCAGACCGACACGATCGGAGGCAGGCTCGCCAATCCCCTCCGAGTTCTGGTCTTGCGAGGGCAGAGCCCCGCTCCACGGATCGCGGTCTCCTGGACGGCTACGGCAGGCTCCGTCTCGCCCACGAGCACCACGACGGATGCGTCGGGGATAGCCCAGGCCACTTGGACCCTGGCTGACACGGTCGGGGTGCAGTCCGCCACGGCATCCCTTCCCAGCGACACTGCCGTCAACGACACCGTGCCGTTGCACGTCTCCTTCAGCGCCGTCGCCCGGGCCGGCGCCCCCACCGCGCTCGTGTTCCGACCGGGACCTTCCAATGCGTTCGTGGGACGACCGCTCGCGCCAGCTGTCCGAGTGGCGGCGCTCGACCGGCGCGGCAACGTCGCCACCGATTTTCACGTACCGGTGACCGTCGCCCTAGCTGCTGATCCAAGTGGAGCCTCTCTCACCGGGACGACGAGCGCCGACGCCGTAGAGGGCGTCGCAGCATTCCCCGACCTGACCCTGGACCACGCTGGCGCGGGATATACGCTGACTGCTTCGGGCGCGGGGCTGACCAGCGTTACGAGTGCCGCGTTCGAGATCGTTTCGCCCGCCCCGGGCCGGATCGCCTTCGTTAGCCCTCGCGACGGCAACTATGACATCTACACGATGAACGCCGACGGCTCAGGGCTCGTCAACCTCACCAACAACCCGATGCTCGATGACGCACCTGCCTGGTCGCCGGACGGAACGAAGATCGCGTTCGTGAGCAACCGAAGCGGCGACCACGATCTGTATGTGATGAACGCGGATGGAACTGGCGTCACGCCATTGACCCATGATCAGGCGGTTGAGGCAGGGCCGGAGTGGTCGCCGGACGGGACGAGGATCGTCGTGAGTCGCACCGACATCC
>DATHKX010000005.1:0-2408 GCA_035488835.1 Gemmatimonadales bacterium
ACGAGGGTTTGCCCGCGCCCGCCGATCTGCACGCGACTGCCGTCACCGACACCTCCGTTTCGCTGTCGTGGAGCGCGGTCGCGCACGCAACCGGGTTCAACGTTTATCGCGACGGCGCCAAGGCGACGAGCAGCCCTGTCCCGGTGACCTCCTTCACCGATGCCGGTCGCTCGCCGGGCAGGACTTACAGCTATACGGTGAAGGCCATCGATTCCACGGGCGCGGAAGGCGCTGCATCTAGTCCGCTCGATGTCACGACCACCGGAACGCCTACGATCCCGGCTCCGACCAACGTGAAGATCGATGCGGTCGGAGCCTCATCGGTGACGCTGTCCTGGACGGCGCCTGCGGACGCGACCGGCTTCGACGTGTTCCGCGCCGGGACATCAGGCGGTCCCTTCGCGAAGGTCAATCCGAGCCTGGTCACCGGAACGAGCTTCACCGATACCGGGCTGACGGGAAGCACGACATATTTCTACGTCATCAAATCCGAGGGTGCGGGCGGCGGACTGAGCGCCCCCTCCATGGAAGTCAGCGCCAAGACCGAGGCCCCGCCGACATGTTTCACGGCCACGAATTTTGACCACGTGGTGGCCGGTCGAGCGCACGACAACTTTTTTATCGCCGAGGCCAACGGCTCGAACCAGATACTGGGCCTCGACAACGTGTTCATCGTCACCACGCTGAAGCAGACCGGCCCGAATTCTTACGTGATCGCCTCCTGCCCTTGACGCTTCCGCGTAGCGGCCGGGCTAGTGCCGACTATGAGAGATCGGTGAGTCGCTTGCTGCCCATGCTTCGAGACGCTCGCGTCAATACCGATTTGTGATTCCAGGTACTAGTACCGTTCCACAGAGATGATGACGGATTTTTTTAGCGCAAGATCGGCAGGGCTTCCGGAGGAACCAGAAGTTGGATACTTCGGGCAGCTCCGGGCTCGCGTGTGATGAGCCCGGCTTTTTCCAAGGTCAGCACCATCTGGTGGACGGTGGGAGCGGTGACCTCGAAATGGCGACGCATGTCGGCTTCGGCCGGGGGCCGTTTGAAGATCCGGCCATAGGCGTAGATGAAGGCCAGGTACTGGCCTTGGGTCTGCGTAAAGCGGGGTCCCGCCGCCGCTGGGCTTTCGTCAAGTGTTTGACTCATTTCCGATTCATCCGCGCCTCGACGCTTAAGGAGGTGCAGTTGAATATAAAGTTTCGTGTCGACCTTAGCCAATCGGAACGTGATCAACTTGACGCTTTGTTGAGCGGGGGACGCCACGCGACGCGCAAAATAAAACGCGCGCAGATCCTCGTGGCGGCGAACGACGGCTTGAGCGACGAGGCAATCGCCGCAACCTTGAAGGTCTCAGGATCGACGATTTATCGGACCAAGCGCCGTTTCGTGGAGGCGAACCTTGAGGGCGCGCTCTCCGAGGAGCCGCGCCCTGGGGTAGCACGCAAATTATCGAGCAAGGAGGAGGCACTCCTGGTGGCGACCGCCTGCTCAAAGCCGCCACCGGGACGGGCCCGCTGGACCCTTGAGCTCCTGGCTGATGAGATGGTCCGGCTCACCGACCATGAAGAGCTGTCTTCTGAGACCGTCCGTCGACGGCTGGCGGAGAACCATCTGAAGCCCTGGCGCAAAGACATGTGGTGTATCCCCAAGGTCGACGGGGAATACGTCGCTCGCATGGAGGATGTGCTCGACCTCTATGCCGAGGCGCCCGATCCCCAAAGACCTGTGGTCTGCTTCGACGAGAGCCCGACCCAACTCATCGGCGAGGTGCGTGAGCCCATTGCCGCCAAGCCGGGCCAGCTTGAGCGCTACGACTGCGAATATCGCCGCAACGGCACCGTCAATCTGTTCGTCTTCCTCGACGCCCACCGTCCCTGGCGCCGGGTGAAGGTCACCGACCGGCGCACCAACCAAGACTTCGCCGAGTGCATGCGCGAGTTGGTCGATATCGACTATCCCGACGCCCCGATCATCCGGGTGGTGATGGACAACCTCTCCACCCACTCAGCGGGGGCGCTTTACGACGCCTTCCCCGCACCGGAGGCTCGCCGGGTGCTGAAGCGGCTTCAGTTCCACCACACCCCGAAACACGCCAGCTGGCTGAATATGGTGGAAATCGAAATCGGCGTCCTGCGCAGCCAATGCCTCGACCGCCGCATCGACGACAAGGAAACGATCCTCGCCGAGGTCACCGCTTGGCAACAGCGGCGCAACGCCGAAGGCGCTCAAATCCAGTGGATGTTCACTACCGAGAAGGCTCGCGAAAAACTCCGCAAAGCCTATCCCGTCAAGGAGTCATAATCTCTGTGGAGCGCTACTAGAGCGTGGGCGATTAAAATGCCGATGCTCAGAACGATAATAATGGCTGTTATAGCCGTGAGCATGATCAATCCTGTGCGGTTCCACGA
>DATHKX010000006.1:0-4178 GCA_035488835.1 Gemmatimonadales bacterium
GCTCGCGAAGGCGACTGTGCCGCGTCGATTGGGATGGCGCACGGGATCATCTTGGATCGGCTGCGACGACCAGGCTCGACCGAGCTGCGGGTCGGCCGGTAATCCGAATTGCACGACGAACCCTCGGACTACCCGGAAGAAACGCGCGCCGTCGAAAAGTCCGCCGCGCACCAGGGCGTAAAATCGATCCGCCCCTCGAGGCGCCCAGGAGCGGTGCACGACCAAGGCCACGCGACCGCGACTCGTCGCGAGCGCGACGAGGAAGCTGTCGGGCGCCTGAACGGCCACGGGAGGCGCGGGCGTCGCCGTCTCGCGCTGCGGCTCCCGGGGAGGCACCTCGCGGCCACACGTGAGCACGGAGCCGGCGCAGACAAGGAGGAGCACGGCTCCTCGGGTTCGAACCATGTCGAAATGTACGTCTGGTATGGGCGGCGGATTAAGGGGGGCCGATCCGCAAGTTGGCCGTCGCAACGAAGATCTCCCGGAGGAAGAACAGCAAGCCGGCGAAGAATGTGACCATGGCGGTGACGAAAAACAGGGCCACGGGAACCGACGTGTCGAAGCTCGCGAAGGCCCCCAGGAACAGCGTCGCGATCACGGCGCAGACCAGCAGGGCCGTGATGGTGCAGAGTGTGATGGCGCGGCTGATCAGCTGGGCGCGGCGGTGGAGCGCGGCAAGCTCCTCTTGAATGCGTGTCGCGGCTTCGCCCGGGTTTCCCGCCAGCCGCGTCTCAAGCGCCCGCCCCCGATCGATGATGCGGGAGAGACGACTGGTGAGCACGGCCAGCATGGCGCCGATACCCGAGAGGAGAAACACCGGCGCCACGGCGAGCTGGATCGCGTGGGCGACCGCCGTAAAGCCGGGGGATTGCTGGACGGCCAGGCTGAGGTTCACGGCGGCGTAAGCTGCGCGCGGCGCGCCGCGCGCGCAACGCGCCCGCGCATCAGGACGCGGTGCGGCCGCGGCGCTTGAAGAATTGAATGGCGCGCTCGTGTCGCTCCGCCGCCGCCCGCGTCCGAAAGGTGCCCAAGTTACGTCGTTTTCCCGTCCGGGGGTCCTTCCTGCGGGAGTACAGGCGGCACAACCCGGACGGGAGTTTGCGGATCATGCCGGCGGGCTCGTCGGCACCCTCTCAGAACGCCGGGCTTTCGGCGAGGGATAGCAGGTTGCCGTCCGGATCCTTGAACCACGCCACCTTGGTGCCGCTGGGGGCCGACCAGACGCCCATTTCGTCCTGTTGGAGGAACGGGAACCGCTCGAATGCCACTCCGCGCTTCGCCAGGTCCGAGACGGCCGTCCGGATATTCGGCACCTGCCAACCCAGCACGGTGAATGGCGGGGGCTGCACGTGTTCCACCTTCTGGACGCGCAGCTGGGTGCCGTTCGAGTCGAACGCCAGCGCGAAGTCATCGTCCGTAAGCAGACGGAGTCCCAGTGTGCCTCCGTAGAACTCCTTGGAGCGAGCCGGGTTGGCGGTCGCCACGAAGGCCGTGAGCTGGGCGGTACCGAGCATCATGGCCTCAGCGCGGCCCGCGCCTCCTCGAGCGACCCGGCGAAGTAGCTGACGTTGTGGAAGGCCTCGCGAGCCAGTGCCTCGGCCACATAGCGCGCCGGCGTAGCACCTCCGATCACTACAAGACGCGTGTTGTGATCTTCCATGGGCAAGCGACCGTCGTCCTTCGCTCGCTTGATTTCCCCCACATCCTTTCCTTCGAGCACGGCGCTGCGCGGGATGGGTTGGGCGTTCGGGAACGGCGTGGCCTGGCGCTCCTGCGCCTCCCGCACATCGACGACCACGGCGGTGTGATCGTTGGCGAGAACGTTGCGCAGTCCTTCAGGCTCGATCTGAGTGATGCCCCCCAGCGCCCGCCACACCGGGATGCCCAGCTGGTACCGCCGGACTTTGGTATAGCCCCCGGCCACGAGCTCCGCCGCCAGACGCTTGCTCTTGCCGCAGTACGGACCGTTGCAGTAGAGCACGATCGCGGTGTCCTTGCGCTGGTGAACCAGGCGATCGATCTCCGCCACGTCCGAGAGGTACATCGACATCGGAACACCGGTCTTGGGGGCCACGTTGACGGCGCCGGGAATGTGGCTGATCGCATACTCGCGAGCCGGACGTGCGTCGAGCACGAGGGCGCTCTTGTCCGCGAGCATGTGGCGCAGCTGTTCGGTTGAGATCTCCGCCGTCGGCTGCCCGGCTTCGCCGAGGACCGCGTCGAAGATCGTCGGCGCCGCCTGGGTAGCGGCGACGACCAGGAGCAGAATCGGGACGAGAATCCCTTTGTTCATGTGATCCTCACGCACGGGTCGTGGCCTCGAAGTGCGCGCGCACCGACCTGAGGTGCTGCCCCGGAAACGCCCGGAGCGTCCCCGTCATGTCGATCGCGCTGCCCTGCGCATACCACAGCATCAACGCGGCGAACGACTGCTGCAGCGGGTCCGTTGCGGAGTCGTATTGCGCCCGCAGCGCCTCCTCCGGCACGTGCTGTACGTCGAATCGCCTGCGAGTGACCTGCTCCGCGAGCCGGACGACGTCCAGGGGACTCAAAGGCTCGGGACCGCCCAACTGGATGACGGCGTTCTTCGCTTGAGGATTGTCCAGCGCGGCGACCGCGAACTGTGCCACGTCCTGAAACGAGATCCAGCTGATCTTGTTCTGGCCCGCGCCGTAGATCTGGGCCTTTCCGTTGGTCGCGTCGAAGCCCAACGCGGGGCTCAACCACACTTCGGTGAAGAAGGTGGGCCAGAGAATCGTATAGGTCATCCCGCTCCGTCGCAGGCGCTCCTCGACGGCACGCTTCGCGGACTGTAGCGGAAAATTCGCCTCGACGGTCGGGAAGGAAATCAGGATGAATCGTTTCACGCCGGCGGCGATGGCGGCGTCGATGAGGCTCAGCTGCCCTTGCCGATCGACGCTCTCGATGGAGTCGCCCGCTTGCCTCGACATCGTCGATGACGCGGTGGAGATGACGGCACTCACGCCGCGACACGCGGCGTCCAGCGATCGTTGGTCTTTCAGGTCGCCGGGCACCTGCTCGGCACCGATGCTCTTCAAATGCGCGACTCGATCGGGACTGCACGTTCCCCGGACCAGGGCGCGCAGCGGATTCCCTCGCTGGGTCAGCAGGCGACAGATCTCTGCCCCCAGGAGGCCGGTTGCGCCGACGACGAGGATCATAGTGGCAATCTCATGGGCGCGGGGTCCGTGGGTCGTCCGCCGCGTTCACGTAGGTGATGGTCCAGGGTCCCTGGCCGTGCAGCTGCAGAATCGTCTCGCCCTCGGCCCAGGCGAAGTGCTTCGTGCCCGCGGGCCAGTATCCGAACGAGCCGGTGACGAGAGCCCGGGTCGACGAGCGATCAAACCGCTCACCCATTCCAAGATGCAGAGTGCCCTTGATGACCGTCGCGTGCTCGGTCTGCGTGTGCCAGTGCGGAAACACCTGGAACCCGTCGGGAAACCGCAGGCGCATCGTGAACATTCCGGGCTGGGTTGGATCTCCCTCCAGGATCGCCATCTTCGCGCCCTTGGGTAAAGACGGGGGGCCCTCCTTCCACGCGAGATCCGTCGCGGGAAACAGGGCCATAGGACTCTTGGCCTGGCCCGCTGCGGCGGTGGAGACCGCGCCCAGGAGCAGACTGAGGAAGGCAAGCGGTCTTGTCATCGTAGTCTCCTCGAGCGTGGTTAACCCGCGAGTCCCAGGGGATCGAGCCCCTTCCCCAACGTGAAGCTCGCCCCCACTGCCCCGACCACCGCCGTCTTGCGGGTGAGTCCGACGAGCTCGCGCAGCCGGTACGTCGCCTCGATCCCGGTGCAGTGGGCGCCCAAGAGATAGGCCAACCCGAACTCACGCAGCTTGCCCGCCGTCCAGGCCACCTGCGCATCGGTCGCCGCGAACAGGTGGAGGCCACCGATCACGGCGTGAACCGGGGCGGGCCGCAGGAACGATCGCGCGTACTCCGCGGTATTGACGATCCCCGCGTGCCCGCACCCGTTGATGATGATCAAGCCGTCCTTGGTGTCGACCACGACCGCGGCGTCCTCGGGGATCGTGTCTTCCACCGCGCCGGCCGAGCCTTGCAGCAGCAGCCCTTTCGACCAGTTGCGCTCCTGATAGGGGCGTGGGATGGGCCCGCTGAACCAGACACCCGGCATCAGCTCGGTGGGGCGACTGTG
>DATHKX010000007.1:0-5397 GCA_035488835.1 Gemmatimonadales bacterium
GGCGATGCCCGATGATCCGCGCGTCGCTGGTGCGACGGGTGTCTTGAGCTTCATCTTACTCTCCTCCAGATAGTGGTCGGCGATCATTGTACGCTCGCCCTATGATGAACATCATATTCTGATGCAACAAAAAGGCACCGAATACGACCGGTGCGGGTCGCCTTAGGTGCCGGTGGGGTCGAAGTGCTTCACGGACGCTGCGCGCAGGGCCTCGGCGAGCGTGGGGTCGTCGACCGCGCGGGCCAGCACCAGAGTGCCGACCATCGTGGCCACAGTCACGAGCGCGTGTTCGTAAACACGCGGCTCCCCCTGGTCGGGCCAATACCGGGCGACGACATCGATCATTTCCTTGATGCGGCGCGTCGCCGCTCGGCGCACCCTCGAGGCCTGGCGCGGCGTCTCCGAGCCGAGCGCGGCCACCGGGCAGCCGGTCTCGGCGTCTTCGACGTGCTCTTTCGAGAGGTAGGCGTGGATCATCGACCGCAGCGCCTCCTGCGGCGGCGCGGCCGCGGCGACGCGCGTCAGCGTGGCCACGCTTTCAGCTCCTGCGCGATCGGCCGCCTCCGCCAACATCGCCTCGCGTGAGGCAAAATGGGCGTAGAAGCCGCCATGGGTCAGGCCGACCTTTTTCATGATGTCGGCGACGCCCGTGCCGTCGTACCCGCTGCGCCGAATGGCGCGCGCGGCGGCCCCGACGATCCGTTCGTGGGTGACTTCCTTGCGGCTTGGGGCGGGCCGCTTGGCTGTGGCAGTGTTCATATGATGAGTATCATATATTAATCGGACGCGGAGCGCAAGAGGCCGACACCGGGGCTAAGCGTACTGAGCGATACGCCATCGCACTGGCCGAGGTCCAAGGGTCGCGCGTTGTGAGTTTCGTTGTGATTCTGCTACGATTCCCGGTTGATCTTCGGGGTCCGAGTCACAACACCGATGCCCAGAACATCGCGTAGTTGCTACTCTTTGTCGTGACTCCGTTGAGTAACCGTTCGCATGGGGTTCAGGGGGTCGCGGGTTGAGCTGCGGCCGCTGCGCGGCCTCGCTCCGCTTGACCGGCTGCGCCGGTCACCGGCGCTTCGCGCCGGACGCGTCAAAGCCCGCCGTCCCGACTGAGTGAGATCAAGCCTCACGCCTTCCACGGTGGGGCCTTTTCTTCGCCCTAGCCCAGGAAGAGGGCCAACCCTCATCCGACGCGCAGCCTGGTCGCTCGGGATTGTGGCCGCCCGGTTCCTGCGCCTAGTATTGATGCGTCAGTGCAAGGCCCACGGACGAATGAAAAGAAGTTGGGGACTGGCTGTCGCCGTCGCGGGGATATCGCTGGTCATCGGGGTCGGCCGGGCAGAGGCCCAGACGGTGGATATCACGAAACGGGGAGCGACTCCCGATTCGGCGTCACTGACGCCGACCATCGTCGATGCGGGCCGGAAGATCTTTCACGGCCGGGGATCCTGTTCCGCCTGTCACGGCGACAAGCTGCAGGGTGGTCCGATCGCGCCGGCCCTCGTGGGCCCGACATGGCGCCACCTTGACGGGAGCTTCAATGCCATCATCGATCGCATCGAGAACGGGCTGGCGGGAACCGTCATGATGCCACATCCAGGCCGCATTACCGAGTCGCAGGTGTTCATGGTCGCGACCTACGTCTGGGCTGTCAGCCACGGGAGCGCGACGCCGTAGTGCCGGGTTTCAAGGGGGCAACATGAATGGCACTCGTGCCGTCGCCGCTGGGCTCATCGGGACCGCCGCGATGACCGCCTTGCTGCTCATCGAGCCTTCGGTGGGCCTCCCCCAGATCGCCATCGGACAGATCCTGAGCACCGCGCTCGGGCTGGCCCCGGCATACCTCACGATCGGGCCGGCCGCTGGCTGGAGTATCCATTTCCTGATGGGGGTCGCGTTCGCCTTGGTCTATGCGGGTGTGTTCGAGCGCCGCCTCCCGGGTGGCGCCCTCGCGCGGGGCGCGATCTATGGCGTCCTCGTGTTCCTGCTGGCGCAGCTGGTGTTCATGCCATTGGTTGGGGGCGGGGTATTCTCCCGCGGCGATCTCCAGATGATCGCCGGCAGCCTGCTGGGCCATCTGGTCTACGGCGGACTGGTGGGCTGGATCTACGGCCTTCAATCCGCAAGCGTTCACCCACGAGGTGAGGCGGCGTAATAAAAGCCCCGCGCGATCTTCCGCGCCTGGCACAGCTCCTCGGCGTGGGCGGATGACCCGCCCCGCCGACATTGACGCGGCGGCCTTTTCAGGGGCGTCCGCGCCATCGGGTCTCTCAGACGATGAGAAGGTCGCTTACGAACAGCCCCCGGCCGGGAGCGCTCAAAACGTGTTCTACGGGCCGATCCTCGAGCTGGTTCCTGAGCGGGGCCGCACGCCTGGCCGGCCGCGCTGCTACCTTTCTCGGATGCCGAGAGACATTGACGTGGTGGGAGTCTGGCACGGCACGCCGTACCAGGTCGCGTCGGTGAGCAGCACTGCCACCGGGGTGATTGTCGCCTGCGGTCCGGCGGGCAAGCACGCGACGTACCCGAAGACCGGCCACCGGCCCACCACGGACCCGAGCTCGGGCACGGGCACGGGCACCTGGCACGAGCGGCAGGTTCTCTCTGACGTCACCCTCGCGCAGCCCCTGCAGGTCATCGCGTTTTCGGGCGCCAAGCCGCCCGCGTGGGCCAAACCGCATGCGGACCGTCCGTCGCATGACAGCTTCACCTTCCAGGCGCACGGGGACGGCCAGGTACGGCTCGCCCTCGTGGGAGTGCGAGAAGCGGACGACGCGGTCATCGTCGTGACCAAGCAGGCCGCCACCGCGCCCCGGCTGTTTCGCCGGTACGCGCCGAACGTACTCCTGTGGACGGTGCCGTCCGACAAGCCCTAGTCGTCAATCGGCGGCCAGGCCGCGTTGTCCGGTGTAGGGAGCATGAAAACGCTGAGGCTGCAACGAGATCCCGATGGCTTTTTCCTCTGGCATCCTGATTACGCGCCGTGGATCGTCGGGCGTCGCTCGCGTGAAGCTAACCCCAACGATCGCGCCTTCTTCGATCCGAACACCGGCGAGATCGTGTGGTCTAGTCGCGACGGGATGAAGGACTACGAGATGGACGAGCTCGCGGCTCGTCACCTTGCTGGTGAGCTCGTGGAGATGCCCCAGTGTGAGAGCGAGCGGGAGGTTGAGGCCTGGTTCCTCGGGCGCGGGTTCAAGGTCGAATGGATCTGAGGCCTATGGGGTGCGAAAATGGAGCGGGTCCCGGAGGCTCTGCAACTCCCGGTAATAGTACAGGGGCGTCGGCCGCTGGCCCTGGAACCTCAGCCGCTTGAGAAACTCGACTTCCTTCGCGGTCGCCGTGCCGCTGAGAGACGAATCTCGCAGGAATTCCTGGAGCCCGGGCTCTTCGTTGACAGGCTGTTCGGCTTCCCGCTCGACAAACGCGAATCGCTTCGCCTGCCCTGGGACGACGCTGTGGTTTAGAACAATCTCCAGACCGAACGTCGCGAGGTCGATGTCCCAGGATTCAATCAGCGGATCCAAGAACGAGACGCAGTTCTCAGCGGACACGTGGAAGATGTCCGTATCGAGGAACTCGAGCACGACGACCCGCATCTCCTCATAGCTGCGGCGACTGAGCCGAGCCACCATACGGAGCCAGTAGTCATTCTCGAGTTCGTCCTTCGCGACGCGCTTGACTAGGTCCAGCAGCGTCTGGGTGACGAGGCGTTCGAGCTCGCCGAAGGGCTGCTGTTCAAAGATCGCGCGGACGTCTTTTTGCCTCCCGGGATTGCACTTGCGCAGGATCAGCTCGCGGACTTCGTGAAACAAGGGGGCGGGCTCGTCCCCCAATTCCCGCTTCAATTCTTCCTTGCGCTGGAGATCCGCCAGCTTGGCCAGTTCCCCGCTCGGAAGCTTCAAGAACTTGTCCATGCGGTCATAGATGTCCGTGCGGCTCGGCGCGGGGGGCGCCTTTTTCCGAGTCAGTAATTGGGATATGTAGGAGTCGGTGACGCGGGCGGCACGGGCGAGATCGTGCTGCTCCAACCCCAATTCCTCCAGCCGGTGCCGGATCACAAATGGGACGTCCACGGGATTCCTCCTGGGGCCGACTTGACGCGTTAACCACATAATGTTAATCACTCGGTCATACTCGGCAAGTTGCCTCGTACACTTGACAAGTTAAGTACACCAATATATGCTCACAAAGCTGAAACTTCCTCTAGTTAACTGAGATCCGCTGGTAAGCGCCCCTTGCGCGGTTCTCCTTCCCACGTGGAGGCGAAGCATCATGGCCACTGCGACGAAGACCAGACTGAAGATCTTCCCGCTCGCCGATCGGGTGGCCATCCGCCCGATGGAAGAGACCGAGGAGATGAAGGGTGGCCTCTACATCCCGGACACGGCCAAGGAGAAGCCGATCCAGGGTGAGGTCATCGCGGTCGGGCCCGGCCGGATGGAAAAAGGCCAGCGGGTCCCGATGGAGCTGAAGGTCGGCGACCGCGTCGTGTATGGCAAATACACCGGCTCCCAGGTCGAGCTCGACGAGGAAGAGATCATCGTGATCAAGGAATCCGACGTCATCGCCAAGCTCAGCTGAGCGGGGGAGGAATAGATGGCTGCCAAGTACCTCGAATTCAATACTGAGGCGCGCTCGCGCCTCAAGCGCGGCGTGGACCAGCTGGCCAACGCGGTGAAGATCACCCTCGGTCCCAAGGGTCGCAACGTCGTCATCGAGAAGAAGTTCGGGAACCCGACGATCACCAAGGACGGCGTGACGGTCGCCAAGGAGATCGAGCTCGAGGATCCGGTGGAGAACATGGGCGCCCAGATGGTGAAGGAAGTGGCGACCAAGACCTCCGATATCGCCGGGGACGGTACGACCACCGCGACGGTGCTGGCGCAGGCGATCTTCCGCGAGGGTCTCAAATCGGTCACCGCGGGCGCCAACCCGATGTCGCTGAAGCGCGGCATCGACAAGGCGGTCGCGTTGGTGGTGGAGGAGCTGAAGCGCATCTCCGCGCCCACCAAGGGCCGGAAGGAGATCGCGCAGGTCGGCACCATCTCCGCCAATGGTGACAAGGAGATCGGCGACAAGATCGCCGACGCCATGGACAAGGTCGGCAAGGACGGCGTGATCACGGTCGAGGAGGCGAAGGGCCTCGAGACCACGCTCGAAACCGTGGACGGGATGCAGTTCGACCGCGGCTACCTCTCGCCTTACTTCGTCACGGATCCGGAGGAGATGGAGGCCGTGCTCGAGGATGCGCACATCCTGGTGCACGACAAGAAGATCTCCTCGATGAAGGACCTGCTCCCGGTGCTCGAGAAGGTGGCGCAGGCGGGCAAGCCGCTGCTCATCGTCGCCGAGGACGTGGAGGGCGAGGCGCTGGCCACGCTGGTGGTCAACAAG
>DATHKX010000008.1:0-16285 GCA_035488835.1 Gemmatimonadales bacterium
CTCCGTCAGCTTGTCGGGCATGGCCGCGAGGTCGATCGTCGTGCCCTTGCTGAGCACCACCGCCCGCTCGAGGGCGTTCTCGAGCTCGCGCACGTTGCCGGGCCAGTCGTAGGCGAGCAGCGCCTCTTTCGCGTCTTCCGCGAGCGCTTTCGCCTGCTCGTCGCGCTCCTTGGCGATGCGGGCCAGGAACTCCTCCCACAGGATCTGGATATCGTCGCGCCGGTCGCGCAGCGGCGGCAGGTGGATGGCGATCACGTTCAGCCGGTAGTACAGGTCGGTGCGGAAGCGGCCGCGCTTGATGTCGTCCTCCAAGTCGCGGTTGGTGGCGGCCACGACGCGGACATCCACCGGAATGGGCTCGGTACCGCCCACCGGGATCGCCTCCCGCTCCTGCAGCACGCGCAGCAGCTTCACCTGGGTCGCGGGCGACATCTCGCCGATCTCGTCCAGGAAGAACGTGCCGCCGCGCGCCGCGGCGAACAGCCCCTGCTTGTCCCGCACCGCACCCGTGAACGATCCCTTCACGTGGCCGAACAGCTCCGACTCGAGCAGGCTCTCCGGGAGCGCGCCGCAGTTCAAGGAAAAGAATCCGCCGTCCGCGCGCGCGGACAGCTCGTGGATATAACGCGCGATGACCTCTTTCCCGGTGCCCGACTCACCCTGGATCAGCACCGTGCTCTCGGTGGGCGCCACCTGCTCGGCGAGCTTCAGCACCTCCTGGAAGGCGCGCGACTTGCCCAGCGGCTTTACGAGCCCGGAGCGCTCGCGCCGACGGATCTCCTGCTTGAGCTGCTTGTTCTCCGCCTTGAGGAGGCGCTGCTCCGCCGCGCGGCGGCAGATCGCGACCAGGTCGTCGTTCGAGAACGGCTTCTGGATGTAGTAGAACGCGCCCTGGTTCACCGCCTGGATCGCGCTCTGAAGCGAAGCCTGCGCGGTCATGAGGATCACGGGAGTCTCGGGGTCCTGCTCCCGCACCGCGGCGAGGATCTCGGTGCCCGAGACGCCCGGCATCTTGATGTCCGTAAGGACGATGTCGGGCGGGCTCCCCTTCAGCGCCTCGAGCCCCGCTTTCCCGCCCTGGGCCGTGGTCACTTCGAACCCTTCCCCCTTCAACAGGATCCGGAGCACGTCCAGGATCCCCATCTCGTCGTCGACGACCAGAATCGATGGCTGCTGGCTCATGCTGCTTCCTCTTTCCGCCGAGCGGCGGGGAAATAGACCGTGAACGTCGTCCCCTGCCCCGGCGGGGAGTCCACGAGCACCAGGCCGCGGTGCGCGTCCACCGCGCGCTGCACGATGGCGAGGCCGAGACCGGTGCCACCGACCCGACCCGTCACGAACGGCTCGAACAGACGGGCCCGCAGGCTCTCGGGGATGCCCGGGCCGTTGTCGCTGACGGCCAGGCACACAGGGCTCTCGATGCCGGCGCCGCCGGGCAGCTCCTGGGCGGCGGGCCGGCCGGTGCGCACCACAACGCGCGCGCCCTTGCCCGTCGCCTGGACGGCGTTCAGCACCAGGTTCGACACCACCCGATGCAGCAGGTCCTCGTCGCCCTCCATGGGGGTCGCGTCGCCCGCCAAGTCGATCACGGCGTCGGCGGGGCAGTCCGGGTGCTCGCGCACGAGGCGGATGGCCGCGGCTGCCACGGTGCGCAGGTCGAGCGGCCGGCACTCTGTGGCGCGGACGCGGGAGAAATCGAGAAACTCCGAGAGTAGGCGCGACAGCCGGTCGGTCTCGCGCACCACGAGCGACGTGAGGAACTTCTCGTCGGCGTTCACGCGCTTCGCGCGCCCCAGCTGCTCCACCGACGAGCGGATCGAGGCGAGCGGGTTCTTGATCTCGTGGGCCAGGCTCGACGACAGCTCCGCCACCGCCTCGAGCCGTTCCGCGCGCAGGTGGAGCTCCTCCAGCCGCTTCGAGTCCGAGATGTCGGTGAAGATCGCCGTGACGCGGGGCTCGCCCACCGGCTCCACGTCCAGCGTGGTGGTCGTCACGCCGATCGGGAAGGTGCGATCGGGACGCCGTACCGTGGCTTCCACCCGCATCGCCCGTACGCCCCGCCGCGCAGTCGCCGTGATCGCGGCCCAGAACTCCGGGGCGATCTTCGCGAACTCGGGCATGATCGGCCGCCCACGCCACTGCCGCTCCTTGAATCCCAGTATCTGCTCGGCAGCCGGGTTGCAGTACAGCAGGTGGCCCCCCTGATCCACCGTCACGATCCCCGTCGGGACGCTGCGCAGCACGTCCGCCGCCTCCAGGCGGGCCTGGCGCAGCTCCCCCGCCAGGGCCTCCCGCTCCGCCCCCATGACCGACACCCGGCTCGAGAAGTAGGCCGTCACCGCCGCTACCGCCGCGAACACCAGCAGCTGCAGCCCGACCTGTGCCGTCATCGGCGTCGTGTGCCCGAAGAACACGTCCGCGAAATAGACGATCCCGACGAGCGCCGTGATCAGGCCCGTGCTCGCCGGCGGCATCAGCACCGCCGTGACCGCGATGAGCGGGACGTACAGCGGCGTCAGGTCGCTCTGCGGACCGCCCGTGATGTGCACGACCGTGGTGATCAGCGCCACGTCGAACAGCGCTTGCCCGTACAGGAACGTCCGGCCGGGCGTGCGGCGCGACAGGTGGGTGTACCAGTAGGAGGCGATCGTCACCACGACCGTCGCCACCAGCACGAACGACGTGACCAGCAGATCGAGGGGAGTCACGACCGCGGACTTGAGCGCCGCCGCGAGATAGATCGCGACGGCGACGCACAGCCGTCCCGCGTACACCGACCGCAGCAGACTCTGCGGGGTCGGGAGGACTGAGCCCCGCCGGTCACCCACCAGCCAGGTCACATCACTCTCCTTCTTGGGCCCAGCTTCCTAACAACAATGTTTACAGTAGGTTACGACTGATCTCACGGCGCAGTCGCTGTGGGGGCGCAGGGGTAAGTATTGGAAGGGCTGTGGCAAAGTGCAAGAGCACAAGCGCCGGGGCTTCCTCCACGCCAGGTTTCGCTATTGTAGGGAATGCGACGCGCGGTGTCTGTCACGGTGTGGCTGATGGCGGGAGTGCTCGTGGCTCCCGATCGCACGACGGGCCAGGCCGCGCTGACCCCCGCCGACTCCGCGATCCTCAACTCCCAACCGCTCAAACGCCTGGTGCTGGCCCCGTCGTTGCTGCGACGCATCAGCCTCCTGGCGGCCGGTCTCGACCGGGAAGTGGTGCTGTGCCTCCAGGGCACTGTGGTGGGAGACACGGCGCTGGTGGGTGAGTTCACGATGCCGGACATCGTGCGCTCGAGCGTCGACGCCGTGATCCCGCTCCCCTGCGCGCCGGCCACCACCCTCGCGGTGTGGCATAACCATCCGTGGGTCGGGCCGGACTCGAGCTTCGGCGTTAGGATCCCGGAGGATCTCTGCTCCCTCAGCCAGCCGGACGTGCGGACAGTAGTGGCGGACTCGATCCCGTTTGCGGTGGTGAGCGTCGGCCAAGTGCCTCAGCCGATCGTTTGCTGGTGGCGGCGGGTGCAGGTGGTGGTGAACCGCCACGTGAAGTTCCTGCCGCGCTTCCCGCGGCAGTGGGTCGAGCTGCCGCGTCTCCCGGGGGCCGCGTCCGGCCCCTGAGGGCCGCCCGGCCTCACTCCGGTGGTTGCACGATAATCTTGCCGCCGGCGCTGAGGCAGGTCAGCCGCTGCCGGCCGGCCGCCCGCAGCCGCTCGGGAACGCGATGCGCGCGCAGGGCCGCGATGACGTCGGTGGCGGTGTGGTGCGCGACGACCTCCTGCGTAATCAACAGCGCCCCACCCGACACCTGTCCCGCGCCGACGTGGAACGTGTAGACGGGGCCAGTTCCTTCCCGCCGCACCTCGATCGGCACCGGCTGCAGCTGGTCGCCCACCCATCCCAGGATGTCTCGGACCACCTGCTCGGCGCCGGGTGCGCCCGCGAGCGCGTGCCCCTGTAGCTTCGCCTCCTCGAGGGCCCCCCAGCGGGCGGCGAACCGGGCGATCGCGTCCTGAACGGTGTCGTCGAGCGAGAGCCCGAACGGCATCGGGTCGTACGGCTCGAAGAACTCGCTCACGATGCCGAGCGTGAGGGGCAGCAGCTCCTCCATGCGTCGGCTCACCCCGCTCCACACCTCCCGGTCCTCGGCCACAAGGCGCGACAGGAGGAACAGGCCGTAGGCCATGTGTCGACCCTCGTCGGCCTGGGCGTGCCGGAGACCCTCGCGAAAGCCGGGCATCGAGTCGCCGCGCGCGAGGGCCTTCGAGAACACGTGATATCCCGCGTCGCCGAGCACGCCCTCGCCGACCAGGCTGTAAGTCACGAGCGCTTCGGCCTGGGCGGCCGGGGACGGATCGACCAGCAGCCGCTGCATCGCGTCGGGGAGCTGCTCGGCGAACAGCCGCCGGAAACTCGGCGTCTGATAGCGCTGGAGATCCCCGGACTGGCGGCACACTTCGTCGAGCACGCGCCGGAAGAACTCGGTGTGCTTCGCTTCGTCGGCGAGGAAGGTGGTGAGGAACAGCTGCTCCTCGAGGCGTTCTTCGCGCACCACGGCCATGACGAGCGGCAGGAGGTCGCGGGTCATGCTCTCTTCCGCGGCCTGGAACAGGACGGTGAGACGCAGCAGCACGTCGCGCTCGACGACGGTGAAGCGCGCCCAGTCGTCCACGTCCCGCCGCAGGTCGAGGCTCCGCGGGTCCCAGGCACCGAGCCGCTTCGCTTCGTGGTACAGGCGCATCGGGACGGTGTCGTGGCGCAGCGTGCCCGTGCGGGCCGGCCTCGGCTCCGTCATCGACTGCGCTACTGTACCGCGTTCACCATGTCGAAGATCGGGAGGTACATGGCGATGACCATGCCGCCCACGATGACGCCGAGCACCACGATCATGACCGGTTCCATGAGCGACAGCAGCGCGCTCACCGCCGCATCTACCTCGTCGTCGTAAAAGTCGGCGATCTTCGAGAGCATCTCGTCCATGCCGCCGGTCTGCTCGCCCACCGAGATCATCGAGATGACCATCGGCGGGAACACTTTCGACTTGGCCAGCGGTGCGGCGATCGTCTCCCCGCCGGCGATCGAGGCGCGCGACTCCATCACGGCGTTGTGGATCACCATGTTGCCGGCGGTGCGCGCCGTGATCTCGAGGCCGTCGAGGATCGACACACCGGAAGAGATGAGCGTCCCGAGCGTGCGGGTGAAGCGCGACACGGCCGCCTTGCGGAGCACGTCGCCCAGCACCGGCGTCTTGAGCAGCAGGCTGTCGATCTGGAGACGCCCCGGGGCGGTCTTGTAATAGCTGTTGAGGGCGAAGACGCCGGCCCCGATCGCCGCGATGAAGGCCCACCAGTACTGTGTGAGCACGTGGCTGGCGCCGATCACGATACGGGTCGGGAGCGGCAGCTGCAGGTTCACGGACGCGAACATATTCTGAAACGTCGGGATAACGAAGATGAGCAGCACGGAGATCGCGATGGCCGCCACCGACATGATCACGCCGGGGTAGATCATCGCGCCTTTGACCTTGCGCACGATCGCGTCGTTCTTCTCGAGGAACTCCGCCAACCGGACGAGGATGGTGTCCAGAATGCCGCCCGCTTCCCCGGCCGCGACCATGTTGACGTACAGGTCGTTGAACGCTTTGGGGTGCTTGCGCAGCGCGTCGGCGAGGGTCTGGCCGCTCTCCACGTCGTACACGACCTGGCGGGTCGTGTCCGCGAGGATCTTGTTCTCGGTCTGCTGCGCCAGGATGTCGAGGGCCTGGACGAGCGGCAGTCCGGCGTTGATCATCGTGGCGAACTGACGAGTGAACACGACGACGTCGCGGGTCTTGACGCCGCCGCCGAACTTGAGGTTGAGCTTGAACTCCTTGGGCGCCGCGCGGACCTGCACGACCACCATGCGGTTCTTGCGCAGGTGGGCGATGACGTCATCGCGGCTCGGCAGGTCGATCTTGTCGTTGACGAGATCGCCCTTGAGCGTGCGGGCGGTGTACTGGAAGAGCGGCATAGCTCACTCCCTCCGGGGCGCCTAGCGGCGCGCCGCCACTTTGGACGCACCGCCGGCGTGCCCGCCGGACGGCATCGGCTCCCTCTCGTCGAGCGGCGCCTCGCCGATCATCCGCAAGAACTCGTTCGGGGTCGAGGTCACGCGCAGGCACTCGTCCTTCGTGACCTCGCGGCCCACGTACAGCTGGTACAGCGCATCGTTCAGCGTCTGCATCCCGTGCTTCTTGCCCGCCTGCATCATCGACGGGATCTGCTCGATCTTCTCGTCCCGAATGAGGGCCCGGACCGCGGGCGTCATGATGAGGATCTCGCACGCCATCACGCGGCCCTTGCCCTTGGCCTTCTGCAGCAGCGTCTGGGTGATGACGCCCTCCAGCACGAACGACAGCTGGGCGCGAACCTGCGCCTGCTGGTGCGACGGGAACACGTCGATAATGCGGTTGATGCTCTCCATCGCGGAGTTGGTATGCAGCGTGGCGAAGGCGAGGTGACCGGTCTCCGCGATCGTGAGCGCCGCGGCGATCGTCTCGAGGTCGCGCATCTCGCCGACCAGCACGACGTCCGGGTCCTGCCGCAACGCGTACTTGAGGGCGGCCGCGAAGCTGTTGGTGTCGGTGCCGATCTCGCGCTGGTTCACGATGCAGCTCTGATGGCGGTGGATGAACTCGATCGGGTCCTCCACCGTGATGATGTGCCCCTTCAACTCCTTGTTGATCTTGTCGATCAACGCGGCGAGCGTGGTACTCTTGCCAGACCCGGTGGGCCCCGTCACGAGCACCAGGCCGCGCGGCCGCTCGGCCAGGTTCGCCACCACCCCCGGCAAGCCCAGCTCCTCGAAGGTCCGCACGTTGAAGGGAATCTGCCGAATCACCAGGGACACGCAGCCGCGCTGCTTGAAGCAGTTGCCGCGGAACCGCGCGAGGTTCTGGATCCCGAACGAGAAATCGAGCTCGTTCTCGGTCTCGAACCGCTTCTTCTGGTTCTCGGTGAGCACCGAGTAGGCGATCGAGAGCGTGTCCTTGGGCGTCAGCACCGCCTCCGCCGACGAGTTCACGATGTCCCCGTCCACCCGCAGCTTGGGACGCTCGCCCGCCACGATGTGCAGGTCCGACGCGTCCCGCTCGATCATCTCCTCGAGCAGGGAGCGGAGATTCACCGTCTGCGAAGCGCCTGCGGTCATGCCGCTGTCTCCTTCACGACTTCTTCGAGGGTGGTGATGCCACGCTTCACCTTCAGCATGCCGTCCATGCGGAGCGTGAGCATGCCGTCCTTCACCGCCTGCTCCCGCAGCTCCTCGGTCGATCCGCCCTTCAAGACCATGCGCCGCACCGCGCTGGTCATGGCCATGACCTCGTACAGCCCCTGGCGGCCCTTGTACCCCGACCCGCTGCAGGTGTCGCACCCCGCGCCCTTGTAGAACGTCAGCTTCGCCGCTTCGGCGGGGGGGATGCCGAAGGCGTGGATCTCTTCGTCCGTGTATTTGTGCTCCTGCTTGCACTCGGAACACACGCGGCGCACCAGCCGCTGCGCCACGATCAAGTTGACCGCGCTCGCCACGTTGAACGGCTCGATCCCCATGTCGATCATGCGCGTCACCGTGGACGGCGCGTCGTTGGTGTGCAGCGTGGAGAGCACCAGGTGACCCGTGAGGGCCGCCTTGATGGCGATCGACCCGGTCTCGAGATCGCGGATCTCGCCCACCATGATGATGTTCGGGTCCTGCCGCAGGAACGCCTTCAACGCCGCCGCGAACGTCATCCCCACGTCGTTGCGCACCAGCACCTGATTGATCCCCATCAGGTTGTACTCGACGGGATCCTCGGCGGTCATGATGTTCACGTTGATCTGGTTGATGCGCGACAGCGCCGAGTACAGCGTCGTGGTCTTGCCCGACCCCGTCGGGCCCGTCACCAGCACCATGCCGTACGGGTTCAGGATCGCCCGCAACAGCTCCCCCTCGGCCTTGGGCTCGAAGCCGAACTTCGTCAGATCGAGCGTCAGGTTGCCCTTGTCGAGGATCCGAAGCACGATCTTCTCGCCGAACAGCACCGGCAGCGTCGAGACGCGGTAGTCGATGACTTTGGCGCCGAACTTGAGCTTGATGCGGCCGTCCTGCGGCACACGCCGCTCCGCGATGTTCAGCTGGGCCATGATCTTGATGCGCGACGTCAGGGCCGCGCGCATCTTGATCGGCGGCTTCATCACCTCGTGCAGCGCCCCGTCCACGCGGTACCGCACCCGCATCTCGTGCTCGAACGGCTCGATGTGGATGTCCGACGCCCCGCGCTTCACGGCATCCGTGAGCAGCCCGTTGATGAGCTTCACGACCGGCGCGTCGTCGGCCAGGTCCTGCGCCTTGACGTCCTCGTCCGTCTGCTCCTCGACGACCTCGAGATCGTCCGCGGCCTCGATGTCCTTGAGCAGCGTCTGCAGCTGGGCGTCGGATTGCTGGTAGTACTTGTCGATCGCGTTCCGGAGCGTGTACTCGCCCGCGATCACCGGGAACACGTCGCAGCGCGTAATGAACTTGATGTCCTCGATCGCGGTGACGTTGTTCGGGTCCGCGATCGCGACCGTGAGGGTCCGGCCCTCGCGCTTGAGGGGCAGGACGGTGTGTTTGATGGCGACGTCGGGGGGGATCAGCTTGATGATTTTGGGGTCGACCTCGAAGCGAGACAGGTCGACCGCCGGCATACGGTACTGGCGGGCCAGCATCTTGGAGATTTCGGTCTCCTCGACGAAGCCCAGCTTTACCAGGGTGTAGCCGAGACGCATCCCCGTGTTCTTCTGCTCGAGGAGCGCCTTTTTGAGCTGGTCCTGGGTGATTAGCCCCTCCCGCAGGAGGATCTCACCCAGCTTGTCGGAGGTAGCTGCCGCGGTCGCCGTACGCAACTCGTTGAAAATGAACAGCATAACATAGTTGGCGGCGAAGGGAAGTCAAGGCGCGGGCGCTATCACCCCCGAAAACATCACGTAAGATCGCAAGCTCTCGAGCAGCTTCGGCCCCACCCCCGGCACGCTATCGAACCGTGCCAGGCCGCCGAACGGACCATGCTGGCCGCGCCAGTCGACGATCCGCTGCGCGAAGGCGGGCCCGATTCGCCGGAGACGCGTGATCTCCGTCACGTCGGCGCGGTCGAGGTCGACGCGCTCACCGGGGAGGAGCGGCCGGGCGAGCCGGGCGGCGTTGCGCGCGGTGGCGCGGAGCCCACCGAGGGGCGGCGTGTCCACGGACACGAGCCGCACGTCGCCCGGCGCCGCGGCCTTGGCCGGGGCGAGCGCCAGGCGTACACCCGCGCCCGCGAGCGCGAGGAGGGCGAGCAGGAGGGCGGCGCGGCGGTCGTCCATGCCTGCACGCTAACGGATCGCCGGCCGGCAGTAGGATCCGTTTTTAAGCGCGGTGCTGCAGAAAAACGCGAAAGTCGGAACGCGGAACGCGGAACAGAGCAGCGTCCCTCCGTGATGGACGCCTCGTTCTTCTGTTCCGCGTTCCGACTTCCGCGTTCCGCGTTTCTAGCGAACCAGCGCTACTGCCACATCCCCGACCACCTGCAGCGACGCCGCACTCACTTTATCGATCGTGTCCTCCGTCGTGTGCCAGTACGGATAGTCGAAGTCCACGACGTCGATCGCGTGGATCCCCGCCTTCTGCAGCGCGACGTGGTCGTCGATCAGGGTGTGCTTCACGCCCGGCATGAAGACGCGGCCGTAGCCCAGGTCGGCGGCGACCCGCCACACGCGGTCCACCACCTCCGGCGCGACCGCCTGCGAGTTGCCTTCGTAGTAGAACTGCTGGTCCTTGTCCGCGACCATGTCGAACAGCACGGCGAACAGCGGCGGGTAGCCCGGGGGTTGGTGGCCGGCGAAGTAGCGCGAGCCGATCAGCACGTCGTTCGAGTCGGTGGCGAAATCGCCGTAGTCTTCGCCGTCTACGAACAGCAGATCGACGCCGACGGCCGGGGGCTTCGTCTTGAGCACGTCGGCCAGTCCCAGCAGGAGGGCCACGCCGGACGCGCCGTCGTTCGCCCCGGGGACGGGGAGGCGCTGCTGGCCGAGGTTGGCGCTCTGGTCGGCGCGCGGGCGGGTGTCCCAGTGAGCGAGCAGCAGCACGCGTTCGGCGGCGGCGGGGCGGAAGCGGGCGAAGAAGTTCCGCAGGTGCAAGGTCGCGCCGCGGCGGGTCACGTGAGTGAAGCCCTGGACTGCCACGGTGTCGGCGGTGGCGCGCAGGTGCGCGAGAATCCAATCGCCGGTGCGCTCGTGCCCCGGCGTCCCGGGAATCCGCGGCCCGAACTGCATCTGCTGCTGCAGGTAACCGAACGCACGCTCACCGGCGAACTCGCGCGGGCGGCTCGCCCCGCCGCGCGCGGTGCAGGCGAGGCCGAGCGCGAGGCAGGTTGCCGCGCGCCAGAGGCGGCTCTTTCGGGTGGTCACAGGGTAGTGATGTCTTGTAGAGACTTGGACTTCCGAATATAATGGCGCCACTGATCGTGCGCACCATCAGCCGGTACCTCCTCCGCCAGCACGTCGCGCCGCTCGGCTTCGCGCTGGCGGCGCTCACGTCGCTGATGCTCATCCAACAAGTCGCCAAGCAGCTCTCCGGCCTGCTCGGGAAGGGGCTGCCGGCGGGTGTGATCGCCGAAGTGTTCGTGCTCTCGCTCCCATTCATCGTGGCCGTGACGTTGCCGATGGCTGTGCTGGTGGCGGTGTTGCACGTGTTCACCCGACTCGCGGGCGACAACGAGATCACGGCGCTGCAGGCCGGGGGCGTGAGCGTCACGCGGCTGGTCGCGCCGGTGCTCGCCGGCGCGACCGGCGTGGCGCTGCTGTCGTTCTTGTGGAACGACCAGCTGCTCCCCCGCACCAACCACGAGCTCCGCACCCTGCAGGTGGACATCGCGCGCAAGAAGCCGTCGCTGACCCTCAAGGAGCAGGTGATCAACGAAGTGGTGCCGGGGCAGACCTTCCTGCGCGCCTCGCGTATCGACGGCAATACGAACAAGCTCAAGGACGTGACCCTCTACGACCTGAGCGACGCCGAGCGCCGCCGCATCATCACGGCGGACAGCGGGCGGATGGCGTACTCCGCCGGTGGGCGGGACCTGTTCCTGACCCTCCTGGATGGCGACATCGAGGAGGTGAACCGCACGGACCCGACGCAATTCAACCGTACGTTTTTCCGCACCAACCGGATGCGGGTCTCGGGCGTGGGGAACATCTTCACCCAGACGGAGCACGACACCTACAAGAGCGACCGCGAGATGTCCACGTGCGAGATGCGCCGGGCCGCGTCGGCGGCGCGGCGCGACGCAGGCCGCGCGACCGGCGAGGCGCGGGTGGTGATCGAAAACGATATGCGACGGCTCGTGGGGCTCGGGCCGGTCGTGGCACCGCCCGAGCCGTACGTGCCCGACACCGCGCCCCCCGGTCTGTATTGCCGGGCGCTGCGGCGGTTGGCCACGTGGCTGCTGCCGCCCGAGGCCGAGGCCCAGACGCCGCGCGCCGCACCGCCGCTCCCCGGGCGCACCCCCGTGCCCCAACTGTACGTCACGCCGGGTGCGGGCATCGGCGAGGCGCAGCGCGTGCGCGATGCCCGGACGCGCGCGGCCACCTACGAGGTCGAGATCCAGAAGAAGTACGCCATCGCGGCCGCCTGCCTGGTGTTCGCGCTGGTGGGCATCCCCGTGGCGCTGCGATTCCAGCGTGGCGGCGTGGGGCTGGTCATCGGGATGAGCGTGGGCGTGTTCACCGTGTACTACGTGGGACTGATCGCCGGCGAGGAGCTGGGCGATCGCCTGATCGTGTCGCCCTTCCTCGCGATGTGGACGCCCAACCTCATCTTCGCGACGGCGGGCCTGTTCGGCCTGTGGCGCATCCGGAAGCCGGGCAACGCTCCCCACGGCGGTGACTGGAGCGACATCATCGATCCGGTGCTGCGCGTGCTGCGTTGGCCCGCTTCCCTGCTCTGGCCGCGGTGGCGCAGCGCTCCGTGAGCACGCTCGATCGCTACGTGCTGCGCGAGTGGGGCAAGGTGTGCCTCCTCGCGGCGCTGGGATTCCCGTTCCTCGTGATGGTCATCGACCTGACCGACAAGCTCGACACGTACATGGGCCGCGGGATCCCGAAGACCCGGGTCGCGTACTCGTACCTGTTCTTTCTCCCCGAGACGATCTCGCTGGTGCTCCCGGTCGCGGTGCTGTTCGCCGTCGTGTTCACGGTGGGCGCGCTGGGTCGCCACTCGGAGTTGACGGCGGCGAAGGCCTCGGGGATCTCGTTCCACCGGCTGGTGCGACCGCTGCTCATCGCGTCGCTCGCCGTCGTGCTGCTGGACCTGGGGCTCACGGAGCTCGCCCCGGGGGCCTCCGCCCGGCGCGCCGAGCTGCTCGGCGAGAAAACCGCCCGGCCGACGATCTCGCGCTTCTCGCCCTTCGTGTACCGGGCGGACAGCGGGTGGGTGTACTCGATCCGCTCGCTCGAGCTCCGGGCGAGCGGTGCGGAGATGCGGGATCCGATTATGGAGCGCGGGGGAACGGGGGAGGACTACCCGACGATCCTGGTCGCGGCGCAACGCGGGACGTACGACACGGCGCGGACGACGCGCGGCTGGACCCTCGCCAAGGGCGCGGTGCGCTACCTGCTCGGCCCCGGGCGCGAGACGACGTTCAAGTTCGACTCGCTCAGGATCACGACGCTGCGCGAGACGCCCACCGCGCTCCTCGCCGAACCCAAGGCGCCGGACGAGATGCGCTACGCGGAGCTGGGGCGCTACGTGGACGCGCTGGCCCGCTCCGGCTCGGACACGAAGAAGCTGCGCGTGGAGCAGGCGCTCAAACTGTCGGTGCCGTTCGCCTGCATCATCATCGCGCTGTTCGGGGCGCCGCTCGCGATCTCCACGCCCAAGAGCGGCACCGCGTGGGGCGTGGCCGTGTGTCTCGCGACGACCTTCGTGGATCTCCTGATGTTCCAGCTGTCGAAGGCCGTGGGCCAGGGCGGCGCGCTGCCGCCGACGTTCGCGGCCTGGATGCCCAACCTGCTGTTCGGAGCGGCGGGAGTTTGGTTGTGGAGGAAGGCGCGCACCTAAGTCCTTGACGCAGTTCCCACCCCGGTTCACTTTCTGCTCCGTTGACGCAGCACCGTTCACCTCCTCAGGCTTTGCAAGGGAGACATCCGCCTATGCGCTGGATTGTTAGCGCGCCGCGCGCCGTCGCCGCGGCGATGGTGTTCTCGATGCTGCTGGCCCCCCCCCCGCTCCGGGCCCAGGGCGTCACGACCGGGGCGATCACGGGCAAGGTCACGGATGCCGGCGGCCAGCCCGTCGTCCTCGCGGACGTGCGGATCGTGAACCGGAGCACCGGCTACACGACCAGTACGCGCACCCGCGAAGGTGGTCTGTTTCTCATGCAAGGTCTCGAGGTGGGCGGCCCGTACACGGTCACGGTGCGCGCCATCGGCCAGCAGCCGTACCAGCGCGACAACATCGATGTAGAGCTCTCCCAAGCGACGCGGGTGGACATACAGCTATCCCCGCAGGCCGTGGAGCTAGCCGCCGTCTCAGTGATCGGGGGTGTGACGCCCGATTTCTCCCCCACTCGCCAGGGCGTGGGCACCCAGATCTCCGATTCCTTGGTGCGCCGCATTCCCACCTTTAGCCGCGACTTCGTGGACCAGCTCAAGTTGTCGCCCCAGGTGGTGTTCCCAGCCACGGGGGCGGCGAGCGGTGGGGGCGCGTACAACCGCTTCAACACGATCACGGTCGACGGCGCCAACCAGAGCGAGCGCTTCAACCTCTCAGCCACGAAGGGCGTGCCGGGCGGGGGCTCCAACGGCAAGATCGTGTCCATCGACGCGGTGAAGGAGTTCCGGGTGTCGTTCACGCCCAGCGACGTGCGGCAGGGCAATTTCGCCGGCATGCTCGTGAATGCGGTGACGAAGAGCGGCACGAACGATTTCCACGGTGGCGCGAGCTACACCTACCGCAACAACACCGACGTGCTGGGGCTGCAACTGGTGGGTAAGAGTCTCCGCGCCTCGCCCCTCGACGTGAAGCAGTACAGCTTCTACTTCGGCGGGCCGATCATCCGTGATCGGCTGCACTTCTTTGTCGCGCCAGAATTCCAGGAGAAGACCCAGCCGGCGCTCGGGCCCTACTACCTGAACGGCCAGCCTGGGCCCGATGCTCCGTCCGTGCCGCTCGATAGCCTGACGCGGATCGCCAGCATCATGCAGAGCAACTACAACTTCAACGTCGGAACCACCGGTATCGTCAACATCGACAATCCGCTGAGAAACCTGTTCGGCCGGATCGACTTCCAGATCTCGCCCGTGCACCGTCTGGTGGTGCGCGAGATCCTCAACCACGACGAGAACGGCTCGTTTTCTCGGAACACGGGCTTGTACCAAACCTCGCCGCTCAATCAGAACCAGGGGTTCCGCTTCGGCTCGAATGGGTTCACGGGAGTGACGAAGAACAACTCGACGACCGCGCAGCTCTACTCCAATTTCGCAGGCGGCCTGTCCAACGAGCTGATCGTCGGCTACAGCACGATCAACGACGAGCGGCAGGTGGTGGTGCAGGCGCCCGAGGTGGGTGTGGGCGTCAACGTCGGCGGGATCAAACGCGCGGTCACGTTCGGCACCGAGCAGTTCTCACCGGGTAACCTGCTCGATCAGAAGATCTTCGAGGCCGTGAACAACCTCACGATTCCGAAGGGCGCGCACACGTTCACCGTGGGTGGCCGTCTGGACTTCACGCACATCTTCAACAATTTCGCGCAGGGTTCGTACGGGGTGTACACGTTCCCGACGATCGACTCGCTCGCGGCGGGCACACCGAGCGGCTACGCGGTCGGCTATGCAAACAGTCAGAACCCCAAGGATATTCCCGCGGACTTCCACGTTCGCGTGTACAGTCTCTACGGCCAGGACCAGTGGGCAGTGAACAATCGGTTGACCATCACGGCCGGCCTGCGCGCCGACATCCCCACCCTGCCGGACCACGCGTCCCAGAACGACACGTTGACGGCCGCCCTGGCGGCCGCCGGCCTGCCGGGTGTGCGTACGGACGTCGTGCCGAAGACGCGGGTCCTGCTCTCTCCGCGCCTTGGCTTCAACTACGACCCCACCGGCGACCAGCGCAACCAGATCCGCGGCACCCTGGGCATTTTCACCGGGCCGCCGCCCTACATCTTGCTCGGGAACGCCTACGCGAACACCGGGCTCGGGCTCGTGCGATTGAGCTGCACCGGTGCGCAAACGCCGGCGTTCACACTCGATATCACCGCCTTGCCGAAAGCCTGCGCCGGACAGCCCGTGCCGGGGGCAGGGCAGGCCGGTACGGTGGGCGTCAATCTCACCGACCCGAACTTCAAGTACCCGCAGTATTTCGGCGTTTCGGCCGGGTTCGACCGGCAGCTCCCGTACGGGTTCGTGCTGACGGTCGAGGGCCTGTACCGCAAGGCGATCAACGGCGTGCTGATCCGCGACTTGAACATCAAGGGCCCGCGCCTGGTCGCCGGGCAACCGTATACCGATCGCGACGGCCGGGTGCTGTACGCTGACACGATCGCCGCGAACGGCAACGTGACGAACACCAATCAGCGCTGGATCACGCAGCTGCGCGGTGTGCAGTTCACCGAGGGCATGATCCAGGTCACCAACCAGTCCAAGGACTTCAACTACTCGCTGTCGGGTCAGTTGAACCGGCGCTTCTCCGATCGGTTCGAGGCGACGGTAGCCTACACCTACCTGAAATCCGAGGACGTCCAGAGCCTCACCTCGGACCGCGCGATCTCGAACTGGCGCAACGGCCGGCAGCTGTCGGAAGCGCACGAGGACCTTCAGACGTCGAACTCCGTGTTCTCCCGGCCGGGCCGCTTCCTCGCGTACGGCACGTACACCATGCCGTGGAGGAGCGTGAGCACGGACCTCACCGTCTACTACGAGCGCAGCTCCGGTGTGGTGTACAGCTACGTGGCGAACGGTGACCTGAACGGCGACGGCTATAATGGCAACGATATGCTGTACATCCCGCATGACGCCACGAACCCGAGTGAGATGCGGATCGGCACCGGCGTGGACGGCGCCTTCGTGCAAAACGTGGCGGCGGCGCAGGCGTTCAACCGGTTCATCGACGCCCAGCCGTGCCTGGCGGAGCAGCGCGGCCACATCATGAAGCGCGACAGCTGCCGCAGCCCGGCCCAGGACCGGCTCGACATCTCCATCCGGCAGTCGATCCCGCAATACCGGGGGCACCAGCTGGCGCTGCAGATCGACGTGTTCAACTTCCTCAAC
>DATHKX010000009.1:0-2635 GCA_035488835.1 Gemmatimonadales bacterium
GAAGTCGTCGCCCAGGAACATGTCCGCGGGAGACGCCTGGGGCGACGCCGCCCGGAGCGCGGGATGGGGGTCGAGTATGGCCATCGCCGTGAGCCAGCCATCGTACGAGATCCCGAGCATTCCCGCGCGGCCATTGTTGCCAGGAACGCTCTTGAGCAGCCAGTCGATGGTGTCGTACGCGTCTGTGCTTTCGTCGATCGCGCGGGCATCGGACGGGGTGCGCGGCGGGCGTTGCATCACAAACCGCCCCTCCGACTTGAAGCGGCCCCGGATGTCCTGGAACACGAAGATATAGCCCTCGTCCGCCAGGGCTTTCATGTAGCCCGCGAGCACCCAGCGCGGCCCTTCGTCGATTCCGTACGGTGTGCGTTGCAGGATGAAGGGCAGGGGTGGACGCTCGCCCCTCGGCACGAAGATGCTGGTGTGGAGCCGGACACCGTCGCGCATCGGGATCATCGTGTCGATTTTTACGAAGGCCACCGTGGGGTCGGGTGGCTCCTGCGCGGCGAGCGGCACAGCCGCGCACCATAGCCACACGACGAACCGGCGATACCGCGACACGGGCGCCTCATGGAAAAATGGGTGACCAATTGTGCATCGCGCGCGGTGGCACGGCCAGTCCGGCGCTAGATTGCACCGATGCGCTACCTCCGGGTGGTCGAGGAGCAGGGCCGCTACGTTGCGTCGCTGCCCGACGCGGCCCCGCCAACGCCCGCGCCGGGCGAAGTGCTCATCCGGGTCGCGGCGTCCGGGGTGAACCGCGCGGACCTCTCGCAGATCGCCGGGCACTACCCGCCACCGCCCGGGGAATCCGAGATTCTGGGGCTCGAGGTCTCGGGCACGATCGACGACACGGGAGAGCCGGTTTGCGCCCTGCTCGCGGGGGGCGGGCACGCCGAGTACGTGGCAGCGCCCGCGGGCCAGGTGTTCCCGACACCGGTCGGGGGGAGCCTCGACCTGGTCACCGCGGCGGGCATCCCGGAGGCGTTCCTCACCGCGTTCCTGAATCTGATCGTCGAAGGCGGCCTCGAGCGGGAGGCGACGGTGCTGGTGCACGCGGGCGCGTCCGGCTTGGGGCTCGCGGCCATCCAGATCGCAAAGCGCGGCGGCGCGCGGGTCGCCGCCACGACGCGGAGCGCCGACAAGCTCAAGGCCCTCGAGGCGGTGGGGGCGGATGTGGCGATCGACACCGCTCGACAAGACTTCGCGGCGGAGATCGAGAAGCGCTGGGGCCGCGATGCGGTGGACGTGGTGCTCGACCCCGTCGGGGCAGCGAGTTTCGCCGGGGACCTGCGCGTCCTCAAGAAGGGAGGACGAATCGTCATCCTCTCGACCATGTCGGGCTCCGAGGCACGCCTCGATCTGGCGCTCCTGATGAAGAAGCGTGGACGGATCGTGGGCTCGACGCTCCGGGCCCGCAGCCGCGCCGAGAAGGCGGTGATCGTGCGCCGGTTCAAGGACGAGATTCTGCCGGGCTTCGCCAGCGGGGCACTGCGCGTGGTCGTGGACGCGGTGTTTCCCGTCGCCCGCGCGGCTGAAGCGTTTCAGCGCATGCGCGAGAACCGCAACGTCGGCAAGATCCTGATCGCCTGGCGACACGACTGATGTATCTTTTTGCCGCCGTGCAGCCAATCCGAGCGCGAAACATCGTGTACGTGGCGGCGCTGGGAGCAGCGTGTCGGGGAGAGAGCGCGCGCAGGGCGATCCCCCCGGACACGGTCAATCTCTACGCCGCGGCCGGCGCGAACGCCCTCTCGGGCGCCGCGGCGCGGGCCCGCCCGCTCGTGTACGTCCCCAATTCCCACGACGGTACGGTCACCGTCATCGACCCGCACAGCTATCGCGTGGTCCGCACGTTTGCGACCGGGGCACTGCCGCAGCATGTCGTTCCCTCTCACGACCTGACGACGCTCTGGGTCGCGAACAACCGCGGGAACAGCCTGACCCCCATCGATCCGGTGACCGGCCGCGAAGGAAGGAGCGTACCGGTCGCCGATCCCTACAACCTGTACTTCACGCCGGACGGCCGGTTCGCCATCGTCGTGGCCGAGCGGCGGCGGCGGCTCGATTTCCGGGACGCGAAGACGATGGCGCTGGTGCAATCGGTCGCGCTGGGGTGCAAGGGTGTGGACCACATGGAATTCACGGCAGACGGGCGGTTCGCCATCGCGACCTGCGAGTTCTCGGGGCAGCTCGTGAAGCTCGATCTCGCGAGCCGCACGGTCATCGGCTACCTCACCCTCGACCCCGGGGGATTGGACAGCGCGAGCATGCCGCAGGACATCCGCTCGTCGCCGGACGGTCGGGTGTTCTACGTCGCCGATATGAAGGCGAACGGCGTGTTCCTGGTGGACCCCGAGGGGTTCCGGCGCCTCGGATTCATTGCGACCGGGAAGGGGACGCACGGGATTTATCCGAGCCGCGACGGGCGCTTCATGTACGTCACGAACCGCGGCTGGAACACGACCGCCGGGGGACGTCACGGACCCGGGTCCATCAGCGTGCTCGACCCGCGGACGCGACGCGTCGTGGCGACGTGGCCGGTTCCCGGCGGCGGCAGTCCCGACATGGGGAACGTGACCGCCGACGGGAAGGAGCTCTGGGTCTCGGGTCGCTACGACGAAGAAGTGTACGT
>DATHKX010000010.1:0-4577 GCA_035488835.1 Gemmatimonadales bacterium
CCCATGCCCCGCTCCCGCGACCGCGTCCTCGGCAATCTCGAGTCCATCTACCGCGAGGCCTACGAGCGTGCCAAGGCCGCCAGCGACCAGGCGCGCATGGCCGATCTCGACGCCGCCTACCAGCGCGAGCAGCTGTTGCTCGAGGTGCTGCTCGACATCCGCGATGCCCTCGCGTCCCTCCCGCCGGCTACCGACTCGGGCCCCGGGAAGACCGCGGGCACCGACCCGATCACCGCGCTCGAGACCATCCACCGCATCACGAAGCTCCGCTGAGGGAACCGCATGCGCCGACGCCTGTGTCTGGGACTCCTCTGCCTGACCCTCGCCGCGTGCGGCCGGAAGGCGGACATCATCATCACCGGCGGCATGGTCTGGACCGGCCTTTCGACCGGGACACCCCAGAAGGGCTCGGTTGCCCTTGCCGGCGGCAAGATCCTCGCGATCGGCGCCGACTCGGCAGTCGGACGCTACGCGGGCCCCAGCACCCAATTAATTCAGGCCGACGGCGGGCTCGTCCTGCCCGGCTTCACCGACGGGCACACCCACTTCATCGACGGCGGTTTCCAGCTCGCGTCGGTGAGCCTGCGCGATGCCGGGACCCCGCAGGAGCTCGTCCGGCGCCTGAAGGAATACGCCAAGACCTTGAAGCCCGGCGAATGGATCACCGGCGGTGACTGGGACCACACGCTCTGGCGCGGTCAGCCGCTGCCGCGGCACGAGTGGATCGATTCGGTCACGCCGGCCAACCCGGTATTCGTGAGTCGGGTCGATGGCCATGAGGCGCTGGCCAACGCCGCCGCGATGCGCGCGGCGGCGGTCACGAAGGACACTCCCACCCCCTCCGGTGGCGAGATCCTGCGGGACGCGAGGACGGGAGAGCCGACCGGCATTTTCAAAGACCGCGCGCTCGACCTTATCGGCCGCGCCATTCCCGAGCCGTCGCCGGCCCAGCGTGACTCGGCCCTCGCCCGTGCACTTGCCTATGCCGCCTCGCTGGGTGTCACCGCCACCGCCCACGTGTCCGCGTCGTGGGCCGATCTCGCGAGCTATCGCCGTCTCGAACGGGCGGGCCGGCTCACGCTGCGGGCGGCGCTGTATTTCCCGCTCGATTCCTGGCGGGCAGTCGCCGAGACCGTGAGTCGTTCGAACCGCGGCGACGATTGGGTGAAGATCGGCGGGCTCAAGGGCTACATGGACGGCTCGGCAGGGTCTCGTACCGCGTACTTCTTCGAGCCGTATAGCGATTCGTCGGGCTATCATGGGTTGTTGCAGCACCCGGAGGCGGACATGCGCCGCTGGATCGGCAGCGCCGACTCGGCGGGCTTGCAGGTCGCCGTCCACGCGATCGGTGACCGCGCCAACGCTATCCTATTGACGATCTACGATAGCGTGGCAAGGGTACACGGGCCGCGTGATCGGCGCTTCCGGGTGGAGCACGCCCAGCACCTGCGCCCGCAGGACATTCCGCTGTTCGGAAAGCTCGGCGTGATAGCCTCGGTGCAGCCCTATCACGCCATCGATGACGGCCGCTGGGTGGAGCAGCGCATCGGGCCGGTGCGCATCAGGACCACGTATCCGTTCCGCACACTGCTCGACACGGGCGGCAGGCTCGCATTTGGGTCGGACTGGACGGTCGCGCCGCTCGATCCGATCCTCGGCGTGTACGCGGCGGTCACGCGCCGCACCCTCGACGGCAAGAACCCGGATGGGTGGGTGCCGGAGCAGAAGATCTCGTTGGGAGAGGCGCTGCGGGCGTACACGGCGGGCAACGCTTACGCGACCTTCGATGAGGCCAAGCGGGGCACGCTCGCGCGCGGCGGTGATGCGGACCTCGTCGTGCTGGACCGCAATCTCTTCACGATGCCGACCGATTCGCTCGATCGGGCGCGCGTGCGGTATACAATTGTGGGCGGCAAGATGGTCTACCGGCGCTAGTCGGAGTACTTGAGCCCCGACTCCTGAAGCGTGAGGGGCCGCTTTCCCTCGTGCTCAACACCGGCCTCGACCACCTCACCCAGAACCAGAGTATGGTCTCCGCTCGGCAGCGTTGCGACGACCCGACATTCCACCCAGCCGAGCGCCTCGGCGAGCACGGGCGCACCGGAGATCGGCCCCGGCTTGGTCTTGATTCCCTTGAGCTTCGGCGAGGCGCCCGCCGAGCCCCGCCCCAGCTTGTCCGCCAGGTCACGCTGCCCCTCGTGCAACACACTGATGGCAAAGTGATGCGCGTCCCGGATCATCTCGATCATCTTTGACGTGCTCTCGACGGCCACCACCACCATGGGAGGGTCAAACGAGGCCTGGCTGACCCAGTTGGCGGTTATGCCGTGCTCATCACCCTCACGCTTCACGGTCAGCGCGTACAGGCCGTAGGTGAAATGTCGGAGGACCGTCTGTTGCGCGGCGACGTTCATGGACACGAATATGAGTCGGCGGGCGCCTAGCACGCCACTTGCGCTATAATGCCCCAATGTGCACGCGGACACTGCTTCCTTTCCTCGCGCTGCTCGGCGCGGTCAGGCTGTCGGCCCAGCAGCCCGCCGCCCGTCAGCCGTCCGCCTACGAAGAGCTGCAGACGTTCTCGGCGGTGCTGAATCACATCCGCGTCAATTACATGGATTCGGTGACTTACACGCAGCTGGTCCGCGCCGCCATCGACGGCGTACTCCACGCCCTCGATCCCCACAGTCGTTTCGAATCGCACGCCGATCGCGACAAGGCCGCCAAGCTCGAGCGCGGCGAGCTCGCCGTCACCGGCCTGGTGCTTGAGGACGCCGACGGCGCCGCCAGCGTTCTGGCGGTCATGTCCAAGAGCCCGGCGGACAAGGCCGGCATACAACCCGGCGACCGGCTCATGCTCTTCAACGACACCACCGTCGCGGGCCTCGGCGCGCGGGCCCTCGAGCTTCGGCTCGCCGGCGACAAGGGGTCCAAGGTTCGCTTGCGGTTCGAGCGCGGCCCGCGCCTCGAACCGGACACGTTCTCCGTCACGCTGCAACGCGACTACGTCAAAGTTTCGTCGGTCTCGATCGTGCGGCTCGTGGACCCCGCCACGGGCTACGTGCGGCTCGAGGAGTTCGGCGAAAAGGCGGCCTCCGAAGTGCACGACGCCCTCAAGCGGCTGCGCGGCCAAGGCGCCACCCAGTTCATTTTGGACCTCCGCCGTAATCCCGGCGGAGTGGTGCGCGCGTCCGTGGAGCTCGCGTCCGAGTTCTTCCCCAAGAACACGGTGGTGTTCAGCACGCGGGGGCGGAAGAAGGAGGTGGACACGACGTACGTCACCAAGCGCGACGGCGAGTTCACCGGCGCGCCGCTGATCGTGCTGGTCGACGGCGGCAGCGCGAGCGCCGCCGAGGCCCTGGCCGCCTCGCTCCAGGACCATGACCGCGCGCTCCTCCTGGGCCGCCGGACCTTCGGGAAGGCTCTCATGCAGACGGTCTTCTTCACTCCGTCGGGCGACGTCGTGTGGCTGACCATCGGCCGTGTGATCACGCCCAGCGGCCGGTTCATCCAGCGGCGCTATCGCGGCCTGCGGTCCGAGGAATACGGAGCTTTCGGCGGCGTCGCCGGCGCCGGCGAGGATACGCTCGAGACGTTCCACACGGATCATGGCCGGCCCGTGCGGGGCGGCGGTGGCATTGCGCCCGACGTCGAGCTCCCTCGGCCGGCGCCGGTGCCGATCTGGTGGAGCGCGGCCGCGGACTCGGGGCTGGACGACGCCCTGGCCGACAGCTTCGCCTTGACGCTCCCGGCCACGCCTGCGGCCCGCACGGCCTGGATGAATGCGCGTGCGGAATGGGGGACGCGGCTGGTGAATCCGCTCCTGGAAAGAGTGCGGAGCCGCTTCCATGTGGCTGCGCAGCCGGACTCGATGCTCGCTGCGCGGATCGGGCGTAACCTCGCGCTCCGCGTTGCCGAGGTGCGGTGGGGGCCCGATGCGCGCGACGAATTCCTCGTGCGGAACGATCCCGACATCCGCGCCGCCGCGGACTATTTCCGCCGGCTCCCGGAGCTTTTGAGCGGGCCGAAGTAGACTATCTTTGTCCCATGGCGACGCGCGCTCAACCCCGCCCCCGGGCCGCCAAATCCCTTTCCAAGGCCGACCTGCTCGATATGTATCGGCTGATGCTCCTGTCGCGGCGCATCGACGACAAGGAGATCCAGCTCAAGCGGCAGAACAAGATATTTTTCCAGATCTCGGGTGCCGGCCACGAGGCGGTCCTGGTCGCGGCGGGCAGGACGCTTCGCCCCGCGTACGACTGGTTCTATCCCTACTATCGCGACCGCGCGCTCTGTCTCAGCCTCGGGATGACCCCCACCGAGATGCTCCTCTCCGCGGTCGGCGCGGCCGAGGATCCCAATTCGGGGGGCCGCCAGATGCCTTCCCACTGGGGCCACAAGGCGCTCAACATCGTCAGTCAGTCGAGCCCCACCGGCACACAGCTGCTCCAGGCCGTGGGCTGCGCGGAGGCGTGGCTCCGCTACGACCGGATCGACGCGATCGCCGAGAAACCGGTCCACGGCGACGAGCTCGTGTACGTCTCGGTGGGGGATGGCACGACGAGCGAAGGGGAGTT
>DATHKX010000011.1:0-26502 GCA_035488835.1 Gemmatimonadales bacterium
CGCCGGATGGTATCAGAGGGGCACGAGGTCGCGAGTCACTCCGACGTTCACGCGCGGCTCGACCGCCTGTCGCGGGACGCACTGGCGCAGGACCTTGCTACGGCGCGCGACTCGCTGGAGCAGATCACCGGCCTCCCGGTCTGGGGCCTTCGGGCTCCGAACTTCTCGATCGGCGACGCCGTCCTCGATTGCCTGGCGGAGGCGGGCTACTGGTACGACTCGAGCTTCTACCAGTTCAAGGCGCACGACCGCTACGGCCGGCTGGCCACGCCGATCGACCCGGATACCGCGGTGGTGTCGGTCCGCCCCGGCCTCCTGGAGTTGCCGATGTCGCGTGTCGTGATCGGGCCCTGCGCGGTTCCGTGGTCCGGAGGCGGCTATTTCCGCGCCATCCCCTTCCGCGTGTTTCGTTGGGGCGTGGCGAAGCGGCTGCGCGCCCAATCGTGGTTCATGTTCTACTTTCACCCGTGGGAGTTGGACAGCGAGGAAGTGCCGCCGCGCGGCATGGCGCGGCTGCTCAAGCGCCGGGCCTACGGGGGACGGGGTCGAATGCCACGGGATCTCCGACGCCTGCTGACGGAATTCGGGTCGGTGCGGATCGACGACACGCTGCGCTCGAGGGGGTACGCACCGCCGCGGGCGGTTGTGGGAGCAAGCTCCCTCGCCTGACCTCTTAGCGGTTCATTGGGGGTAGACGCGCACCGGGACTGCCGGCGAGACCCGTTGCTCCGCCGGTCGGTACACCACCTGCGCCGCCAGCACCCCGAAGACAAACCAGAAAGCCTTGCGATCCTCCCACTCTCCCGACAGCGAGGCGACCGCCACGGCGAGAAGCAGGACGATCGAGAACCGTCGTTGGAGGGGCGGCAAATGCTTCACGGGTGTCGTCACCGCCGCGACCGCTCCGAGCAGCAAGAGGAGTCCCACGATGCCGTTCTCGACCAGAATCGCCAGGGGCACACTGTGGGCGCCCCATCCAAAGAAGAGCGTCTGCTCGACGGCCGCTCCGTACGCGCCGGCACCCACGCCCGCTACGGGATGCTCTTGCGCCACCTCCAGGCCCGCCTTCCAAATGGCACCACGGCCTCCGAAATAGCCGGCGTCGACGTCGGATCGGATGGTTGCAATGCGTTCCCAAGACGTCTCCGGTACGAACTGAGCCGCGGCCAAGAGCGTCCCGGCGCAGAAGGCGTACAGCGCGACCTTGGTCCGCATGCGCAAACGCCCCAGCGTCCACGGGATGATCGCGAGCGCCACGAGCGTGGCCAGGAATGCTCCGCGCGACGCGGTCAGGAGAATCGCGGTGACGCCGAGCGGTATGTAGAGTCGCCACATCCACGCGAGCCGCTGGTGCGGCTGCGAAAAACTCAGATACCACGCCATCGGCAGCCCAAGCATCAGTGTCATGCCGAGCTCGTTGACATTAAAGCTCAGGGCGGTGAACCTCGTCGTCACGTCGACGATGGCGACATGCGACAGATAGCGGTGCAGGGTGACGACCGCGGCAAACGATACGCCTAGCACGTATGCTTGGAGCAGCGCCCGCTGGCGTTCCGGCGACCACGCGATCTCCCAGATCAACCACACGAGCACGACAAGCTGGAGGTAGGTCAGGAACCGCACGCCAGTCGCTTGCGGATCCATCGACCAGAAGGCGCTTACCCCAGACCAGAGCACAAAGAGCACTGCGAACACGTGAAACCAAGACAGTGGCCGAACACGCCGTTGCGCGAGGACGTGGACGACCCCGACCGCGGAGGCCACCAAGCCGACTAGGCGAGGGATGGAGCCCAATACCGGGATAACGATGAACTTGTCCCACGGGAGGACGAAGACGAAGCACCAGAGAGACCAGAACGCAGCCTTGCTCATAGCTCAAGGGACTCATCGCACGTGCCGTGCCTGGTCCGAACGTGTGTAACTGCTTGATGGCACCGCCCGTTGCGGGTTCTTGCCGATGCCGCGTTGCGGGCGCGCAACACCTGCGGCAATGCGCGCGAGCCACAGGCAACCTGATCCGGCCTCCATGGGGTGCTCACCCAAACCGCGCTCTATTCTATCAACCCATTGTCGCACAGTGAGTTGTGCATCGTGACTCCGGTTCCGAGTATCAGCACGTTCCTTGCACCTCCCCCCCTCCGTGAATCGCAAGGAAGACGGGATGACGGTCTGGGCTAGACGCCTCGTGGCCATACTGCTGATAGCGCCCCTCGGCTCCGCATCGGCCCAGCGGCTGGTTCGACCGGGGGGGGATCCGGCTCTCCGCCCGGGCGATGTGCTCCGGATCAACGTGTGGCGCCACCCTGAGCTGAGCGGCGACTTCGTCGTCGCCCCGGACAGCACCCTCGTGGACCCGGTCTACCAGGTCGTGAAAGTCGCGGGGGCACCCCTGCCGGTGGTGCGGGAACGATTGCGCGCCGTTCTGTCCACCTATGAGCAGGGCGTGCCGTTCGTGCTGGCGCCTGTGTTCCCGGTGACCGTGGCGGGAGAGGTGCGTCAGCCGAACCTGTATCGGTTGCCCGAGGGGACGACCTTCGCGCAGGCGATCGCGCAGGCGGGCGGGCCGACGGAACTGGGCCGGTTGAACAAGGTGCAGGTGATCCGCAGGGATAGCACGATGGTGATCGACTTGGGCAGCGGGTACTCCAGATACGAACGGCTGGCGATCGCATCCGGTGACCAGATACTGGTGGGACGTCGCTCCAGCTTCAACTTCTTGCGGGACGCCTTGTATCCGCTGGCCAGTCTGACGGCGGCGGTGGCGGCCGTCCTTGCGTACAGCCGGAACCGGTGAGCCGGCCCAGCGATCGCCCCGCTGCTTCGAGCCTCCACGGGGACCGAGGAGAGCTGGAGCTGTCGGTACGCACGGTTCGCCTGGAAGAGCTCCTCGCGACCCTGCGTCGGCATCTGCGGTTGGTCGTCGGGGTGGTGGCGGCTACGGTGGCGGCCGCGGGGGTCGTGGCATACGTAACCGGACCGGTTTACCGCGCCGTCGCGGTCATTCGCATGTCCGATCCCCGGCGTGCGTTGACCGGGGGCGTCGTGTTAGACCCGGCGCGTGCCGACGAGAGGTTCTCCGACCCGCTGTTGTCGCAGGCGGAGCTGCTCACCAGTCGCGCGGTCGCCGGTGCCGTGGTCGACAGCATGCCGGCGCTGCGGATGGTGACGACCCGAGACCTTCCCCTGAGCTTTCTGGGGGAGGTGGCGGTGCCGGCCGCTGCCGGTCCGGTCTCATTACAGATCGCGTTCGGCCGGGACAGCTTCGTCGTGCGAGGTACGTCGGGGCGGTGGAGCGCGCCATATGGCTCCGCCGTGGAGTCTCACGGTATTCGGTTCGCCGTCCTGCATCGCGCGGATGCGGCCACCGCGCGGTTGCGCGTGCTGAACCGCGAGGCCGCGATCAGCGGTCTGCTGGCGCGCCTCCGGGTCAAGCCCCGGCTCAACACCGATATCGTGGACGTGACGTATTCGGCACCGGACCCGTATGTCGCGCAGCACGTCTTGAACCAGGTGGTCGACATCTTCAAGAGCGCGAGCGCCGAAGACGCGCAACAGCAGTCCACACGACGCCGCGTGTTCCTCGAGTCCCAACTCAGGGTCAACGATTCGCTCCTGGCCGACGCGCGGCAGGCGGTCACGGCGTTTCGCCAGCGCGCCGGCGCCTACGGGTCGCGGGAGGCTTTGGCGCGTGAGCAGGCCGGATTGGCGGGGGTCGAACTGCAGCGTCAGCAACTCGAGGCAGAGCGACGCACCGATGAGAGTCTCCTCGCTGGACTCCGCGACCGCGACTCCAGCGTCAACCGCAAGGCACTGCAAACCGCGTTGGCGACACCCGGCGTGACCGCCAGCCCGTCGGTGACCCAGCTCAGCACGCAGCTTTACCAGTATGAAAGGGCCCGCGACTCATTGGCAAGCCGCTCGACGGCGCATCCGGACCTGCCACGCCTCAATCAGCTGATTGGGTCGACCGAGACGGATCTGCTCCACGCGGTGCAGGGCGGCGTGCAGAGTGCCATCGCGTCACTCGAGGGCCGCATCACGGCGATGAACGACTTGCGAGCCCGCCAACAGCACTTGTCCACCACCGAAGAAGAAGAAGCGCGGCTGACCGAGCGGGTCGACAATGTGCAGAAGGTCGCCGACGAGCTCCGCGTCGAGTTCCAGAGGGCCAAGATCGCCGAGGCGATTACCGTTGGGCAAGTGGAGATCGTCGACCATGCCGCCCTCCCGGCGAAACCCGCGGGAATCGGGCTGCCGGAGCAGATCGCCCTGGGACTGCTGGTGGGGCTGATGCTTGGTGCCGCGGGCGCCTTCCTGGCCGAGCGCTTCGGCAGTACCATCGCCCAGCGCGTGCAGGTAGAGCAGCTCGGCATGTCCGTGCTCGGGGTGATAACCCATTTGGACCGGGACGCCACGGAGAAGGGCGTGAAGAGTCCAGATGCGGTGATCGAGGCGTTCCGCGGTCTCCGCCTCAGCTTGGTGAACGAATATGGCACCTCGCGCCCGATCGTGGTGACGGTGACGAGCCCGGGGAGCGGGGATGGGAAGTCGTTTGTCAGCTCCAACCTGGCGCTGGCGTTCGCATACGCGAAGCAGCGCACGTTGCTGGTCGATGCCGACCTGCGGCGGGGCGCGCTCCACCGCGTGCTGAATCGGCGTCGGCAGCCGGGATTGACGGACTTCCTCGTCGGGGAAGTTGCCCGCGCGCCCGTCTTGCAGACTACCTCCCATCCGTCCCTCGACTTCCTGGCCAGCGGCACTCGCCGACGTGATGCGCCTGAGCTGATAGGCTCGACCGCAATGGCCGACTTCGTGACCAGCCTGCGTTCGACCTATGACGTCATCCTGCTGGATTCCGCGCCGCTGGGGGCGGGGGTGGATGCCCTGGCGCTGGCCTCGCTTGCCGGAAATTTGCTGATGGTGCTGCGGCTGGGAAGGACCGACCGGGTGTTGGCCGAGGCAAAGCTCGAGATCCTCAGACGACTGCCGCTACGGCTGTTGGGCGCAGTACTCAATGACGTGCGGGATGAGTCCGAGTATCGCGCCTATGCCTATTACATGGACGGCTACGCCCTTACGAACGAACCCCTTTTCCGACCGCTCGCAGGCGGCAAGCAGGGCGCGAGCTCGCGCGCGGTGGGCTAGTAGGAGAGGGGGCTCACCACCCGCCGCGCCGCAGGACCATCACCGGCAGGGTGCGGAGCATGATGCTGAGATCTTCGAACGCGGACTGGCGCCGGATGTACTCGAGGTCGTAGCGCACCTTGCGGGCCACGTCGCCCACCGTCGTGTCGTAACCCTGGTTGATCTGCGCCCAGCCCGTGATGCCTGGGCGAACGCGCTGACGGCGCTGGTAGCCCTCGATCTGCTCGCGTAGATACACGAAGATGGTGGGCTGCTCGGGCCGAGGGCCGACGATGTTCATGTCGCCCATCAGGACGTTGAACAGCTGGGGCAGCTCGTCCAGGCGGAACTGCCGCAGCACCCGGCCGACGGGCGTTACCCTCCCATCATCGGGGGAGGCCCACGTTTGGGGATCCTCCGCCCCGGCCGGGCGCATCGTGCGGAACTTATACATCGTGAACGGTTGACCGCCCTGATCGATGTGGCGACGGGTGTTGCCGCCCGCGTACGTAAGCAAGCGACGGTCCAGCCCCACGCGTGTCTGTGCGAACAGGACCGGCCCGCGGGAGGTGAGCTTGATCAGCGCCGCAAGCGCGAGCAGGACGGGGAACGCGAGGACGAGCCCCACGGCGGCCACGGCGATATTGAGCACGCGTCGGCCCCAGCGTTCCCGATCACGGGGACGTTGTGCCGCGCCGCGCACCAGCGAGAGCGGCGCTCGCGCCGGTCGCGCGTTGACGAAGGAGGTCACGGGTTGCGGCGCGCTCATCGGCCCACGCTCTCCGGGGGGCAGTCGATCTCGAAAAAGAACCGGCTTCCCGAGCTCGGCCGGCTCTCCACCCGCAGCTCCGAGCCCATCGCGCGGACCAGCTTGGAGCAGATGGCGAGCCCGAGCCCCGAGCTCGAAAAGTGGTGACGTCCGTCGGCTGATGTCGGCGAGACCGGCTGGTACGGCGCGCCGAGGAACGCGGGGTCGAACCCTGGGCCGGTATCGCGCACCGAGAACTCGAGTCGCTTGGCGCCGATGGGGCGCGCGGTGAGCTCCACGAAGCCCTTGTCGGTGAACTTCACCGCGTTGGTAGCGAGGTTCAGCAGTGTGCGCGATACCGCACGCGCGTGTCCCACGCGCCGCTCGGGGACCGGATGCACCAGGCGCACCGCAAGGCCCTTTTCCTCCGCGATCGGCAGCACCATGCTGCGCACCGACGCGAAGGTCTCCGCGACCGAGAACGGCGCGGAGGCGCGATCGACCAGCCGGTTCGAGCCGCGGGCCAGCTCGAGCGCGTCGCTCGCCGTGGCGCACAGGCTGAACGCCGCGCTGTAGATGAGCCTCAGCTGCCGGCTCTGCGCTGGCGTGACCGGCCCGTCCTGGCCCTGCTGCAACGCCTCCACGAGGAACAGGATCGACGTCAAGGGCGAGCGCAGGTCGTGGGCGAGGTCGACCACGAGATCCAGGCCGTTGGCGCCCCCGAGCCAGGCGGCCATTTCGGCCGGCTCCGGGTCGAGGGCGGGCCTCGCCTTGGCGACGGCGACCGGCCAATCGAGCCGTTCGGCGGTGCTGGTAGTCATGCTGCCTCCCCGCCCGGCTGGCCGATCAGCGCTTCGAGCGGCGCGTCGTCCGCTGCGCCGTCGACCGCCGATCCTCCCGCCGTCTCCGCCGAGGCGGGCTCCCGCTCGATCACCCATCCGGCGGTGGGGCCGCGCTGCAGCCCGTGGCGCTCCATCAGCCGATACAGCGTGGTCCGATCGACGCCCGCGATGCGCGCGGCCTTGGACATATTTCCGCTCGCCCGGTTGACGAGCCACGTGAGATACTGCCGCTCGAACTGCGCGATCACCCGGTCGCGTGCGGCGTGATAGCTCTCTTCGAGCAGCGTCGAGATCAGCGACGCGGGATTCGCCCCGGTGACGTCCGGCGTGGGGTCTCCCGTGAGGTGCAGATCCTCGGGCCGGATGTCAGCGCCTGGCTCCACCACCACGGCCACGTGCTCGATCACGTTCTGCAGCTCGCGCACGTTGCCGCGCCAGGGGCGGCTGCACAGCGTGCGCAGCGCCGCGTCCGTCAGGCGCGGGAAGGGCGCGCCCTTGCGGCGATGCCGCACCCAATACGTCGAGAGGAAGTAGTCCGCGAGCAAAGGGATGTCTTCGGGTCGCTCGCGCAGCGCCGGCACGTTGATCGGGACGACCCGCAGGCGGTAGTAGAGGTCCTCCCGCATGTCACCCGCGTTGACGGCGGCTTCCGGGTCGCTATTGGTCGCGGCGATGAACCGCACGTTGACCACGGCATCGGTCGTCTCGCTGCCCACGCGGCGCACCACACCGTCCTGAATGACCCGTAGGAGCTTGGCCTGGATCGACTTTGGCATCTCGGCCAGCTCGTCCAGGAACAGGGTGCCGCCGTGCGCCGCTTCCAGCAAGCCGGGTTTGTCCCGTACCGCGCCCGTGAAGGCGCCCTTCCGGTGGCCGAACATTTCCGACTCGAGCAACCCCTCCGGGAGCGCCGCGCAGTTCACGGCGACGAACGGACGGCTCGAGCGGCGGCTGTGGTGGTGAATGAATTGCGCGATGATCTCCTTGCCGCTGCCGCTCTCCCCCGTGATGAAGACGGAGGCGTCGGTCGGCGCCACCTTCCGCGCGAGCTCGATGGCCCGGCGGAACGCCGGCGCGGTGCCGAGGAGCGTGACCTTGTCTGAGTCCACGTGCGCCCGGTCGAGCGTGTCCTGCTGTTCGCGCGTCTCGCGCGCGACCAGCAGCGTATGCACCGCGCGCCCTATCAACACCTGGAGGTGCGAGGCGGAGAAGGGCTTCGGCAGGTAGTCGAACGCACCTTGCCGCAACGCCTCGACGCTCGACTCAACGCTCGGATTGCCGGTCATCACGATCACGATGGTATCGTGATTGGTTGCCAGCGCCGCGCGCAGGAGCGACAACCCATCGACCTGGGACATGTAGAGATCCACCAGCACGACATCGAAGGCACGGCGCTTGAGCAGCTCGAGCCCGTCTTGACCGCGGCCGCACAGCGTGACGCCGTACCCCTCGTGCCGCAGCACGCCGGCGCAGCTCTCGCGCAGCGTATGCTCGTCATCCACGACGAGAATCCGCACGCGGGCCTTGGCTTCCGGCCCGATCGCCAGCAGGGCGGTCGGCTCGCGCCCGTCACCCGGCTGGGCGTCGTTCTGGCTCATTGGCATGGACATCGACTTGTCCTGGGAAGCGGTTGCTGTCCTCCCTACGCAGGCTTCGGGCCATACTGTCGCGACCTCGCAGCGTCGCCCGCTTTTCCGCATGAAATGGGCACGAACGACCTGGTGAGCGGTCGGCGCACTCACCCGCCGTTCGCACCAAGGTGCATCCACCACCGCCACCGGCTGCACCGATTTGCGGCATAGCCCCTGGCTGGATTTGCCTGGTGCTCCTTCACGACGTGATGCATGTCGGTACGAACGCGACGCGCAATCCGAGAAGGCGGGGCCTACCGCTCCACTTCCTATTTATCTGCCGGTTTATCTGCCGGGGTACGAGGCGATGGACGAGGACGCCGGGGACCGGCGCGTCCCCGTTTACGGCGGTGGGGGGCTGCCAGCGTCTTCGAAGCGGCGCAACCAGGCGTCCGAGTCCGCGCGGCCGGTGCGGACGGCGGCCGCTGCTCGCACCAACAGATCCACCGGCTCGATCGGCGCGTATGCCACGTTCGCGACCGCCTCGTATCCACACCGGATACGAAGGGCCGGTCGGCCATCCGGGGGCTCGCCGCCCGTGGCGCTGGCGAGCGATGCCGCGAGGCGCTCCGCGAGTCGGCGGGCTCCGGCCGCGTCCGTTCCGGGGGCGAGCACTGCGAACTCGGTGCCGCTCAGCCGCCCGATCGCGTCGGAGAGCCGTGCCGCGTACGTCAACGCCTGCACGCGCTGGGCGAGGCTCGGCCCGCCGGACGGCAGGGGGGCGGTGCCGGGGCTCGCTGGATCGACGTCGAGCGCGAACACGACGCACGCGAGGGCGCCGTGGTCACGGTACGCCTGCGCGCCGAGCTCCCGGGCGCGACGCGCGAGCCCCTGGCGGTTGTAGAGTCTGGTGGCGGGATCGAGCAGCCCGTCGGCGCGCGCACGATCGGCGTCGAGCTTGGCGTGCACGTACGCGCCGATCTTGAGCAGGATCTCGTCCGCGTCATGCGGCGGCGCGATGCACTCCCAGGCGCCCGCGCGAAGCGCGGCCAGCCGTTCCGCACGCGTGGCCGCATCGTGGAGCGACAGGAGGATTGGGGTGCTGCGGGAGACGCGCGGATCGGCGCGGAGTGCGCGGCACAACTCGACGCCCGCCATGTCCGGCAGGACTTGGTCCACCAGCAGAACGTCGGGCTCGGTACTCCGCGCGCGCTCCAGCGCGTGACGGGCCGTGCGTTCCTGGAGCACGGCATAGCCAGCGCCTTCGAGCAGGCCGTAGAGCCAGCGCGTCGCGTCCTGGCCATCGCCAGCGAGGAGTACCAGCGGGAGGCCCGCTGTCGGTCCGGTTGGTGAATATCGCTCGGTCATTTGCGCCAATCGTCTTGTGCGATTGGTCGCTGTTCTTCCTGCAAACCCGGGGCCGGGCCCCGGTCGCCCTGCTCGCGCCTCACGACCCGGACCGGGCGGGGGCGGGCTGCCGCGTCGGCGCAACGCAGCGCCCCGTCCGGGAGGCGTGAGCCCGCCCCGAGGCGTCACAGCTAAACCCTTGTCGCGCTGCTCGATCGGCGAGCGACCGGTCGCACGACCCGGCCCGGGCCTCAAACTTGAAGTGTGCCGTGGTGAGGAGAGGCTGACCGCCATGTACTGTGAACGATGTCGGACACCGGGGGCCACGGGGAACGAAGGACAGGGAAAGCGGCGTCGCGGCGGCGCGGCGCGGTGCGCCCGATGTGGCGCGCACCTCTCGGCGCGTCCGGCCGCCCTGCCGGAAGGAAAGGTCGACACCCCCACCCACCTGGCGCGGTTCGGCCTGGCGATCACGGGAGATCCGCTGCTCGAACTCAGGCGTACGGGGGTGTAGACGATGTGCGGAATCGTAGGATACGTCGGCCCCGGCGACGCGGTGTCGGTGCTGGTCGAAGGCCTGAGCCGGCTCGAATACCGCGGATACGACTCCGCCGGCGTCGCCGTGCTCAACGGCCGCGGCGTCGAAACCCGCAAGCTCGCGGGGCGGATCGCGGACCTTCGTGACCTGCTGGCGCGCGACCCCGTGCACGGGTCGTGCGGCATCGGCCATACGCGCTGGGCCACGCACGGCGCACCCACCGAGCGCAACGCGCATCCCCACATCGATTGCACCGGCACCCTCGCGCTGGTGCATAACGGCATCATCGAGAACGCCGACGTGCTGCGACGTCGCCTGGAGCAGGACGGGCACCGCTTCGAAACCGAAACCGATACCGAGACGCTGGTCCACCTGATCGAGGAGTCGCCGGGCGCGACGCTCGAAGCGCGCGTCATCGCGGCGCTGGACCACGTGGAAGGCACTTACGGGATGGCCGTGGTGGCGGAAGCCGATCGGGGCAAGATCGTCGTCGCCCGCCGAGGCTCGCCCGTGCTGCTCGGCGTGGGCGACGGGGAGTTCCTGATCGCATCCGATGCGAGCGCCGTGCTGGGGCACACCCGGTCCGTGGTGTACCTCAACGATGGCGACGTCGCGGTGGTAACCCCCGACGGCTACCGCGTCCTCGATCGGGAGGCGCGCGAGCAGGACCGGGCGGTGGACGACATCGAATGGGATCTCGATGCCATCGCGCTCGGCGGCTACCCCCACTTCATGCTGAAGGAGATTTGCGAGCAGGCGGACACCGTGCGGAGCACGCTGCGCGGTCGCCTGCTCGCGGCCGACGGGACCGCGCGCCTGAACGGCCTCAATCTGACGGCCATGCAATGCAGCCGTATCCGGCGGATCGTCATCGTCGCGTGCGGGACGTCGTGGCACGCGGGACTCGTGGGCCGTCACGTGATCGAGGAGCTCTCCGGAATACCGGTGTCGGTCGAGTATGCGTCGGAGTACCGCTACCGCCGCCACCTCCGCCTGCCCGGGACGGTGACCCTCGCGATCTCGCAGTCCGGCGAGACGGCGGACACGCTGGAGGCGTTGCGTGCCGCGAAGGCGACGGGCTCCACGGTCCTCGGGCTGGTCAATGTCGTCGGTTCAACCATCGCCCGCGAGGCGGAGGGCGGGATCTATCTCCACGCCGGGCCGGAGATCGGCGTCGCCTCCACGAAGGCGTTCACTGCGCAGGTCGTCGCCCTGTTGCTGCTCGGCTTGTACCTCGGCCGGCTACGAGGCCTGTCGGCGGAGGAGGGGCGCGCGCTCGTCGGCCAGCTCCTCGCGCTGCCGGAGCTCGTCGAGCGGACGCTGGCCATCGAGTCGGAAGTGCGTGCCCTGGCGGCGCGCTACGCGGATGCGCCGAATGCGCTGTACCTAGGCCGCGGGCTCAGCTTCCCCGTGGCGCTCGAGGGCGCGCTCAAGCTCAAGGAGATTTCCTACATCCACGCCGAGGGGTATCCGGCGGCGGAAATGAAGCACGGGCCGATCGCCCTGATCGACGAGAACATGCCGGTGGTCTGTCTCGCGCCGCGGGACCCGCTCTACCCGAAGGTCGTGTCGGCCATGCAGGAGGTGAAGGCCCGCGGCGGGCGCATCATCGCGATCACGACCGAGGCACCGGACGACCTCGGTCATCTCGCCGATCACCAGATCGCGGTGCCGGCCGCCGCTCCCCTGCTTTCGCCGGTCCTGACGGTGATTCCGCTGCAGCTCCTGGCGTATCACGTCGCCGTCCTGCGCGGCTGCGACGTGGATCGGCCGCGCAATCTTGCGAAGAGCGTCACGGTGGAGTGAGGCGATGCGCATCCTCTCCGTTGTCGGCGCCCGCCCGAACTTCATGAAGCTCGCCCCCGTCGACCGCGCGCTGGTGAAGCGGGGCGTAGAGCACGTGATCATCCACACCGGCCAGCACTACGACCCCGGTATGTCGGACGCGTTCTTCGAGGAGCTGTGGATCCCAGCGCCCGACCATCACCTCGGCGTCGGGTCGGGGTCCCATGCGCAGCAGACGGCCGCGGTCATGCAGCGCCTCGAGCCGCTCCTGCTGGAGCGCCAGCCCGACCTGCTGCTCGTGTACGGCGACGTGAACTCGACGGTTGCGGCCGCGCTGGTGGCCGCGAAGCTGCACGTCCGCGTCGGCCACGTGGAGGCGGGCCTGCGGAGCGGCGATTGGACGATGCCCGAGGAGATCAATCGCGTCGTCACGGATCGCCTGTCCGACCTCCTCTTCCTGCCATCGCGTGACGCGGCCGAGCATCTGGGCGCGGAGGGCGTACCGGCCGACCGCATGCATTTCGTAGGAAACGTCATGATCGATACGCTGTGCTGGGCCTTGCCCCAGGCGCTCACGCTCGACGCGGCCGCGCGCCACGGTGTGGCGGCTGGCCCGTTCGCGGTGGTGACCCTGCACCGGCCGTCCAACGTGGATGATCCCGCCGTCCTACGGGAGTTGCTCGACGCTCTGGGGCGACTCGCGGCGAAGGTCCCGGTGCTCTTCCCGGTACACCCCCGCACGCGAAAGCGCATCGGGGAGCTCGGGCCGCGGCGCGTCGCTGGGCGTGGACTCGAGTTGCTCGAGCCGCTGGGATATCTGGAGATGCTCAGCCTCGTCGCTGGCGCCGCGCTCGTGGTCACCGACTCGGGGGGGCTCCAGGAGGAGACGTCGTTCCTCGGCGTCCCGTGCATCACGGTGCGGCCCAACACCGAGCGACCGATCACCTGCACGCACGGGACCAACCGGCTGGTGCTCCCGCGGCGGGACGCCGTGCTCGCGGCGGCCGAGCGCGCGCTGGGGCGTCGCTCACCGGCCCGGCCGGTACTCGAGCGGTGGGACGGCCAGGCGGCCGGGCGCATCGCCGCCGTCGCGTGCGACGACGCCCGGTTCGACGTGGACGGTGCGGCGGCATCGCCGCCACAGGTGGCGCGACGCGCGGCGGCGATTCCGGTTCCGCTCGATGCGGGGTGAAGCCGCGCGTCAATCGCACTGAGTCGTTCCAGAGCGTGCATAACCGGGGAGGTGGGTGAATGGAAGATGTAGCGCCCGCGAGGGGGCGGACCGCACGCCGCCCCCCGCGACGCCCCGCACATCCCCGGTCGTTCTGTTCGCAGATACCTTCCTCGTCATCCTGTTGTGCCAATGCAACTCGTGCGCACGCCACAACTGCGCACGTGACATCGCTGCGCGCGCATCGCCGCGAGGCTGCAACATCTTCTGTATGTCTCGACACCTGAACGGGTTCTCCTCCCCAACCGGATGGCATTGACTTTGCGTTCACCGCTCTCTGGTCAGCACGGAATCGTCAACAGCAAGGAGGGCAGAACGCACATGATGCGAGAACACAGAAGCCTGATCGTCTGGCCGAGCCTCATTGCGACCGGACTGCTGGCGGCGGCGTGTACCGACCAGCCGAACGTCAACATGGCGCCGAACCGCCCGAGCTACTGGCTCACGCCTCCCCCCGCACAGTGCGTCACCGGGAAGTGGACGGGCGGTGGGCGTATCGACCCCACAGGCAACCGGGCAGCGTCAAACTACGATAACGTAGATGAACCAGCCGGAGGCCAACCTGCGGCTCCGGACCCGGCCCCGTACATGACGGGCAAAGTCACGTTCGGGTTCAATGTCTTTCTTGGGCAGGATGCGAACGGCAACTGCATCGTGCAGAAGGGTGAGATCGAAGTCAACGGTCACGCCCAGAAGCTCGCCTGGCACGTATCCATCCACAACGGGGTCGATGCCTACGACGGCAGGCCCGTGTATGCCAATGAGTTCTCCGATGGTCATCCGGGGGGCGTGTGTGTCGTGGTGGGCATACCCGACAGGCCTCTGCCGGACGGGTACATGACGGCGCGCGTCAATCCGGGACAGGGCCGCGAAACCGCGCAATTCGAGGTCTGCGACAACGATCGCGGCGGGCGGCAGAACACCCGCAGCGATGCGATGCGCTGGCGGGTCGCGCCCCTGAAACCGGGGGAAACGGGACCCGCTGGGGACACCGGCCTGACGTACTTGACGGGCGGCAACATCGTGGAGCACGGGTCGTGAGCGGGCCGCACCATCCAAGCTCATTAGGCACTAGGAATCCTACGGAAGGAGTGAACTGATGAACGGCAAGAGCATGCATTGGGTGCACCGCCTCGCGGCCCTCGGGCTCGTCGTCGGGCTGGTGGCTGGGCCTGCGGCGGCTGGTAGCGCCCAGTCGGTGGGCGGCCAGGCGTACAGCACGTACGTCAACACGCCGCTCGGTTTCAGTGGCCAGTCGCCACTGGCCGTGCTGCCGGCCGTCTCGGGCACCGACGGCGCCGAAGCAGACGCCGCAGGAAGTGCGCTCAGCGTAGCGGGCGCGCTGTCGTCCGATTTCCTCAACAGCATCACGTCGGGTGAAATCGGGACAGCAGAAACGGGCGCGCAGAGCACCGCGAGCGCCGCGAGCATCAACATCCTGAACGGGCTGATCACGGCGGACGAGGTGGTTGCCAACGTCATGAGCAGCGCCGATCAAAGCGGTGCGTTCAGCAACGCCGACGGCTCGACGTTCACGAATCTGGCGATAGCCGGCGTGGGGTCGCTCGCCGGCGATCAGCCGGTGGCTCCGAACACCAACGTCAGCCTACCAGGCGTGGGGTACGTCGTGCTGAACGAGCAGATCCCCTCGGGTGATGGCGTGACGAGCAGCGGCCTGACGGTGAACATGATCCACGTGTACCTGCAGAGCCTGGTCGGTGGCGTTCTGAATCCGCTCACCGGTCAGATCATCGGCGGGACGTTGCAGACGACCGGCGAGATCATCGTCGGTTCGGCGACGAGCAGAGTAGCGAGCTGACCGAGCGCGCCACTCGGCCGCAGGGGGACATAAGCGGAGCGGGCCACCCGAGTCAGAACGGGAGCCCGCGACCCGCGCCTCGTTTTTGTGCACGGTGCAACACGCTGACGCATCAAACTGTGTCACCGACGCCATATCCGCTGTTGCTCCGCTTTGTCAACTCATTGCTGGATTGCTAGTTATCGCGTGACTCTCTTGGTTGCCACGTGGCACTAGCCTTGCTGTTGCGCCGCAGCAACATTCCACCAGGCGAGGACCGCTAGCCATGGCCACGAAAGGCAAAGACGCCCTGCCGCCGCCGCCCGATCCCCAGGCGCAAACCGAGTCCACCGCGGCGCTGTTGCGCGAGCTGGTGGCGCACTTGCGACAGAACCGCACCCAGCTGCGCGAGGAGTGGGCGCGGCGCATCACGCGGGCCCAGCTGCTCACGGCGATGACGGAGGAAGAGATCTTCGCCGAAGCGACGTCGGTGTACGACAACTACGTCGAAGCGCTGGAAACTGGGACGTTCGAGGCCCTGCAGGCGTACGCGCGCAACCTCTCCGAGCGCATCATCCCGCGAGGCGTCGAGACGCACGAAGTCGTCGGCATCGTGCTGTTGCTGCGCGACGTGCTCGCCCGCTCGCTGTTCGGCAAGTACCACGAGGACTTCGACAAGCTCAACCGCATCCTCGACGCCTACGAGCCGGCGGCCAACCGTATCGCGAACACGGTGGCCGTCGGCTTCGTGCAGGAGCGCGAGCGCATCATCCGGCAGCAGCAGGAGGCGATCCGGGAGTTGTCCACCCCGGTGCTGCAGGTGCGCGAGCGATTGCTGATTCTGCCGATCATCGGCGTCATCGACCCGCAGCGCGCGCGGCAGCTGACCGAGCAGCTGCTGCGCGCGATCCGGACCAACCGGGCGAAGGTCGTCGTCATCGACATCACCGGCGTGGCCGCCATGGACTCGAACGTGGCGAACCACCTCGTGCAGACGGTCGAAGCGTCGCGCCTGCTGGGTGCGACGGTCATCGTGACGGGGCTCTCGCCCGAGATCGCGCAGACGCTGGTGACGATCGGTGTGGACCTGAGCGAGATGGCCACGGTCGGCGACTTGCAGGGCGGCATTGAAGAGGCTGAGCGGCTGCTCGGCTACAAGGTGCTGCCGTTGGAAGAGATCACCCCGAAGGCGTGACCCTGCTGCCTACTCCGTCGACGGAGGACGCGTGGAAGTCCCGATCCTGAAGCAGGGCCACTATCTGATCGCGTCCATCCAGTCGGCGCTCACGGACGCCGACCTCTCCCAGCTGCGTGAGGCGCTGATCGAGCGCGTCGGGCGGTTCCGGGCCCGGGGCGTGATCGTCGACGTCACGGCGCTCGACGTGATGGATTCGTTCGCCGTACGTACGCTCCGGGACATCGCCCACATGGCGCGGCTGCGCGGCGCCGAGACCGTGATCGTCGGGATTCAGCCCGAGGTTGCGTTCGCCATGGTCCAGCTCGGCCTCACGCTCAAGGGCGTGTCCACTGCGCTGGATCTCGAGGAAGGCCTCCTGTTCCTCGACCACCAGGCGCAGCTCCGCATCGAGCGCGGAACGGGCGGAACGGGACGCCTCGATCGTGGTTGACGAGCTGCTGATCCCGATCGCTGCCGACGTCGACGTCGTCACCGCCCGGCAACGCGGGCGGGATCTGGCGGCCGAGACGGGGTTCTCGAGCGGGGACCAGACGGTGATTGCCGCCGCCATTTCCGAGATCGCCCGCAACATCCTGAATTACGCCAAACGCGGGGAAGTGGTGTTGAGCGTCGTGACCAACGGCGATCGCCAGGGCGTCGTGGTCGTGGCGCGCGACCAGGGACCGGGCATCCGCGACGTCGCGCGTGCGCTCGAGGACGGCTACTCGACCTCCGGCGGCCTGGGACTGGGCCTCCCGGGCGCTCGGCGCTTGATGGACGACTTCGATGTCGCGTCGACCGTCGGGAAGGGGACCATTGTGACGATGAAAAAATGGCGACGCATGAATGCCTGAGACGTCCGTGGACACGCTCGCGTTGATCGAGTGGGGCGTCGCCTCGCGGGCCCTTCCGGGCGAGGCGCTGTCGGGGGACCTGCACTTCGTCAAGCAGGTCGCGACGGGCGCCGTCGTGGCCGTCGTGGACGGCCTCGGCCACGGCGCCGAGGCGGCGGCGGCGGCACGGGCCGCGGTGGCCGCGCTCGAGCGGCACGCGACCGAATCGCCGGTGCCGCTCGTCGAGCGCTGTCACCGGGCACTCCAGGGGACGCGGGGTGTCGTGATGAGTGTCGCGGTGTTCGGCCGATCCGACCGGTCCATGACGTGGCTCGGGGTCGGCAACGTCGAAGGCCTGCTGCTGTACGGCGATGGCGCGGCGCGGTCGGGCTCGCCGCGGGCGGGTCTGGTGACGCGCGGCGGCATCGTCGGATCCGAGCTGCCGCGGCTCCACCCGGTCGTCCTCCCCGTTGCCTCCGGCGATACGCTCATCTTCGCCACCGACGGCATCCGGGAAGGCTTTGCTGAAGGGCTGGCGCCCGAGGCGGCACCGCAACAGCTCGCCGATCAGATCCTCGCTCGTCACGGCAAGGGCACGGATGATGCGCTCGTGCTCGTCGCCCGGTATCTGGGCGCCGCCGGGACGAGGGGATGACTCCCCAGGTGCGTATGGAGCCCTCGGTCCGGTCCGCAGTGCCGAGTAAGGAGGAGTTGGCGCTCTTGCGGATTCTGGTGGTGGCTGGCGAGGGCGGGAGCGCCGGCGGTCTGCTGCAAAACCTGCGGCAATGGGCCGACGACGGTCGGCTCGAGGTCGATACCGCGCCGGATCTGCCGCGCGCGGTGCGGCAGCTCGCCGGTCAGCGGTGGGACGTGGTGCTCGCCGTGCTGGGCGAGCACCCGGACGACGATCTGGCCTGGTGGGTCGACACATTGCGAGCGGCGCCGGGCAGCCCGCGACTCATCGCCGTGGCGCAGGCCCCGTCGATGGGTCTCGTGCTGCGCGCGGAGAAGTCGGGCGTGCTGGACGTCCTCTCCCTGCCGCTGCGCCGCGACGAGCTGGTGCGCGCCCTCCAGCGGCTCCGCTCGGTGGCCAGCGAGACCGCGGTCGCGCTGCCGGTGGTCGAGCCGCACGCGGTCGGCCCGTACGCGCTGGTCGGACAGAGTCCCGCCATGCTCGACGTCTACAAGCTCCTGGCCCGGGTCGCGGGGAGCTCCGCCACGGTGCTCGTCCAGGGGGAGTCCGGGACGGGCAAGGAGGTCGTCGCCCGCGCCATTCACATGAACGGCCCGCACGCGTCGGGCGCCTTCGTCGCGGTCAACTGTGCCGCGATCCCCGAGAACCTGCTCGAGAGCGAGCTGTTCGGTCACGAAAAGGGCGCGTTCACCGGCGCCGTGACGCGCAAGATCGGTCGCTTCGAGCAGGCGGGGAGCGGCACCCTGTTCCTCGACGAGATCGCCGACATGAGCCTCGCGCTGCAGGCGAAGATCCTGCGCGCGGTGCAGGAGCGCGAGATCGAGCGGGTGGGGGGCAGCGAGACGATCCCCGTGGACGTGCGCCTCATTGCGGCCACCAACCGCGATCTCAAGGAGGCCATCAAGCAAGGGCGGTTCCGCGAAGACCTCTACTATCGCCTCGCGGTCGTGACGATCCGGCTCCCCACGCTGGTGGAGCGGGGAGACGACCTCGTGCTGCTCACCGCCTACTACGTCCGCCTGTTCGCCGAGCGCTACGGCAAGAAGATCCGGTCGATCTCGGACCGGGTGCTCGAGCTGCTGCGCGCCCACGCCTGGGTAGGGAACGTGCGCGAGCTGCGCAACGTGATCGAGCGGGCCGTCATCGTGGCGAGCGACGAGACGCTGCGGGCCGACCACCTCCCGGACGAGCTGCGGGGTGAGGAGACCACGCTAGCCGACCGACCCCAAGGCGGCCTCCTCACCCTGGCGGAGGCGGAGGCGCGGCACATCGCCCGCGTGCTCGCCCATACCAACGGGCAGATCGGCGCGGCCGCCGAGATTCTCGGGATCCATCGCAACACCCTGACGCGGAAGATGAAGGAGTACGGCTTGTGACCGGGCCCGCTCCGGTTCGGGTCGAGAAGGCCCTCGCGCTGATGCCCGAGCTCGAGGCGCTCGCACCCCTGCGTGCCTTGCTGGTCTCGATCGCGCGACCGGACGAGGCCACGTTGTGGTCGAGCTCGGGTCCGTATCTCACGCTCGGGAAACGGGGCGTCCACCCGGACGAGCTGCGCCGCCGGATGCCGCAGGCGTTCCACCGCATCACGGAGCACCTGCAGGCGCTCTTCAAAGCGTACGTGGATGCGCTCGAATGCCAGCAGCGCGCCGACGCGCCGGGCGTGGTCGCGGCGCTGCTGCGTGCTGGCCGGCTCGAGGAGGAGGTGGGCCGGCACACGCAGGCGCGGAGCTGGTACGAGGTGGCGCTCGGCGTCGCGGAAGCGCTCCAGGACCGCCGCCCGGAGGTGGAGGCACTGCGCGCGTTGGGCTACGTGTGCCTCGCGATGGGCGAGTACGCCGCGGGGGCGCGTCACTTCCAGCGCTCGCTCGCGCTCGCCGAGGCGGAGTTCGATCAGGCGGGGGCGACCGCGGCGTCCGAGGGGCTCGGCGACGTGGCACTCGCGCAGGGACAATGGGGCGGCGCCCAGGCGTGGTACAGCCGGGGACTCCGACTCGCCGAGGCCGCGAGCGACGCGCCGCGCGCCGGCCGGTTGGAGCGGCAGCTGGGCGTGCTGGCACGGAAGCAACGCGATCTCGCCGCCGCCGGTGAGTTCCTGCGGCGGGCGCGTGAGCGCTTCGAGGCCGCCGGCCCGGCGGACGAGATGGCGGGCGTGCTGAACCAGCAGGGCCTGCTGGACGCGCAGCTCGGGCGCCACACCGCCGCGTCCGCGGCGTACCGCGAAGCTCTGGCCTGGGCGCAACGGGCGCCGCGGGACGCACGGCTCGAGCTGTCGATTCGCTTGAACCTCGCGGAGCTGGACCTCGAGGCGGGCCGGCTCTTGGAGGCCGAGGCGGAGCTGCGGCGCGCGGAGCAGGTGGCCATCGGCGGGCATGTGATACGCCGCCTGGCGCAGATCTACACCCTGATGGGTCGGCTGCGCGGCGCCCAGGGGGACGAGACCGGGTTCGTCTTCTTCGAGCAGGCGATCGAGCTCGCCAAGGCGGTGGAGCGCTCGGTGGCCACCGAAGCGCAAGTGTACCACGCGTACGCTTCGTTCCGCAGCCGCCTCGGGCAGCAGGACGAAGCCCGTGCGTACCTCGAGCGCGCCCGTGAGCTGTTCGACTCGCTCGGCGAAGCGGTCGAGCGCGAGCGCGTCGAGGAGGAGCTGCGCGCCCTGTCGGCCTGACCGCCGGCTAGTTGTTGGTCAGCGGGTTCTTCGACGGGGCGGTGTCGGGCTTGGCGGTCGTCTTCCTTTTCTGCTCGGATGTGGCGGGCTTCGCCGTGGCCTTGGACCCGGTCGCCGCTGGCTTGGTCGACTGCTGCTTGCCGCCACCGCACGCGGCGAGACCGATCAACACTGCGGCCGCGGCCGCGAGGACGGTTCTCGACATGGCACCCTCCCAGAGACGGGGTTCGGCTCCAATATAAGACCGAGGCGCCCGCCCGGGGGCGCTAGCTCCGGTCCCGCATCAGCGGTCGGGTCAGGCACGTCGGCCCGCCGCCCCCCTTGAGACAAACCTCCCGCCCCGCGAACTCGTGCACCGTCACGCCGGCGCGCTCGAGCCGGGCGCGCGTCTCCGGATTGCCGGCGACCATCAGCACCTCGCGCGGCGCGACCGCTAGGACGTTGCACCCCAGCGTTGCGAACTCGGGGTCCGGCACCTCGACGAGCTCGATGCCGCGGGAGATCAGCACTTCGCGAAACGGCACTGGCATGAGGGGCGAGTAGACCAGGAACAAGTCCCGGTCGATCGGGCTCACCATCGACATGAGGTGGAAGACGTCCTCCGGGCCGTGCCAATGGGGCAGGGGCACCACGACGACCTCGTCCACGCAGTCCTGGACGAGGTCACGCAGCTGGCGGATCCCCGCGTCGTTGGTGCGGTAGCCCCGACCCACCGCCAGGGTGCGCTCGTCGATCCAGCACACGTCCCCGCCTTCCAGGGTCCCGTCGCCGGTGATGCGACCGTGAATCGCGATCCCGGCGGCGCGGAAGGCGGCCTCTTGGACGGCTGGCTCGGTGCGCCGCTGCGGCTTGCCCATGTTGCAGAGGATGACGCCGCGCTCGCACACGATGGACGCGTCCCGCACATAGAGCGAGTCGAGGCCCACGGTGGGATCGAGCGGCAGGCGTAGCGTCTCGATGCCGGCCGTCTCGAGCAGCGCGAGGAAGCGCTCGTACTCAGCCGTCGCCGCCGTGACGTCCGGGCGGGCGGTGTAGCCCAGGTCGCGCCACTGACGATCGACCGCGGCGGCGTCGCCGAACGCGTCGCGCGCATGCTTCACCGCTACGCGACGGAGCCTCCCTACGTCCGACTGCCCTCCGACTGCCTGCTGCATCGCTGGCCGTGAGTCCCGAGTGGCAGCAAGTTTAGCCCCGTTCCCGCCGCCTGTCATTTCCACGAGGAGACCGCCATGAGCGATTGGAGGATGGACCGCCGCGCGTTTCTCGAGCACGCCGCAATCGGCTGCGCGGTGCTGGCCGCGTCCCCGCGGCTCCCCGGGCTTGCGCCCGGGGTCAGTGGGCCCACCGGCCAGCTCGCCGCGCCGTTCGAGCTCGAGGAGGCCACCATCGCCGGGCTGCAGGCGGGCCTCGAGTCGGGGAAATACACCGCGCGCTCGCTCGTAACGGCCTATCTCCAGCGGATCGAAGAGCTGGACCGGAGAGGACCGGCCCTGCGCGCGGTCCTCGAAGCCAATCCCGACGCGCTGGCGCAGGCCACGGCGCTCGATGCCGAGCGCAAGGCCAAAGGCGCGCGCGGGCCGCTGCACGGCATCCCCGTGCTCGTGAAGGACAATGTCGCGACGCGGGATCGAATGCAGAGCACGGCCGGCTCGCTCGCGCTCGCGGGAGTGGCGCCGCCGCGCGACGCCTTCCTGGTCGAGCGCCTGCGGGCCGCGGGCGCCGTGCTGCTCGGCAAGGCGAACCTCTCCGAGTGGGCCAATTTTCGCTCGACCCATTCGTCGAGCGGTTGGAGCGGGCGGGGCGGTCAGTGCCGCAACCCGTATGCCCTCGATCGCACGCCTTCGGGGTCGAGCTCCGGCTCGAGCGTGGCGGTCGCCGCCAATCTCTGTGCGGTAGCGATCGGAACGGAGACCGATGGCTCGATCGTCTCGCCGTCCACCTGCTGCGGCATCGTTGGGATCAAGCCGACGCTCGGACTCGTGAGCCGGAGCGGGGTCATCCCGATCGCCCACAGTCAGGACACCGCCGGCCCGATGGCGCGCACCGTGGCCGATGCGGCCACGCTGTTGGGCGCTCTCGCGGGGGTGGACCCGCGCGACGAGGCGACCGCCGCGAGCGCCGGCCGGTCACGGACCGAGTACACCAGCATCCTCGACCCCGCGGGGTTGAAGGGAGCGCGCCTGGGGGTGTGTCGCTCCCGGTTCATGGGCTACAGCCCGGCCACCGACGCCCTCATGGACAGTGCGATCGACGCGCTCAAGCGCCTCGGCGCGGTGATCGTGGATCCCGCGGACATCGCCACCGCGGGCCAGTTCGACGAGTCCGAGTACGCGGTGCTACTGTACGAGTTCAAGGCGGACCTGAACAAGTACCTCGGCGAGTGGGCTCCCGCTGCCGGCGCGAAGACGCTGGCGGACCTGATCGCGTTCAATGAGCGCGCGAAGGACAAGGAGATGCCCTACTTCGGGCAGGAGATCTTCATTCAGGCGCAGGCCAAGGGGCCGCTCACCGACCAGGACTACCTGCGCGCGCTCGACAAGAACCATCTGCTGGCGCGCACCCAGGGGATCGACACCGTGATGGCCGAGCACCAGCTCGACGCGCTGATCGCGCCCACGGGCGGACCGGCCTCGCTGATCGACCTCGTGAACGGCGATCCGGGCGGCGGTGGGAGCTTCTCGAGCCCAGCCGCGGTCGCGGGCTACCCCCACGTCACCGTGCCGATGGGGCAGGTGCGCGGGCTGCCGGTCGGGCTCTCGTTCGTCGGGCGGCCGTGGACCGAGTCGGTGCTGATCAAGCTCGCGTTCGCCTACGAGCAGGCGACGCAGGCACGGCGGCCTCCGCGCTTCGCGCCCTCGGCGGACCTATCCGGCGGAGCGGCGTAGGGCGGGCGCGCCGCGCAGGGCGAGCGCGAGCGCGGCGCCCGCCAGCATGAGGAGTGCGAAGGCGAGCAGCGCGCCGGCATACCCGCCCGTCGCGTCCTTGACGAGTCCGACCAGGTAGGGACCCGCGAAGCCGGCCACGTTGCCGAGCGAGTTGATGAGCGCGATCCCCCCGGCGGCGGCGGTCCCGCTCAGGAACGTCGTCGGGAGCGTCCAAAACGGCCCCAGGGCGCTGGTGAAGCCGATCGCCGACAACGAAAGCGCGGCGGTGGCGAGGAGCGGCGTATCCAGCGTCGCCGCGGTCGCGGCGAAGCCCACGGCACCGGCCACGAGGGGCGCCGCAACGTGACGGTGCCGCTCGCCGGTGCGGTCGGAGTGCGCCGCGACCGCGACCATCGCGACCGCGGCGGCGAGCGCGGGCGCGGCGGAGAGCAGGCCGACGGTGAGATCGCTCAATTGTGATGAGCCCTTGATGATCTGCGGCAGCCAGAGTCCCTGCCCGTAGAGACCCACGATGATCAGGAAGTAGAGCAGTCCCAGCCGCCAGACGACCCCGTCCAGCAGGGCGTGCCGCAGGCTCGTGCCGTGCTGTCCCGCGGCGCGGGCCTGCTCCCGGCCCAAGCGCTCGGCGAGCCAGGCGCGTCCCTCCGCGGGCAGCCACGCTGCTTCCGCCGGGCGGTCCGTCAGGTACCAGAGGGCGACGGCGCCGAGCACCACCGAGGGCAACCCTTCGAGCAAGAACAGCCACTGCCACCCGGCGAGCCCCGCGACGCCGTTCAAGCCGAGCAGCGCTCCGGAGAGGGGCCCGCCGACCACGCCGGAGATGGGGATCGCGGTCATGAACCCGGCGACCGCTCGGGCCCGCTCGACGGCGGGGAACCAGTACGTGAGGTAGAGGATCATCCCCGGAAAGAACCCCGCCTCGACCACCCCGAGCAGCGCGCGCAGGGCGTAGAAGCTCCCGACCCCGCGCACCAGCATCATGGCGGAGGCGATGAGGCCCCAGGCGATCATGAGGCCGCCGATCCAGCGCCGTGCCCCGACCCGCGCGAGCACGAGGTTGCTCGGGATCTGGAAGAGACAGTACCCGAGGAAGAACATCCCGGCGCCGAGTCCGTATGCGGCACTGCTGAAGCCCAAGTCGCGGTTCATGTGGAGGGCTGCGAAGCTGACGTTCACCCGGTCCAGGTAGTTCGCGATGTAGAGCACGAACATGAACGGGATGAGGCGTCGGGTCACGCGGCGGAGGGTCGCGGCCTCGAGCTCCGGGACGGCGTCACTCACCGAGGCGCTGTACCTCGCGGTGACGGAAGCAGGTAATGAGGTGGTCGTTCACCATGCCCACCGCTTGCATGAACGCATAGCAGATGGTCGGTCCGACGAAGCGGAAGCCGCGCTTTGCCAAGGCGTCACTCATCGCGTCGGATTCACGGGTGCGCGCCGGGAGGTCGCGGAGCGAGCGGCGGCGATTTTGTTTGGGAGCCCCGCCCACGAAGCTCCAGAGGAACGTGCCGAACGCCCCGTCCGGTGCCGGGAACTCGAGGAACGCACGGGCGTTCGATATCGCGGCATGGACCTTCTGGCGGTTGCGCACGATGCCGGGGTCTTTGAGGAGCTGCGCGATCTTCTTGCGATCGTAGCGGGCCATGCGCTCCGGGTCGAATCCGTCGAACGCCTCGAGGAAGCTGGCGCGCTTGTGCAGGATGACGCGCCAGGAGAGCCCGGCCTGGAAGCCATCGAGCACGAGCTTCGCGAACAGGTCCCGGTCCCCCCGCAGCGGCACGCCCCACTCCTCGTCGTGATACGCGAGCATCAGCGGGTCGTCGCCCCCCGCCCAGCAGCGCTTGATCACGGCGCCGCCACGGGCAACGTGACGTGCGACGGGTAGTGGGCGGACCGGTAGATGCGGTGCGTCGCCCGCCGATAGTCTGAATCCTTGGCCAGGAAGATGTTCGGGACGTAGGTCTGCGGGTTCCGATCGATGATCGGGAACCACGTGCTCTGCACCTGGACCATGATCCGATGGCCGCGGAGGAACCGGTAGTCCTGGGTGTGGAGGTCCACGACGTACTCCACCACGGCGTTCGGCACGATCGGCTCGGGGCGCTCGAAGCTGGTGCGGTAGCGGCCGCGGAACACGTCGTTCGCGACCATGAGCTGGTAGCCGCCGAGCTTCGGATCGGTGGGATGGTCCTCCGGGTAAACGTCGATGAGCTTCACGATCCAGTCCGCGTCGCTGCCCGTGGTGGCAGCGAACAGATGCGCCACGATGTCGCCCCGCACCACGACGTCGTCGCCGAGCGGCTGCGTCTCCCAGCTGAGCACGTCCGGTCGGCTCTGCACGAAGCGCTGATCCTGCAGCAGCCAGGTGTACCACCCCGATCCCTTCGGATAGTACGTCGGCTCGATGGGGCGGTTCCGGTACGGGACCGGGTGGGCTGGATCCGACACGTAGCTGTCGAACGCGGAGGGCGCGCGCTCGAGCGGACGCTCGAAGGACAGCCGCCCCGCGGGGCCGAAGTACAGGTCGCGGGCGCGGCTGGTGCGGGGTGGCCACGCGTCGCTCCGCACCCAGCGGTTGGCTCCGGCTTCGAACGTGAGCGCTTCCGGCAGGTCCAGCGGCTTGTCCTTGAGGTAGTGCGCGAAAAAAGCCGCCTGCACGCTGTCGCGGAAATACTCGCCGGTATTCACGTCGAAGCCGATGTTGCCGAGCCTGTTGCCCGGCCCGTGCGCCCACCCGCCGTGGTTCCACGGGCCAACCACGAGGAAGTTCCGGTTGAGCGAGTCGTGCCGCTCCAACAGCTCGTAGATCTTCAACGGCCCGTAGAAGTCTTCCTGGTCCCACCAGCCGCCGACGTTCAACGTCGGCACGGCGACGCGGCTCAGGTACGGCCCGATCGCCTGACGCTGCCAGAACGCGTCGTAGTTCGGATGCGCCACGAAGTCGTTCCAGCTCGGCAGTGAGCCGTGCAAGTAGCGCGCGTTCACGTTGGATAGCGCGCCGAGGGTCAGGTACCAGTCGAACGTGTCGTAGCGGTCGAAGTTGAACTGCGCGTTGGTGTCGGAGGCCTCGGTGAGGACCGCGTACTCGAAGCCGTAGCTCAGCCGGAAGGCGCCGTTGTGATGGAAGTCGTCGCCCAGGAACATGTCCGCGGGAGACGCCTGGGGCGACGCCGCCCGGAGCGCGGGATGGGGGTCGAGTATGGCCATCGCCGTGAGCCAGCCATCGTACGAGATCCCGAGCATTCCCGCGCGGCCATTGTTGCC
>DATHKX010000012.1:0-48000 GCA_035488835.1 Gemmatimonadales bacterium
GTCAGCGGTGCTGATTCGCTCAACAACCTCAAGTTCCGCAACCTGGGCCCCTCGGTGGCCGGCGGCCGTGTGGCCGCCGTCGTGGGCGTGCCCGGAGACCGCAACGTGTACTACGTCGGCGCGGCGGCGGGCGGGGTGTGGAAGACTACCGACGGCGGCGACTCGTGGGAGGCGGTGTTCAAGGATCAGCCGACGTCGTCGATCGGCGCCGTGGCGCTCGCGCCCTCCAACCCGAACGTCGTGTGGGTGGGCACGGGGGAAGGGAACCCGCGCAACGACGTGGTGGATGGCCGCGGGGTCTTCATGTCGCCCGATGCGGGCAAGAGCTGGCAGTTCATGGGCCTCGGCGACGTCGGCCAGATCTCTCGGATCGTGATCGATCCCGCCAATCCCGACGTCGTCTTCGTGGCCGCCCAGGGCCACGTGTGGGCGCCCAATGCCGAGCGCGGCGTGTTCCGGACCGCGGACGGAGGCAAGACGTGGCAGAAGGTGCTGTTCGTGAACGACTCGACCGGCGCCGCGGACCTCGTGATGGTGCCGGGCAATCCCCGCATGTTGTTCGCCGGGATGTGGCAGTTCGTGCGCCGTCCCTGGGAGCTCGTGTCCGGTGGGGCGGGGAGCGGTCTCTATCGGTCCAAGGACGGCGGCTTGACGTGGGAACGGCTCAAAGAAGGGTTGCCGTCGGGGCTCTTGGGCAACATCGCTGTCGCGGTAGGCGCGACGAATCCGAGCCACATCTATACGCTCATCGAGACGAACGAGGGGATGCTGTGGGACTCAAAGGATCAGGGCGACCACTGGACGAAGGTCTCCGACTTCCACGGACTCTCCGCCCGGCCGTTCTACTTCTCGCTGCTGCACGTTTCGCCCGTGGATGACCGGAAGCTGTTCTTCTCGTCGTACCTGCTGCTTCGCTCCGACGACGGTGGCAAGACGACGACGCCGATCGACCGCGGCGTGCACGTAGACCATCATGCCCTGTGGATCGATCCGCAGAACCCGGACCGCATGATCCAGGGGAACGACGGCGGTGTGTACGTCACCGAGAACGGCGCCAAGAGCTGGCGGTTCGTGAACAACCTGCCGATCGGGCAGTTCTACATGGTGGCAGCCGACAACAACACTCCCTACATGCTGTGCGGCGGCCTCCAGGACAACAACGCGTGGTGCGGGCCGTCGAGCAGCGTTGGAGGAGTTGGTGGAGGTGGTGGTGGCGCGGGCGGTGGCATCAACGGCTCCGAGTGGTTCACGGTGGCCGGGGGTGACGGCGAGTACGCGGTGCCGGCGCCGACCGACTCGTCGATCCTCTACGTGGATTCGCAGAACGGCAACATCACGCGCGTCGACTTGAAGACGGGGCTGAACCGCTCGATCCGGCCGTACCTATCCGGCGTGAAGGACACGAAGCCCGCCAATCTGCAGTACCGCTTCAACTGGACGTCGCCCATCGCCGTCTCGCCCCGGGACGCGAACACGGTCTACATGGGCGGCAATGTGGTGTTCCAGAGCATGGACGGCGGCGACCGCTGGGCCGCCATCAGTCCCGACCTCACGCGGAACGACAAGACCAAGCAGGTGACGAGCGGCGGCCCCATCAACTACGACATCTCGGGTGCCGAGACCTACAATACGATCCTCACGGTCAACCTCGCGCCGACCGATTCCAACGTGATCTGGGTCGGCACGGACGACGGGCTCGTGCAGGTGACCCGGGACGGCGGGAAGACGTGGAGCAACGTATCGGGCCGCTTCCCCGGATTGGCGAAGGACGTGGAAGGGCGGGTGTACCAGATCGGGGTCTCGCCATTCGATGCCGGCGCGGTCTACATCGCGATCGACCGCCACCAGCTCGACGACCGGCGGCCGTACGTCTACAAGACCAGCGACTACGGCAAGACGTGGACCGACATCGGCCGGGGTCTCCCGCCGGACGTCCCCGGGCGCGTGGTGCGCGAGAATCCCAACGTGCGCGGCTTCCTCGTCCTCGGAACCGACGGGGCGCTGTGGTACTCGCGGGACGGCGGCGCGAGCTGGAGGCCGCTCAAGGCGGAGTTCCCCACGGTGCCGGTGTACGACGTGCAGTTCATCAAGCGCTCACATGACGTGGTGATTGCCACGCACGGCCGCGGGCTGTTCGTCCTGGACAATATCACGGCGTTGGAAGAGCTCACGCCCGATGTCATCGCCTCCGATTTCCACGTGTTCTCGACCCTGCCAGCCCAGATTCGCGTGCGCCCGCGGCGCTCGGGCGTCGCCCCGACGCGCTTCACCACGCCGAACGCGCCGGCCGGCGCGGTGATCGATTACTACCTCAAGGCCGCCCTGGACACCGGCGCGTCCGGTTCGCAGGGGGAGGGAGAGCGGGGGCGCGCCCGCCGCGGGCGCGTGATCGCGACCGTTACCGACAGCCGCGGGGACACCGTCGTCGTCGATTCGGGCGCCCCGGGGAAGCAGGGTGTGAACCGCTACGTCTGGAACCTCCGGCACGCCGGGCCGACCCGGCTCAACTTCGAGCGTCCCACGGGGCCTGAGGATGAGGACAATCCGTTCCGTAACGTCGGCGGCCCGCGCGCCGTCCCCGGGACCTACACCATCACCGTGACGGTGGGCGGCCGTACGGGGACCAAGACGGTCACCGTGGAGCCCGATCCGATCCTGGGCGGTGATCCCGCCCGCTTCGCGGCGCAGCTCGTCGCCGGGCTCGAATGGCGCAACGCTATGTCGGCGCTGAACGAGATGCTGAATCGGATTACAAGCCTCGAGACGCAGCTCAAGAACACCCAGCAGGCGGTGCGCGACAACGCCGCGGGCGATACGGCGACCGCCGGACCGGTGACGCGGCAGGCGCGGGACCTGGGCCGGAAGCTCAAGGAGCTCAAGGACAGCCTGTACAACTCCGACATGCAGCGCGACGCCGGGCAGGACGACATCCACTACCTGAACCGCTTCCAGGACCGGCTGCAGGGGCTGGGCTTCGGCCTCGCGTTTGCCTACGCCCAGCCGCCCAACGAGGTCGTCGCGGCGCGCTTGAAAGAGCTGCGCGCCGGGCTGGCCGACAACCTCGCGAAGTTCAACGAGCTGGTGCGGACCGACGTCGCCTCGTTCAACAAGACCGCGCAGGAGCGCCAGGTGCCGATCCTGGTCAGCGGCCAGCCGATCGAGGTGCGAGAAGTGAAAGTCGTTTCACGCTGAGCCAGGCGGCCGTCAGCAGTATGCCGAGCGGGATGACGATTCCGAGTCCACGGATGCAGGCCGCTACGAGGGCGACGAAGTTCCGCCACGCCTGCTTGAACGCCTCGCCAATGACGCTCGAGCCCGCGTGCCCCACCACGGGGAGCGGCTCGTGCACGTAGATCGTCAACGTGCTCAGCACCGCGTGGGCGCGCAGGTAGCGCAGCCGGCCCTCATACCGATCGATCTCCTCGCGCACCCGCGCCAGTTCCTTCTCGACGTCGAGGACGTCCTTAAGCTTCCCCGTCCGGGTCGCGAGTAGCTCGATCAGCCGCGCCTCGAGGCGCCGCGCGTTTCCCATGCGCGCGGTGACGTCCGTGAACTCCTCGCCGACGTCCTCCGCGTTGACGTTCACGGATTCGAGCTTCCCGAGACCGGCGAGCCCGCCCAGTCCATCGTCGAACCGGTCGGCTGGGATCTTCACCTCGAGGCTCGCCGACCGGAGCTGGCCCTGGCCCGTCTGCATGGTCGTGTTGGCGACATACCCGCCAATGCGGCCTGCCAGGAGGCGTACTTGCGCGACTGCGTGCTCGAGCGAGTCCACCTCGATGCTCGTTTGGCCCGTGCGGATGACCATCCCGGCCGCCACGCTGGAGTGAAGAAACAGGGGTGCGTCTCCCGCCGCCAAAGCCCGCTGTCGCGCGACCATCGGCACGGATGTCGCGGCGGCAAGGTTCACCTCTCCCTGTGCGCCCGTTCCGGAGTAGTCTCGCGCGTCGACGCGCTCCTGAGTCTCGGGCTGTGGTATTGCTCTGCACGCCGCCACAGTGAGGGCTGCGGTGAACAACAGCTTGGCGATCGGTCGCATACGGGCTCCTGTTCAGGGGATCGCCCGTAAGAGACGTCGCCGACCTTACGCCATGCACACGTAACTGTGAGAAGTCACCTATTGCGGCATGAGGATTGGGTTACAGGGTGGGAGAGCGGGCCGCAACCTCCCGCGGCTGCGGCTCGTAAGGTGCGCCGTGACTATGCCGCCGCTTCACTCGAGCGCGCTCCAGGAGTGGGAGCGCCGGGCCGGCGCGCTTGTGGGGACCCGCCCCGAGCCGCGGCGCCCCGGGCCATGGGCGGCCCAGGTCGTCCGCCTCGCCGCGAAAATTACCCTCGTGGCGCTGCTGCCGTTTCTCGCCCTCGTGAAGGTGGCGGTGCTCCTCTACCAACGCGAAGGGTGGCCGACCGCGCTCGCCCTCGCGGGTGGGACCGCCTGCACTGCGGCCGTCGTCACCGCTTACGGCGCGTGGGTGTGGCATCGCTTCACCGGTCGCGTCCGCCTGGCGCTCGTTGCCCGGCGCTTCGCGCTGCCGCTCGTGGTCGCGTACTGTGGCTACGCCTTGATCTACCTGTCGAGCGCCAACGCCAAGTCGGAGCGCGTGCGGGCCTACTACACGTCGCTCCACCCGCTCCTGCGGGTCGCGCTCTCGACGCTCATCTTGGTCGACCGGGACGCCGTAATCACCGACCTCGCCCGCGGGCCGGGGGACTACGCGGCGATGGGGCTCGCCCCCAACGACGGGTCGCTGCATTACGTCCAGGGTGACGGGTACACCCACGCCGCGGACCTGCGAACTGCCGGCCGCGGCGCGCTCAAGAATGCCCTGGTGCGTGTGTATTTTTGGAGCATGGGTTTCGCGACCGTCCGGCACGTGGGCACCGGCGACCATCTGCACGTCGAGCTCCCACTGCGATAGCTTTTTCGCATGCCGCTCACCCGCGACCACATCCGCGAGTCGGTTGAACGCGCCGGCGATGAGCATTGGGATGCCCTCCGCCGGCACCACGAGGATGCCTACCCGAACCCGAAGCCGACGCCCGGGGATGTGTGCAAGGCGGAAGCCGAGCGGTTGAATCAGCTCGGGCTGGGCGATGCGAAGGAGTTCGAGCTGCTCGAAACGCGGGTAGAGCGTGCGGGCGACGAGGTTCGCCTCACGCACGTGCTCCAGTACAAGCCGCTCGGCATCCGGCTGCTCACGGAGCCGTTCCAGAACTACAAGTAGCCTCTCGTCTACTTCTCGAACATCAGCTCTTTCGCGCGCTGGGTGGCCTTCACCACGGCCTTGATGAGGGTGACCCGCAGTTTGCCCTCTTCGAGTTCGAGGATACCGTCGATGGTGCAACCCGCCGGCGTCGTGACGGCATCCTTGAGCAGGGCGGGGTGATCGCCGGTATCGAGCTGCACCTTCGCGGCGCCGAGCAGTGTCTGCGCGGCGAGGACGGTGGCGATGTCGCGCGGGAGCCCGACCTTCACGCCCGCCTCCGCGAGCGACTCGAGGATGATGTAGACGAATGCCGGACCGCTCGCCGACAGCCCGGTCACGGCATCCATGTGCTTCTCATCCACCACGACCGTCCGGCCCACCGTGTCGAACAACCGCCGGGCGGTTTCGAGATGCGCGTCCGTCGCGTGCTTCCCCCTGCAGATCCCCGTCATACCCGCGCCGACCTGGCTCGGGGTATTGGGCATCGCGCGGATCACCGGGGTCGGTGTCCCCAGAAGGTCTTCGATGTAGCCCGTCGGGACGGATGCGGCCACCGAGATGACGAGTTGCGCCGGGGTCACCTCCGCGCGGATCTCCGCGAGCAGGTCGCGAACGTTCTGCGGCTTGACCGCGATGATGATCACGTCCGCCCCGCGTGCCGCCGCGCGATTGTCCGTCCCCACGGGCACGGCGCGCTCTTTTCCGAGCGCCTGCGCCCGCTCCGGGTGCCGCACCGTGGCGACTGCGTTCCCGGGCGGGAGACCCGCCTTGAGCAACCCCTGGAGCAGGATGTTTCCGATCTTTCCGAGCCCCAGTACCGACACGCGTTGGTGCTTCATCGCAGGTACTCCTCCAGCAGAGTCGCGGCGTCAGTCTTCTCGTCGCGATACTTCACGATCACCGGCGCGTAGAGGGAGATCCCCCACCGCGCGGCCGCCGGGCCCGGTGCGCCCCGCGCGCCCGGCACGACGACCGCGCCGGCCGGAATCTCGAGCGGCCGGTCCCCGTCACGGCGGTAGACCTGATCGCGCACGAGGTCGTACACCGGCGTCGACCCGGTGAGGATCGTTCCGGGCGCGAGGACGCAGCGCTCGCGCACGAGCGTGCCCTCGTAGACTCCACACCCGCCGCCCACGAGCGTCTCGTCCTCGATGATTACGGGCAGGGCCCCGACCGGCTCGAGCACGCCCCCGATCTGGGCCGCGGCCGACAGGTGCACCCGCTTGCCGATCTGCGCGCACGAGCCGACGAGGGCGTGGCTGTCGATCATGGTGCCCTCGTCGACGTACGCACCCACATTCACGTACATCGGCGGCATACAGACCACACCCGGGGCCACGTACGCGCCGTCGCGGATGCTCGATCCCCCGGGGACGATGCGCACCCCGTCCGCGAGCGTGGTGGGCCGCACCGGGTACGTGTCCTTGTCGAAGAACTTCAGGGTCGGGTGCGGCGACATGTCGGTGAGGACGCCCATGCGGAACCCGAGCAGGATCCCCTGCTTGACCCACGCGTTGACGCACCAGGCGCCGTCCACGCCACGCCCGGCGGCGCGGATCTCGCCGCGCGCGAGTGCGGCCCGGAACTCGGCAAACAGCGTGTGCTCGGGCTGGCCGTAGCGCTCCCGTCTCTGGGCAGCGAGCGCCTCGACGCGCTCACGCAGCGACATGCGCGGCGCCCGGCAGCAGGCCGAGGGACCCCAACACTACGCGCAGGCGGGCCCGGGTCTGCTCCTGTACGGGGACCAGCGGCAGCCGGAACCGCTCTTCCAGCAGTCCCATCAACGCGAGGGCGGCCTTAACCGGCCCCGGGCTCGATTCGATGAAGTTCGCTTCCATCAGCGGGAGCAAACGGTAGTGAACCTCGCGGGCCGAGTCCCACTCGCCCGAGAGCGCACTGTCGGTGAGCCTCACCATCAGATCGGGGGCTTCGTTCGACACGACCGACACGATTCCCTCGGCGCCCAGAGCAATCAGGGGCAGAGTCATGGCATCGTCCCCGGAGAGCACGCGGAACCCCGGCGGCCGGTCACGCAGGATGGCCATGATCTGCGCCACGTCCCCGGAGGCCTCCTTTACCGCCACGATGTTGTTCGTCTCGCGCGCCAGGGTGAGGGCCGTCGCCGCGGCGATGTTCGACGCCGTGCGACCCGGAACGTTGTACAGGACCACGGGAACATCCCCCATCGCTTCGGCGACGGCCCGGAAGTGCGCCTGGAGGCCTGCCTGCGTGGGCTTGTTGTAGTACGGGGCTACGACGAGCACCGCATCGGCGCCGACGGCTCGAGCCGCGCGGGCCCGCTCGATCGTGGCGGCGGTGGCGTTGCTCCCCACGCCGGCGAGCACCTTCGCCCGCCCTCGGGCCGACTCGACCGTGAGCGCGATGACGCGCTCGTGCTCGGCGGGCGTGAGAGTGGCGGCCTCGCCCGTGGTTCCGCAGGGGACGAGCAGTCGGACGCCACCCGACATCTGCCGCTCGACCAGCGCCCGAAACCGCGCCTCGTGCACTTCGCCGGCGGCGTTGAACGGCGTGACGAGGGCCGTGCCGCAGCCGCGCAGCCACTCAAGATGTTGGGTCATCGGGCCTTCCTTTCCTTCTCCGGCTCCAGCGCGAGGATGTCGTTCAGTATGTCGGCAAAGGCATACACACCCCGCCGCCCCACGATCCAACGCGCGGCGAGCAACGCGCCGGCAGCGAAGCCCGCGCGGGATCGCGACGTGTGTACCAACAGGATCTGGTCGGCGGCGGAGTCGAACCCGATGCGGTGCGTCCCCGGAATGTGACCCGCGCGCGTGCTCGCGATCGGCACGCTCGTCCCCTGCTCCTCACGGCCGACTCCGCGGGACAGGATGGCCTGCAGCGCCAGCGCCGTGCCCGACGGCGCATCGCGCTTGCGCGCGTGGTGAGCCTCCTCGATGAACGCATCGTACCCGGCTCCGCGGAACAGCTGCGCAGCGTTAGCGACGAGGCGGTAGAACAGGTTCACCCCGATCGAGAAATTGGCCCCGTAGACCAGCGCGGCGCCGCGCCCCTCCACAATCTTTCGGATTGCGGCCTCGTCGCGCTGCCAGCCCGTGGTGCCTTCCACCAAGGGGACCCCAGCGGCGGCGGCGGCCTCTACGTGGGCCGGCACGGCGCCGGACGCGGAAAAATCGATCGCCACGGTGTGGCCGGGCAGGAGCCGCATGGCCTCGCCGGCGTTGGCAGACGTGAAGATGGCGCCGAGCTCGTGGCCCGCCGCGCGGGCGGTGTCTTCGAGCACGCGTCCCATCGCGCCGTGGCCGAACAGGGCGATCTTCACGCCTCGACCTTCCGCAACGCGAGCGCGTGCACCAGGCGCACGTAGGCGTCGGCGCCATCGGCGAGCTCGGCCTCGGAGATCCGCTCGTGGGCGCTGTGGGCGTCCAGGATCGACCCGGGCCCGAGCAGCAGCGGCGTACCCCAGTTCGTGAGGTGAGGGATGTCGGTAGTGAAGCGGACGACGCAGGTCTCGAACCCGGGGACCGTCGCGAGCCGTAGCGGAGGCACCGCCGTCAGGTAGTCGATCCGCGCCCGGTCCCGCACGGCCCGCTCGAGCAGGGCTGTTACAGGTGGGGCATCGGTGACGAGCCGGATTTGCAGGTCGGCCCGAGCGTCTGCGGCGACGACGTTCGACCGCACGCCTCCGGCGATGACGCCGATGTTCACGGTGGTCTCCCCGAAGACCGGATCGGTCGGCCACGTCGCGCGACGCACGTCGCCCAGCACGTCGAGCAGCGCATCGATCGCCGAGCGCCCGTGCTCGGGATAGGCCGAGTGGGCGGGGACGCCGGCGGTGCACAGGGTGAGGCGCAGTGATCCTTTGCAGCCGACCGCGAGCCGATTATCGGTCGGCTCACCGTCGATGAGCCAGCGGCATTCCTGCGCCAGGGGGTGCGCATTGGCTGCCCGCGCGCCCACGCTTCCCATTTCCTCGTCCACCACGAACAGCAGCCCAATCCCGTCCACCCCCTCGGCCCGGAGCCGCTCGGCCGCGGCGATCTGCGCCGCCATGATTCCCTTCGCGTCGCAGGCACCGCGCCCGTACAGGACGCCGTCCGCGAGTCGGGCGGGCACGTACGGCGGCACCGTATCGAGGTGGGTGGAGAACACGATCCGCGGTGGCTGATCGGTGGTCGCAAGCACGTTGGGTCGCCCCGGTGCGGCATCGAACAGCTCCACGTGATAGCCGAGGTCCGTGAGGTACGATGCCACGAACCGCGCGAGTTGCGCCTCCTCGCCCGAAACCGATGGGACGTCCACCAGCTCGCACGCCAGCGAGACGAGGTCGGTCATGGTGCTGTCGACTCACTCACAGACTCACCTCGGGAGAGCCTTCCTCCGCGTCGGGCAAACGCCGCGCCGCGCTGTGGGGGTGGCACTATCGATTGTGGGGAAGCGGTTCCGACGAACGACTACCGCGGCGAGGTACACGCGCGCTTTCGGCCGGCCGGCTGAGGCCGGCCGCCGTGCGGGCGGGGGCAAGCAACTCCGGAACGCAGATTCGTGTCGCAGACCATGCTCAAGCGCGAAAGCTGCCCGCAGGCTGCTGACCGTGTCAAGCGGAGCGGGGCGCGACGGTACACAGACCCGCGCCGGTATGCCGCCGTATCATGAAACCTGCAGAAAGTGCACGATTCTTGCGACACCGATGCACACTACCCGATTGGGTAGTAGCGTAGTGTAAGTCAATATGTGCAGTTTTTGCACGAAATCCGTGGCATCAGTGCAGCATTTGACCCCTCACTGGGAGATTGTATGAGACGCTCGGTCGGCCTTGGACTACTGATGACTCTGGCGTGCCCGCTGGTTCTGGCTGGGCAAGGAGTGCCGGCGGCGGACTCGCTCGCCAAGGCTGCGAGCGCCGCCTCCGCGGCGAATACGGTCGCGATCAACTTCGTGTGGACGTTGGTCGCCGGGTTTCTCGTGATGTTCATGCAGGCCGGTTTCGCGATGGTCGAGACGGGGTTCACGCGTGCCAAGAACGCGGCGCACACCATGACCATGAACTTCATGGTCTATGGCATCGCGATGCTCGCGTACTGGGCGGTCGGTTTCGCGCTCCAGGCGGGGGGTGTGGGGGCGCTCGGCACGCTCGGCGGATACGACAAGCTGGCGAACGAGGTCTCTATCACGATCGCGGGCAAGGACTGGGGCTTGTTCGGGGGGACCGGGTTCTTTCTCACGGGGGTGGCGTACACCGCGCCGGTGTTCGCGTACTTCCTGTTCCAGATGGTCTTCATGGACACTGCGGCCACGATCCCGACCGGGGCGCTGGCGGAGCGGTGGAAGTTCTCGGCGTTCGTGGTGTTCAGCGTCTTCGTCGGCGCCGTCATCTATCCGATCTACGCCAACTGGACCTGGGGCGGCGGGTGGCTCGCGATGCTCGGCAAGAACCTCGGGCTCGGGCACGGGCACGTGGACTTCGCCGGATCTTCCGTCGTGCACATGACGGGCGGCGTGATGGCGTTCGTCACGGCGGCGCTGCTGGGTCCGCGCCGCGGGAAGTACAACGCCGACGGCACCGCCAACGCCATCCCGGGCCACAACATCCCGATGGCGTTGGTCGGAACGTTCATCCTCGCGTTCGGATGGTTCGGCTTCAACGCCGGCTCGACGCTGGCGGGTTCAGACCTGCGCATCGGGGTCATCGCGACGAATACGATGCTGGCTGGGGCGGCGGGCGGAATCACGTCGATGCTGTACATGTGGCTCAAGTACGGCAAGCCCGATCCGTCGATGATGGCGAACGGGACGCTCGCCGGGCTCGTCGCGATCACCGCGCCGTGCGCCTTCGTGACCGCGCCCTCGGCCGTGCTGATCGGCGGAATAGCCGGGGTGCTGGTGTGCGTCGCGGTGTTCTTCATCGACGGCAAGCTGCGTATCGATGACCCCGTCGGCGCGATCTCGGTGCACGGGGTCAACGGGCTGTGGGGCATCCTGTCGCTCGGACTGCTGGCCGACGGCACCTACGGGGACGGGTGGAACGGCGTAAACGGGGCAGTGCGGGGGCTGTTGTACGGCGATGCGAGTCAGTTCGCGGCCCAGCTGATCGGTGGCGCCGCCAACATCGTGGGGGTCGGTGTCATGGCGCTCGTGGCCTACAAGGTCACCGCGTTCGTCGTCGGCGGCCACCGTGTGGCGCCGCACGTTGAAGAGCTCGGACTCGACCTGCCGGAGATGGGCGCCCTGGCCTATCCCGACACGCACGAAATCGGCTCGGCGGTGATCCTCAGCGAGACCGCCTCCGGGGGAGGGATTGGGCAGCTCCAACCCGAGCCGGAGGCGGTTTGAAGAAGCTCATCACTGAAGCCAACGCGTAACACCGACATTGAGGAGAGTTCCATGCGTGCATTTGGTAGTCGCTTCGCACTCGCCGCCCTGCTCAGCGCGCTCGTCGTTCCCGCAGGGCTGGCGGCCCAAAGCGGCGCGTCTCCGCCGGCCGACACGGCGGCCAAGCAGCCTGATCCACCACCGCCTCCGGTGAACCACCTGGAGACCGCGCTCGCCGGCTTCAAGCTGACCGGCTTTGCCGCGGGGTCGTACTCCTATTCGGGCCACAGCGCCGGCGGGACCGCCATCGTCGGGCGGCTGTACGACCGACTCCAGAACCGCTTCATGCTCAACGCGCTCGCGGTCGTGCTCGATAAGCCATACGACCCCGCGAAATTCACCGCGGGATTCCACACCGAAGTGCTGGTGGGACAGGACGCGACGGTCATCCAGTCCGACGGGGGAACGTTCAACCTCGGACCGCAAGGGGACATCCCGCACCTCTACGTCACCTTGAACGTGCCGACGGCGAGTGGGAACGGGCTCCAGTTCAAAGTGGGCCGCATCCCCACCTTGCTTGGCCTGGAAGTGATCGAGACCTACGCGAACCCCAACTGGTCAGAGGGGAACCAGTTCATTTACGTGGAGAACTTCACGGGGACCGGGCTCAGCGTCGAGACGAAGTTCAACAACTACGTTGACCTCCAGCTCCGTGTGATCAACGGGTGGGACCAGGTGTCGGACAACAACAGCCACAAGTCGTTCATGGGGCGCGTCGGCCTCTATCCCAATGCGCTGACGTCGCTTGGCATCGTCGGATACTGGGGCGCGGAGGAGCCGGGGAACAACAGCGCCAACCGGTACGGCTTCGAGGGCTTGCTGTGGCGCAAGCTCGGCAAGGCAGCCGTGTGGGTGCAGGGCGATTACGGCACGGAGCAGGCGAACGCGGCACTGGCCGATCCGACGCAAGACGCGAAGTGGTGGGCACTCGGCGGCTGGATCACGTACGACTTCAGCGCCACCGCCGGTTTGGCCCTGCGCGGCGATTACGTGAACGACGAGAACGGCGCGCGCTCGAGCGGCGTCCTCGGCTTCCAGCCGAACACCGGGCAGAAGTTCGGCAGCGCGACAGCGACGCTGAACATCAAGGCGTGGCCCAGCGCCGTCGTGCGGCCCGAGCTCCGATACGACCGGTCCACGTTGGCGACGTTCAATGGGAAGAAAGATCAAGTCACCATCGCGTTGGCGGTGGCGTATCTCTACTGAGCCAGGGCGGCGGGCGGGGGTCCAGCCGCGACAGGCTCAAGTGTCTGATGGCGGAAGAACCGATACAGCAGCCAAATGTCGATCAGGCCCACCGCGGCCAGGACGGAGAACGCGGCGTTGGTCTCGATGAGGTGTAGCTGTCGCAGTAGTGTCGAGATGCCATAGCCCACGACCCAGGCGTCGAAGCTCATGCAGACGCGCCTGAAGGTCTCCGGTCGCACTTGGCGTATGAGCTGCACGCCGAGCGGGATGCCGACGGCAAGACTCGGGAGGATGTACGGGAGCAGGCCGGCGCTCTCGATTGAGAACATGCCGGCGAAGTAGTAGGCCACGGCGGTGAACGTCGATTCGGCGAGCCGCACCAGTCCGAGACCGGCTCGGAAGTCCTGTTTTGTGAAGCCCTGGTTGCTCAACATCACCGCCAAAGGCGGACCGGAGATCGTGGTGACGGAGTAGAGCACGCCGAGGCCACCTCCGAACAGCAGCCCGACGCGGCGCTCGTCCCTGATCGGCCTGCGAAATCCGGCTGCTTGCAGGAGAATCAGCGGCAGCAGGACGACGAACGTCGCGAGCTTGAGCCACGCCGGCTGCACGCGGTGCACCAGAGCCGTTCCCAGCACGACGCCCGGTGCGAGGCCGACGATCATCGGCACGACGCGACGCCAGACGTGCGGAACGCTCGCCCGATTGACCCAGAGGACGTACGCGTTCAAGGCCACCTCGACCCACACGAGCGCCGGATTGAGGACTCGATTCGTGTAGAAGAGCAGCGCCACCGGCACGGTGATCGACGAGAAACCGTAGCCGAGCGCGCCGTTCACGGTACCGGCGACGAGCGTGATGAGGATCAGTGCGAGTACGCTTGATGTCACATCCATTGTTGGTCATGTCGTTGAGGTGATACCAAAAACAAAAAGCCCGACCACGCTGGGTGGCCGGGCCTGGGAGCGGCTCAGAAGGCGAGGAGGCTTAGAGAGTCCTCATGTCGTCACTGGGTGCGCCGGGCTGTCCGTCCAACCCTTTGGGTGGCGGGGACAACAACAGACGAAAGAACACATCAACGTCGCGCGCATGTGAGCGTGCAGTCTAGAGCGACGGGCGACGCGTGTCAACCGGATACCCGACGGATCGGAATCCGTACGCGCGTCTTCTCCCACTCCACCACCAGCTCCGTCGCGTTCCCAGTGGCCGGCGCGAACTTGAGCGTGAGGGTCTCGACCGGCGCGCCGAGCGACTCCGTGGTCACCGTCCCGGCGCCCACATCTCCCGCGCGCACGTCCTTGTCGATGGGAACGCCCCAGCGCTGGACGCCGCGGTTGACGACGATCTGCCACTTTGATGCGCCGGGAATCGCGTACAGCGTGTATGTCCCCGGGGCTACCCGCACCCCCCCGATCTCGGCGGCGAACGGAACGTTGATGCTCGTGGCTTCGTTGGCGCCGAGCCGCCACGGCTGGTCGAACGGGACCAGCTCGCCCATGACCTTGCGGCCGCGCGCCGACGGGCGGCTGTAGCACAGCTTGATGGTCCCGCCCCCGAGTTGGACCGCGGCAGAATCCAGCGAACTCGGCCGTGCTGCCAGTTTATCCGCCGACCCTCGGATCCAGCAGGTGGGCGGGGCCGCCTGGCCGTTGCCTGCCTGGGCCTTAGCCAAGGTCAGTGCCGAAATCAGCAGCATGATCCGCATATCCTCGCTCCTGGGATTGTTCGAACAGGAAGATACCCCTCAGAGCCTAAACCAGCCTCCGCTCCGCCGCGCGCGCATGGGCCTCGAGTCCTTCCGCGCGCCCGAGCCAGATGGCGTCCTGGATGAGCGGCAGCGCCGCGGCGCGGTCGTCGATGCGGAGCCAGGTGCGCACGCGCAGGAATGTGTACACCGAGAGCCCGCCCGTCGAGCGCGCCGTCCCGCCGGTCGGCAACACATGGTTCGGCCCCGCGCCGTAGTCGCCCAGGACCTCCGCCGCTCCCGCGCCGACGAACAACGCGCCGTAGTGGGCGAGCCGAGGCGCTACGGCGGCCGCTTCGCGGAGCTCCAGCTGCACGTGCTCGGGCGCGAGGGCGTCGCAGGCGGCTACCCCATCGTCCACGCTCGCCACGATGATCACGCCGCCGTTGGCGAGCGCCAAGCGCGCCGTCTCTGCTGTGGGTAGGTCTCTGAGCTGGCGGGTGAGCTCCTGCTCCACGCGATCAGCAAGCGTGGGATCGAGGCTCACCAGGAACGGCACGGCGTCGGGATCGTGCTCCGCCTGCGCGAGCAAGTCCGCGGCGACGCTGCTCGGGTCGGCCGTGTCGTCCGCGAACACTGTCAGCTCGGATGGGCCTGCCAGCATGTCGATAGCGACCGCGCCGGCGACCAGCTGCTTCGCCGCCGTCACGTAACGGTTCCCGGGCCCGACGATCACGTCGCGGGGAGTGATGGGTCCCGCGCCGTAGGCGAACGCCGCGATCGCGTGCGCGCCGCCGGCCGCGACGAGCCCGTCGGCGCCCGCTACCGCGGCGGCCGCGAGGGTCAGCAGCTGCGGCTTCGGGCTCGCGACCCACACATCCCGTACGCCCGCCACGCGGGCGGTGACGGCCGTCATAAGCACCGATGAGGGCAGGGGATAGCGGCCCCCGGGCGCGTAGCAGCCCGCGCGCTCCACGGGCGCAATCCGATGTTCCGCCACACCCCCGGGCACAGGGACCGACACGGGGCAGAGGGCACGGCGCTGGGCTTCGGCGAACCGGCGGATCCGCTCGGCGACCCGCTCGAGCCGTTCGCGATCGCCCGCCGGGAGAAGCGCGAGCGCTTGGCCGAGCGCCGCGCGCTCGTGGAACAGCGGTGCTCCCGGCCGGACGTCGCCGAACCGCTCGGCGTACTCACGCAGCGCCCCTTCGCCCCCGGCCCGGACGGCGTCCACGATCGGCCCGGCTTCCGCCCGCGCCTGGGTGGACACGGGGTCCCGTCGGCGACGCGCGATGTCGGGGAGCGAGCGCACGGGTAGCAAGCGCTGACTCATGGGGCAGCTTCCGATTTCGCGGCCATCGGCCGGCGGGTCACCGCGCCACGCCGGCGGGAGAGCTCCGCCACGACCTCCGTCAACGTGCCGCCGCCGCGCACCAGTGCCACGAGCGCCAGATACAGCACGTCGGCGGTCTCGTGCACCACATCGGCGCGCGCGTTGGCCCGCCCCAACTCTTCGGCTTCCTCCCGGAGCTTGGCCGCGAGCAGCGCGGGGTCCGCGAGCAGCTTCGCGGTTCCCGATCCGGACTCCGGCTGGGCGGCGCGCTGCGTGATGGTGCGCGCGAGGTCGTCGAGATCGAATCTCGATGGCCAGCAGGCCGGCCGCTCGAGGTGACAGAATCCGGCGCCGCGTTGCCGCACGGTGAAGCGCAGCGCATCGCGATCGCAGTCCAAGTCCACGCGCACCAGCTCCTGCGTGTTGCCCGACGTCTCGCCCTTCACCCACACCGCTTGTCGGGACCGCGACCAGTAGACACCCCGGCGCTGCGCGATCGCGCGTGCCAGTGACTCACGCGTGCTCCAGACGAGTCCCAGCGCATGCCCCCACTCGTCGCACACGACGGTGGGCCAGACGGAGCCCCCTCCCTGGGAGTCGACGGGCTTCGCGAGCGGCGCTGCCACGGCCTCACCCAGCGAGAGTCGTCCGGCATAGAGCGCCATGCCCACCTGCGCGTCCGCGCCGATCCGATCCAGCTCGGCGATCTCCGTCGCTGTGGTGATCCCGCCGGCCGCGGTGAGGCGTGCCCCCCGCTCCCCCCCGCCCGCCGCGCGCACGGCGGCCGCCACGGCCTGGAAATCGAATCCGCCCATGGCGCCTTCCTTCTCCACCTGCGTGAACAGAAACCCGCCGACCACGGGCACGAGCTCGCGGATCCGCTCGAGCACCGACCTGCCGGTGGCGGTGCGCCAGCCCTCCACCACCACCTGACCGCGCTCGGCGTCCACGGCGGCGATCACCCGCTCGCGCGGCAGGGCGCCGCAGAAGTCCGGGCTCGCCGCCGTGCCGATCACGATCCGCGCCGCGCCTGCGTCGAGCCACGCGCGCGCCGTGTCCAGATCGCGAATGCCGCCGCCGACGCGGCATGGAGCCCGGCGCACCATCTCACGGATGAGCGCTGCGTTCGAGCCCCTGCCGAGCGCGGCGTCGAGGTCGACAACCGCCACTTCTCCGGCCACCGCGAACTCCTCGAGCCGGGCCAGAGGGTCGCCGCCGTCCAGCACGAGCTCCCGGCCCCGGCGGAGCTGCACCGCGCGGCCCTGCATCAGGTCGATGCTCGGGACGATCATCGCCGCACCCGGATCCCGCGAAGCGAGAGATCGGCCTTGATGCCGTCGACGGTGTCGTCGCCGTCGTGAAACACCGACGCCGCGAGCACGGCATCCGCGCCGGCGCGAAATGCCTCCGCCACGTGGGCTCGCTCGCCGATCCCGCCCGATGCGATCACCGGCACCCGCACCGCACCGAGCACCGCCCGCAGCAGCTCCAGGTCGGGGCCGGCGCGCGTCCCGTCGCGGTCCCAACTCGTGAGCAAGATCTCCCCCGCTCCCAACCCCGCAGCCTCCCGCGCCCATTCCACGGCGTCGGGTCGGCCGGGCTTGCGGCCGCCATGCGTGAGTGCTTCCCAGCCGCTGGCTGTCCGACGCGCATCAATGGCGAGGACCACGCACTGGCTGCCGAACTCGGCGGCGAGTTCGGAGACGAGAAGGGGGCGCTGAAGAGCGGCCGTGTTCACGCTCACCTTGTCCGCACCGGCCGCGAGCAGCCGGCGCGCGTCATCCACGCTCCGGACGCCGCCGCCGACCGTGAGAGGAATGCGGATCGCCGCGCGCACGCGCGCCACCGTCTCGATCTGCGTGGCACGCCCTTCGGCGGACGCGGCCACATCGAGCACCACGATCTCGTCCGCGCCCTGAGACTCGTACAATGCCGCCTGAGACGCCGGATCCCCCGCGTCCCGGAGATGCTGGAACTGCACCCCCTTCACCACCCGTCCATCCCGCACGTCGAGGCACGGGACGACGCGTGGCAACAGTCCCGGGGTGGAACCGGTGAGTGCCGGGGCGGGCGCGCCCTTCGCTCCCGCGAGCCAGCGCTCGAGCAGTGCCGCGCCGTACGCGCCCGACAGCTCGGGATGGAACTGGCAAGCGAGCAGACGCTCGCCGTCCTTCTCCAGCGCCGCCACGAAGCGCGCCCCGTGCGTCGTCCAGGCGGGGACCCAACCCCGGGGAGCCTCCCGCAGGGCGTATGAGTTCGCGAACGCCGCCACGCCCGTAGCGACCAGCCCCGCGCCGCCCGCCGTGACGGTGTTCCATCCGAGGTGCGGCACCCGCACGTCGTCCGGCAGTCGGCGACAGGTGCCGGGGATGACCCCGAGCCCGGCCACCCCCGGCGCTTCATCGCTCGCTTCGCACAGCATCTGCATTCCGAGGCACACGCCCAGGAGCGGGGTGCCGCGCGCCGCCGCTTGCGTGACGGCTTGGTCGAGCCGGCGCGCGCGCAAGGCTCCGAGCCCGGCGCCGAACGCGCCCACGCCGGGCAGCACCACGCGCGGCGCGTTCCGTACGAGGCTCTCATCGCTCGTCACCACGACGTTCGCGCCGAGCCGGCGGAACCCGCTCGCGATCGACGCGAGGTTCGCGACGCCGGAATCCACGATTACCACGTCAGCCATCGCGGCCCCCCCCACCCGTGTCTCCGAGGGTGCCCTTGGTGGATGGCACGTCGTCGAACCCCGAGCTGGCCACCGCCTGCTTCAGCGCGAGGGCGGCCGCCTTGAACGCCGCCTCGGCCCGGTGGTGATCGTTCCCACCTTTCAGCACGTCGACGTGCAGCGTCAGCCGTCCCGCGGCTGCGAGGGAGCGGAGGACGTGCGGGATGTTCTCGCACGCGAGACCGCCGATCGCTTCGCGGGAGAGGCCGAGCGTCACGTCCGCATACGACCGCCCCGACAGGTCGACGACCGCGCGCGCCAGCGCCTCGTCGAGTGGTGCGTACGCCCAGCCGAACCGGTTCACGCCCCGCCGCTCGCCCAGGGCACGGTCGAGCGCCTGGCCCAGCGCCAGCGCACAATCTTCGGCGGTGTGATGGTCGTCGACATGGAGATCGCCCTTACACGCGAGCGTCAGGTCGAACCGGGCGTGGCGGCCCAGCGCCTCGAGCAGGTGGTCGAGAAAGCCGAGGCCCGTCTTCACGTCAGCTTTGCCCGTGCCCTCGAGGGTGAGCGTGACGGTGATCGACGTCTCACGCGTGACGCGGCTGACGGTGGCGGTGCGCGCGGTCATGGCTCGAGTCCCTCGGCGCCGAGCGTCCCGTCGAGGGCCTCACTCAGCCGCTCGAAGTCGGACGCATCACCAGGCAGCGTGATGCGCAGCGCGGTTTCCAGGCCGCGGCGGCCGGGGAAGTCGCGCACCAGCACGCCGCGGGCGGCGAGCCCCGCGTGGAGCGACGCAGCGCGCGGCCCGCATTCGACCAGCACGAAATTCGCCTGTGACGGGCGGGGTGCGAGGCCGGCGGCGGCCAGCCGCGCGCTGAGGCGGCGGCGCTCCTCGCGGACCCGTGCGACATGAGCGCGGAGCGGCTCGGCGCCGCGCTCGAGCTGGGCGAGCGCCAGCGCGACCGAGGGCGCCGCCACGGTGTAGGGACCGCCCGCCGCACGCAGCACGGCAACGACGTACGGACTCCCCACCGCGTAGCCGACGCGGCAGCCGGCGAGGCCCCAGGCCTTGGAGAGCGTGCGCAGCACCAGGACGTTGGGAAGATCGAGCACTCCGGACGTGAGGTCCTTGTCCGCGTACTCGACGTACACGTGATCGAGGATGACGAGCGCGCCTGGCGCGGCCGTGGCGAGGCGCCGGACATCGGCCAGCGTCGCGACGCTCCCCGTGGGATTGTTCGGCGACACGACGGCGACGACGGCCGTGAGGGCATCGAGCCGGCCCACGAACGCGTCGATGGGGAACGCATCGTCCCACCACGGCACGCGCACGAGGTCGCCGCCCGCGAGGATGGCGCTGCAATCGAACATGTCGAAGCTGGGGTCGGCCAAGAGGATCGCACGGCCGGGCTCGAGGAAGGCGCGACACGCGCGGTCGATCGCTTCGTCCGCCCCGGCGGTCACCACCACGCGCTCGGGCGCCACGCCGAGACGGGTGGCGAGCGCGGCTTCGAGCGCCAGGACGTCCGGGTAGCGACGCAACAGCTCCGGGTCCGCGTTGGCGAGATCGCCGAGCAAGGCGCGCGACGGCAGGACCCCCTCGTTGGAGTCGAGGCGAAGCGCGCCGGGAATACTCGGCGGGCGCCGGTAGGCGGTGGCCGGGTCGATCCGCGACACGGGGCCGGTCACGGGAGCACGTGTGGTGGCCGTCATGGGACGATCTGCGAGAAGGTGGACACGACGAGGTCGGTGCCCCCGGCCGCTTTCACGGCGGGGATCACCTCGGGAAGCGCGTCGCGCGGCACGGCGGCCTTCACCGCGTAGCCACCGTTGCCGTACAGCGGTGCCACGGTGGCCTGCCGCATCGACGGCAGCACGGCGACCACCGCTTCGAGGCACTCCGCCGAGGCGTTCACCTCGAGCATCACGCGACGCCGGGCCACGAGCACGGAGTCGAGCAGCATCACCAGGTCGTCGATGCGCCGACGCCGTGCGCGATCCTCGAGCGCCAGGGGGTTCGCGTAGAGGCGCGTGGAGGAGCCCATCAGCTCGTCCACGACCACGAGACCGTTGGCCTCGAGCGTCGCGCCGGTGGCCGTATTGTCCACGATGACGTCCGCGTCTTCCGGCGGGAACACCTCGGTCGCGCCGTACGAGCGCACGCACTCAGCGGAGAGCCCGCGCTGCGCGATCCAGCGTTGCGCCAGCCGCTCGTATTCCGACGCCACCACCAGGTGACGCGCGGGCAGGCGCCCGTCCACGAGCAGCGTCTTGGGCGCCGCCGCGACGACCTGGACAGGGTCGAGCCCGGTATCGAGCAGCTCGACGACGTTCGCTTCGAGCTCCGCTACCCAGTCGGCGCCCGCGAAGCCCAAGTCGCGGCTGCCGAGGGCGAGCATCTCCACGACGTTCTGCGGCTTGAGGATCTTCGCTTCGGTGTCCTGTAGGGAGACGTCGGGGCGGTAGCCGCGGGCGCCGGGGCGAATCCGGATACCGGCGTCGCCGAGGAGAGTCAGCACCCCTTGCTCCATGCGGCCTTTTGGCAGGCCGAGGCGCAGCGGTGTCGAAGAACCGGATTGTCGGGACATCGTGTCGCGCTCCGATCGTGGGCCGAACCGAGGCCCCGGAGCTACGGCGTCCCCAAAAAGCACGACGCCGGCCCCGGGGGGTCGGCGTCGGCGATGGACTCAAGGCTCTACGGTCTACTCGCTACCTTGGCGTACGCCCCCGGCTCCCCCCATGCAACGGGTGGTGATGGTGGTGCCGGTGATGCAAACGAGTACGCTCCATGACGGGTAACTAAGCGGCCGGCCCAATCCTTGTCAACCACCCTTCCGTTGCCCTGCCCCGCCCGAACGTGTGATTGACACGGCGGTACGTGCCGGGTAAATAGCAAACTCATGGTCGCGCACCACACCGCCACCCGCTGTTGTCCGGCCTGTCGGATGATGTGTCCTTGCCCCTCGGGGAGCGGACGCGGTTGTGGCGCTGTGGTTGCCGGCATCGGATGATGCTCGACTAGCTTGTAAACGGCACGCGCGACGCAAATCGGGCCCGCTTCCCACGGAAGCGGGCCCGTTTCGTTTTCCGGAGATCAGACATGACTCACGCCGAATTGCTCGGGAGCAGGGAACGTATCGCGCAGGCGCACGGCTTCACGCTGTGGTTCACCGGCCTGTCGGGCGCCGGTAAGTCCACGCTCGCCGCCGCGGTGAGCGCGGAGCTGCGTGGTCGGGGCATCCCGGTCGAAGTGCTGGACGGGGACGAGGTGCGCCAGAACCTCTCCAAGGGCCTCGGGTTCTCGCGCGAGGACCGCGACACCAACATCCGGCGCATCGGCTACGTCGCGAAGCTGCTCACGCGGAACGGCGTTGCGGTCATCACGGCCGCGATCTCGCCCTACCGCGCGATCCGGGACGAGGTGCGCGACCAGATCGGCGCGTTCATCGAGGTGTACGTGAAAGCCTCGCTCGACGAATGCATCCGCCGCGACACCAAGGGGTTGTACCGCAAGGCGCTGGCCGGTGAAATCCCGCAGTTCACCGGCGTGTCGGACCCCTACGAGGAGCCGCCGGCCGCGGAGCTCGTGATCGACACGGAACGTGAGGAGATCGCCGACAGCACGTCCCGGGTGATCGATCGGCTCTTCCAGCTCGGCCACCTCCGGAGCCCGGGCGATGCTTAGCGCCGCGCGAGTTCGCGAGCAGGCGGTGGCCCTGAGGGGTGCCGATCCCGAGACGACCCTGACGTGGGCGGTGGACACGTTCCCCGGTAAGACGACGCTGACCGTGAGCTTCGGCGGGGGCGGCGTCGTGCTGGCGCACTTACTCACCCGCATCGACCGCACCGTGCCGGTGATCTTCCTCGACACCGGCTTCCATTTCCCCGAGACGTATGAGTTCAAGGAGCGGTTCGCCAAGCGCTACGGCCTCAACGTCGTGGAGCTCAACCCCCTGACCGACCCAGGTCCGTTGTACAAAACGAACCCGGATCGCTGCTGCGCGATTCGCAAGGTGGAACCGCTCGCGCGGGCCATCGCCGGGTTCGACGCTTGGATCAGCGCGGTGCGACAGGATCAGTCCTCCGGCCGCTCGGCGACGGAGCTCGTCGAGTATCACGAAGTCGATGGCCGACCGATCGTGAAAGTGTTTCCCCTCGCGCATTGGAGTCGGGCGGACGTGTGGCGTTACATCCGGGAAAACGGCGTGCCGTATCACCCGTTGCTCGACCGGGGTTACTCGAGCATCGGGTGCTGGCCGTGCACCCGCCCCACGGCGCCCGGCGAGGCGGAGCGCGCGGGGCGGTGGAGCGGCACCGGTAAGACCGAATGCGGCCTCCACACCTTCACCGTCAAGCAGGAGGCCTGAGCGATGAGCGCTGAAACGACGTCGATCGCGGCGCATGGCGGGACACTGGTGAGCCGTGTGATCGCAGCCGAGGAGTACCCGGCCGCGCTCGAGCTGGCGACCGCGCTTCCGTCCCTGACGGTCGACGCACGGACCGTGGCGGATCTCGAGCTCATCGCGACCGGCGCCTATAGCCCGCTCACGGGCTTTATGGGCCTGGCCGACTACCAGCGCGTCCTTCACGAGATGCGTTTGGCTGACGGTCTCCCGTGGTCGCTGCCAATCACCTTGCGGGTCACGGACGCCAGGAAGGTCCGTGACACGGTGACGCTCGAGGCGCCGGACGGCGGCATCGTCGCCCTCCTCGAGGTCCGAGAGGTGTTCACACACTCGAAAGAAGAGGAGGCGCAGCTCGCGTACGGGACGACCGACCCCAAGCACCCCGGCGTGGCGCAGCTCTATGGCCAGGGCGATTTCCTGGTCGGGGGAGACATCCGGCTGCTGCGACGCACCGCGCCGGCCTTCCCAGACCTGGCGCTCGATCCGGCGGACACGCGGCGCGCGTTTGCGGAGCGCGGTTGGCGCACGGTGGTCGGTTTTCAGACGCGGAATCCCGTGCATCGGGCGCACGAGTACATCCAGAAGGCGGCGCTCGAGACGGTCGACGGGCTCCTGTTGCATCCACTCCTCGGGCCCACCAAGGACGACGACGTCCCGGCCGACGTGCGCGTCAAGAGCTACCGCGTGCTGCTCGAGCGCTACTACCCGCGGGATCGCGTGCTGCTCGCCGGCTTTCCGGCCGCGATGCGGTACGCCGGTCCGCGGGAGGCCGTGTTCCACGCGCTGGTGCGCAAGAATTACGGTTGCACGCATTTCATCGTGGGCCGCGATCACGCGGGGGTCGGGAACTACTACGGCACCTACGACGCGCAGCGCATTTTCGACCGGTTCGCGCCGGGCGAGCTCGGCATCCACCCCATCTGCTTCGAGCACACGTTCTACTGCCAGCGCTGCGGCGGCATGGCGTCGCCCAAGACCTGCCCGCACGACGCCGAGTCCCATGTGACGCTTTCCGGTACCAAAGTGCGGGAGCTGCTGCGGAGCGGTACGCTGCCGCCGCCCGAGTTCAGCCGGCCGGAAGTCGGCCAGGTGCTCGCCGATGGACTGCGCGAGGTGGTGGTCGCATGACCGACAGGCCGCTGAGCGCGGTGGAGCGGGTGAAGGAGGAAAGCCGCGGTCTGCGCGGGCCTCTCGCCGACGAGCTCGCCCTCGGCACCGATCATTTCTCGGACGCGGGCGCTCAACTCCTCAAGTTCCACGGGACGTATCAACAGGAGGATCGCGACCAGCGCCGTGAGCGGCGTGGCACTGACAGCGAGCCGGCTCACCAGTTCATGGTCCGCTGCAAGATCCCGGGCGGCGTGCTCACCGGCGAGCAATACCTCGTGATCGACGAGCTGGCGGACCGCTACGGCAACGGCACGCTGCGGGTCACGACGCGCCAGGGAAACCAATTCCACGGCGTGCTCAAGGGCGATCTCAGGGCGACGATCCGCTCCGTGAACGACGCGCTCGTGACCACGCTGGGCGCCTGCGGCGACGTGGTACGCAACGTGATCTCGTGCCCCGCGCCGCTTGCGGGCGGACTGCGCGAGGAAGTCCTGCGAGTTGCCCGGCAGGTGTCGGATCACCTGTTACCGCGCACCCGGGCGTATCACGAGATCTGGCTAGACGGCGAGCCGGTGGCGGGCGGCCCGGCGGAGCCCGACCCGATTTACGGCACGCGCTACTTGCCGCGCAAGTTCAAGCTCGCGTTCGCGTTCCCGGACGACAACTGCTGCGACGTGCACTCGAACGACCTGGGGTTCCTGGTTGTCACACATGGAGAGCGGCTCGCGGGATTCAACGTGCTGGTGGGCGGTGGCATGGGGCGCACCCACGGCAAGACGGACACCTATCCGCGGCTCGCCGACACGCTGGGGTTCGCCAGAACGGGCGAGGTGAGGGAAGTGGCCGAGGCCGTGGTCAAGGTGCAGCGGGATCACGGCAATCGCAGCGACCGGCGCCACGCCCGGCTCAAGTATCTCCTCGATAAGGAGGGACTCGACTGGTTCCGCGATCAGGTGGAGCGGCAGCTCGGTCGTCCGCTGGTGCCGGCGGCACCCGTCGAGGTCTCCAATATCGAGGACCATCTCGGGTGGCACGAGCAGGGCAAGGGACGCTCCTTCCTGGGCGTGTTCATCGAGAACGGCCGCATCCGGGACGGCGACGAACGCCGGCTGCGGAGCGCGCTGCGCCGCGTGGTCGAGACCGTCGGCAGCGGCGTCCGCTTCACCCCTCAGCAGAACCTGTTGTTGACCGATATCCCCGACCGGCACAGGCGGCTCGTGGACCGGATCCTGGGCGACCATGGCATCGCCGGTCAGCGAGCGCTTTCGGTCGTGCGGCGCTGGTCCATGGCGTGCCCGGCGCTCCCGACCTGCGGGCTCGCGGTCGCCGAGGCGGAGCGGGTGCTGCCTGACGTGATCGCGGAGCTCGAGACGGAGCTCGAGCGGCTGGGCGTGGCGGATGCGGCGCTCACGGTCCGGATGACCGGGTGCCCCAACGGCTGCGCGCGGCCCTACACCGCCGATCTCGCCTTCGTCGGTCGCTCGCTGCACAAGTACGGCCTGTTCGTGGGTGGCAGTATGCTCGGCACGAGGCTGGGGACGCTGTACGCGGATCTCGTCCCGCGCGACCGGCTCGTCGCCACCGTTCGGCCGCTGTTCGAGCGCTACCGGGACGAGCGGCTCGACGACGAGCGGTTCGGCGACTTCTGCCATCGGGTGGGCATCGAGGCGCTGCGCGCCTCGGTCCCCGTGAGCCCGTGACGTTCTACCCGGTGTTTCTCAATCTCCGGGGCCGTCGCGCCGTGGTGATCGGCGGCGGCGCGGTCGCCGAGCAGAAGGTGCTTGGGCTCCTCTCCGCCGGCGCGCACGTCACCGTGGTGAGTCCCGAGACCACGCCCCGCCTGGCGGAGCTCGCGGCGGCGGGCGAGATCGATCTCCGGCGCCGCCCTTATCGATCGGGTGATCTCGCGGGCGCCCGACTCGCCATCGCGGGGACCGACGATCGCGCGGCCAATGCCGCAGTATGGGCTGAGGCCGAGCGAGAGGGCGTGCTCCTGAACGCGGTCGACGATCTCGACCACTGCAGCTTCATCGCGCCCGCGATCCATCGGGAGGGAGACATTACCGTCGCCGTCTCGACATCGGGGAAGAGCCCGGCGCTCGCCGCTCGCTTGCGCCAACGCGTCGCCCGGCTGGTCGGGCCCGCGGAGGCGCGGCTGTGTGAGCTGTTGGGCGACCTGCGGCCAGAGCTCGCCGCCCGTGTCCCGGACACCCGCGCCCGCACGGCGCTGTGGTATCGCATCGTAGACTCGGATGTGATCGAGTTCGTGCGCCGGGGCGACGACGAAGGCGCGCGGGGGCGGATAGACGAGCTTGTGGACGAGGTCGAGCCTCATGAGTCGCGGCTGAAGCCGCGGCTCGGCTCTGCCCGTAAACGGGCACAGCACTTGCCGCTTCAGCGGCAGGGCCGAGCCGCGAGTTCACTCGCGGACGAGGAGACCGGCGTTGTCTATTTGGTCGGGGCAGGACCCGGCGACCCCGGCCTGATCACCGCGAAAGGCCTGGAGATCCTCCGATCGGCCGACGTGGTCGTGTACGATCGCCTCGTAGCGCCCGCTCTGGTGGATGAAGCGCCGCGCACGGCCGAGCGTGTGTTCGTGGGGAAGCGCTCGCACGGGGAAACAGCGGACCGGGCGCAGCACGAGATCAACGCGCTGCTCGTCGACCGGGCCCGGCGCGGGCTGACGGTGGTCCGGCTCAAGGGCGGTGATCCCTTCGTGTTCGGCCGCGGCGCGGAAGAGTGCGAGGCCCTGCACGTCGCCGGGGTGCCGTTTCACGTCGTGCCCGGCGTGACGTCCGCGATCGCCGCGCCCGCTGCGGCCGGGATTCCGGTTACCCACCGGCGGCTGGCATCGGCCTTCGCGGTGGTCACGGGACACGAGTGTGATGGCGTGTCCAACCTCGACTGGGAGGCGCTCGCGCGGGTGCCGACGCTGGTCGTGTTGATGGGGCTCTCCGCCTTACCCGAGATCACAGCCCGGCTGTTGGTGCACGGCGCCCATGCCGACACACCCGCCGCCGCGATCGCGAACGGTACGCTGCCCTCCCAGCGGACGGTGGTCGGCACGCTGGCCACGCTTGCCGCGCGGGTTCAAGAGGAGGGTCTCGAGCCTCCCGCGACGGTGGTGGTCGGGGAGGTAGTGAGGGTCCGCGAGCTCCTGGGCGCCGAAGTCGTGGGATTGACGCATCCCGCCGGGTGGTTAGTATCACAGCTATGAGCGTCCGTTGCAGTAGTCTGTCGATTACGAGCATCGCCATCCGACTCCATCTGAGAGGCGGCGTGCTGGCACTCGGCTGACGGACTGCAGGACCCCGATGATGCGCGGCGCGGCCTCTCCAGAGCTCGAGAGGCCGCGCCGCTTTTGTCATCCTGATGGAAGCATGCGAGGAGCAATGAACATGTTCCTGTACGACACGACTCTGCGGGATGGTACGCAGCGCGAGGGCCTGTCGCTCTCTGTCGACGACAAAGTCAAGATCGCGCGGCGCCTGGACGACCTCGGCATCCATTACCTCGAAGGCGGCTGGCCGGGCTCGAACCCCAAGGACGCGGAGTTCTTCAGTCGTATCCGGAAGGAGCGGCTCGGCCACGCCAAAATCGCAGCCTTCGGGATGACCCGGCGGGCCAACGGCCGGTGCGAGGACGATCCCAGTCTCACTGCGCTACTCGAAGCCGAGACGTCGGTGGTGACGATCGTGGGGAAGAGCTCGACGCTGCACGTAGAGCGTGTGCTCGAGACGAGCCGCGACGAGAACCTCCGCATGATCTCGGAGACGGTGGGCTATTTCCGCCGGCTCGGCCGGGAGGTGATCTACGACGCGGAGCACTTCTTCGATGGCTACCGCCTGGACGCGGACTATGCGCTCGCCACGTTGCGGGCGGCGGCTGGCGCGGGCGCGGACTGCATCGTCTTGTGCGACACGAACGGAGGGGAGCTGCCCGAGGTCGTGGAGCAGCGCGTACACGAGGTCCGCGATCAGCTCGGCACGCCGCTCGGCATCCATCCTCACAACGACAGCGGCCTCGCCGTGGCCAACGCGCTGGCAGCGGTGCGCGCGGGGTGCGTGCACATCCAGGGCACCATCAACGGGTACGGCGAGCGCTGCGGCAACCTCGATCTCATCCCGCTCATCGCGACGCTGCAGCTCAAGCTCGACTGTCCCGTGCTGCCGCCCGAGCAGTTGCGACGCCTGAGAGAGGTCGCGCTGTTCGTGGCGGCGGTCGCGAACCTGAATCCCGATGCGCACGCGCCGTACGTCGGCGCGAGCGCGTTCGCCCACAAGGGCGGCATCCACGTCGCGGCCGTGGCGAAGCTGCCGGAGAGTTATCAGCACATCGATCCGGCGCTCGTGGGGAACGAGATGCGCGTCGTGGTGAGCGAGCTGTCGGGGCGGCAGAACATCCGGCTCCGCGCGGACGCCCTGGGCCTGGCGCCCGGGGGCGGCGTTCACGACAAGGAGGTGCTGCAGCGCGTCAAGCAGCTGGAGCATGCGGGGCTGCAGTTCGAAGCGGCCGATGGCTCGTTCGAGATGCTCGTGCGGCGTTCGTCCCCCGATTATCGCCCTCCGTTCGAGCTGCTCGGTTTCACCGTGATCGTCGAGCGGCGGAGCGGCGGCGACATGACGGCACAGGCAATGATCCAGCTGCAGGTGGGAGACGCAGTGATGCACACCGCGGCTGAAGGTGCTGGTCCGGTGAACGCGCTCGACAATGCGGTACGTAAGGCGCTGCTGCCGCACTACCCGGAGCTCGCCGAGGTGCGTCTGGTGGACTACAAGGTGCGCATAGTGGACCAGCACCTCGGCACCGCAGCCAAGCCCCGCGTCGTGGTCGAGTCCGCCAGCGGTGCAGAGCGCTGGAGCACCATGGGCTGCTCGGAGAACATCATCGAGGCCAGCTGGCAGGCGCTGCGCGACAGCCTGGAGCTGCCGCTGCTGCGCGCGCGTTAGGACACGACGGCCGGCGCCGGTTCGGCCGGCGGACTCGCGGGAACCGGAGCCGCGTGGGGCACCACCTTGCGGAACAGCGGCCCGCAACGGCCCCACGAGTCGAGAATCACGCGCGCCTTCGCGCTGCCGGTCTTCGCACAGTGCTCGCGCAGCAGCTCGAGCACGACCTGCTCGTCCGACGGCTCGAGCGCTCGCACCGCGACCATGTCCGTGTTACAGCGGGCCGAAAACGTTTCGGCGTCGTCGAGCACGTAGGCCGTGCCGTTCGACATGCCAGCGGCGAAGTTGCGGCCGACCGGCCCGAGCACCACCACGACACCCCCCGTCATGTACTCGCAACAGTGGGCGCCGGCACCTTCGATTACGGCGATCGCCCCGGAGTTGCGCACGGCGAAGCGGTCTCCTGCCCGCCCGGCGGCGAACAGCTTCCCGGCCGTCGCACCGTACAGCGTGGTGTTGCCCAGGAGGACGTGCTGATCGGTGCCGCCTGCGATGGCCGCCTCACGGAAAGGCCGAATCACTATCTCGCCGCCCGTGAGCCCCTTACCGACGTAGTCGTTCGCTTCCCCCTCGAGCTCGAGGTGCATCCCGGGAAGGGCGAAGGCTCCGAAGCTCTGGCCTGCGCTCCCGTGGAAGCGCAAGCGGATCGATCCCGCCGGCAGGCCGACGTTGCCGACCCGATCGGCGATCCGCCCGGCGATGCGCGCCCCCACGGTGAGGTGGTGGTTGCCGACGTCGTACACGCCGGCGAACGGGCGGCCGGACTCGAGCCGCGGCTCGAGCGTGCCCAGGATTTCATCGTCCAGGGACTCGACCCCCGGGCGGTCGTTCCGCTGCACGGTGCGGCGCCGCGGCTCCTCGCGTCCCGCTAGCGGGTCGGTCAGGAGCAGCGACAGGTCGAGCATCTGCGCGCGGGGCACCTCGGGATGATCCACGCGCTCCAGCAGCTCTACGCGACCGATGGCGTCGTCCAAGGAGCGGCAGCCCAGCCCTGCGAGCAGGCGCCGGACGTCTTCCGCGATCCACGTGAAGTACGCGACCACCTGCTCCGGTGTGCCGCGGAACTTGGCGCGCAGCTCGGGCCGCTGGGTGGCGATCCCGGTGGGGCAGGAGTTCAGGTGACATTGCCGGGCCATGTCGCACCCGATCGCGACGAGCGTCGCCGTGCCGAAGCCAAAGCTCTCGGCGCCGAGCAGCGCGGCGATCACGACGTCACGGCCCGTGCGCAGCCCGCCGTCCACCCGCACTTCGATCCGGTGGCGGAGGCCGTTCTCGATGAGGATCGCCTGGGTCTCCGCGAGCCCCAGCTCCCACGGTGATCCCGCGTGCTTGATCGACGACAACGGCGACGCCCCCGTCCCGCCGTTGTGGCCGGAGACGAGCACGTAGTCGGCGTAGGCTTTTGCGACGCCCGCGGCGACCCGCCCGACGCCCGCTTCCGCCACCAGCTTCACGCCGACCCGCGCGCGGGGATTGACCTGCTTCAGATCGTGGATGAGCTGCGCCAGGTCCTCGATCGAATAGATGTCGTGGTGCGGCGGCGGCGAGATCAGCGGGACGCCCGGTACCGAGTGCCGCAGCCGCGCGATCAGCGCCGTGACCTTGTGGGCGGGCAACTGGCCGCCTTCGCCGGGCTTCGAGCCCTGCGCGATCTTGATCTCGAGCTCGTCCGCGCGCACGAGGTATTGGGTCGTGACCCCGAACCGGCCCGACGCGACCTGTTTGATGCGGTTATCGGCGCGGTCGCCGTTCTCGAGCGGCGCGTACGTGTCGGGGTCTTCGCCGCCTTCGCCCGAGTTCGAGCGGGCGCCCATCCGGTTCATGCCGATGGCCAGCGCGCGGTGCGCTTCGGGGGACAGCGCGCCGAGGGACATCGCCGTCGACACGAAGCGGCGGCGGATCTCCACCGCGGGCTCGACCTCGTCGAGCGGGATCGGAGTCCCAGTGCGAAGCGCGAGCAGATCGCGGGGGCTGGCCGGCAGCCGGGCTGCGACGCGTGCCCGGAAGCCGTCATACGCCTCTGGTGTGTCGGCTTGTACCGCGGTCTGCATGGCCCGCACCAGCTGGGGCGACCAGCCGTGATCCTCGCCGTCGCGGCGGTAGCGCACGCGCCCATGGTCGGGCAACACCTCCGCGGCCGCGGCTTCCGGATAGGCGGCCCGGTGGCGCGCCAGGATGTCCTCGGCGATCTCGGCGAACCCGATCCCGCCGATCGTCGAGACGGTCCCCGTAAAGCAGCGGTCGATCACCTCGGCGCCGAGCCCCAGGGCCTCGAAGATCTGGGCGCCGCAGTAGGAGGAGAGCGTCGAGATGCCCATCTTCGAAAGGATCTTGAGGAGGCCCGTCTCCGCGGCGGCGCGGAACCGGGCGCGCGCGTCGTCCTCGGCGACTTGCGCTTGCACCGACTCGAGCGCGAGCCACGGGTGCACTGCTTCCGCGCCGTAGCCGATCAGCGCAGCGAAGTGGTGCACGTCCCAGGCGTCCCCGGCTTCGGCGACAAGACCGAGTCGCGTCCGCAGGCCGCTTTCGAGCAGGTGCTGGTGTACGGCCCCCACGGCCAGGAGCATCGGGAGCGGCGCGCGTTCGCGGTCGGCCGCCCGGTCGCTCAGAATCACGATCCGCGCCCCCTCTTGCACCGCGCGGCCGGCCGAGCGACACAGCCCGTCGAGCGCGGTGCGCAAGGCGTCGGGGGCCGTTCCCCCGGCGGCGCTCCAGGTTGCATCCAGGGTGACGACTTGCGCGCCGGCGCCGGCTCGCAGCGCCGCCATCTCCGCCGCCAGGAGGACGGGGTGCTCGTTCCGCACCAGCCGCAGCCCGGCGGGCCGGTCGGTGAGCAGCGAGCCCCTCCGTCCCAGGTGCATCCGCAACGACATCACCAACGTCTCGCGCAGCGGGTCGATGGCCGGGTTCGTGACCTGGGCGAAGCGCTGGCGCAGATAGGCGTACAGGCCTGGAGGCACGCGCGCGAGCGGCGGGATGGGTGTGTCGTCGCCCATGCTCCACACGGCGTCCTGCCCGGCGCTTCCCATGGGCTCGAGCACATACCGCACGTCCTCGAAGCTCCACCCGAAGGCCAGCTGTCGGGCGATGCGCTCGGGCTCCGGCGTGGGCGGCGTGTCGGGCACGGCGGCCGTCGGCCGCAGCAGGCGGATGCCCCGGGCCGCCCACCGCCTGTACGGGCGACGCCGCGCCACCTCGCGCTTCGCCTCGCCGTTTCGCAGGATCGCCTTGCGACGCGTATCCACCACGAGCAGCTCGCCCGGTCCGAGTCGGCCGCTCTCTACCACGTCGCCTGCGTTCAAGTCCACGAGCCCCGACTCGGAGCCCGCCACCACCAGCCCGTCGCGGGTGATCTTGTAGCGGCAAGGGCGCAGGCCGTTGCGGTCGACGGCGGAGCCCACGAACACGCCGTCCGAGAACGCCAGCGCCGCCGGCCCGTCCCACGGCTCCACCAGGCACTCGTGGAACTCGTAGAAGCCCCTCAGGGCGGGCTCCATCTCGACCGCGCCTTCGTGTGCTTCGGGCACGAGCATCATGAGGGCATGTATCGGGTCGCGCCCCGAGCGCACCAGCAGCTCGAGCGCGTTGTCGAGGCTCGCCGAGTCGCTTCCCTCGGACCAGATGACGGGCTTGAGGCGGTCCACCGCGTCGCCCCAGGGGGGACCGGCGAGCGCCGGCTCGCGGGCCCGCATCGCGTTGCGATTCCCCCAAAGCGTATTGATCTCGCCGTTGTGGGCGAGCATGCGGAACGGCTGCGCGAGCGGCCAGCTCGACGTCGTGTTGGTCGAGTAGCGCTGGTGAAAGATCGCCATCGCCGTCTCGTAGTCCGAGGACGCGAGGTCGGGGAAGAAGCCGGCGAGCTGAGTGCCGGTGAGCAGCGCCTTGTACACGAGCGTGCGGCACGAGAGGGAGGACACGAAGAACGGCTCGAGGCCGCGCCCCGCGTCGGCGATGCGGCGCTCGATGGTGCGGCGCGCGACATAGAGGGAGCGTTCCCACGCCGTCGATTCGGTGTTGGCCGGGGCGGCGAGGATGGCCTGTCGAATGGTGGGGCACGAGGCGCGGGCCCCCGCGCCGAGAACGTCCAGGTTCACGGGCACGTCGCGCCACCCGAGCACCGGGAGGCCCTCGCGGCAGAGCACCTCTTCGATGATGGCGGTGGCGCGGCCGAGCGCGTCGGGCTCGCGCGGCAGGAAGAAGGCGCCGACGGCGAACGGTTGGCCGGGCGCGAGCGCCAGTCCATGACTCGCGGCCTCGCGGTAGAACAGCGGGGCGGGGATCTGGGTGAGCAGGCCCGCCCCGTCGCCCGAGCGGTCCGTGGCCGCGGCGCCACGATGGGCCACCCGGGCCAGCGCCTGCAGCGCGAGGCGAGTGATATCGGCGGAGCGCTTTCCGGACGCGCGCGCTACGAACCCTACGCCGCAGGCATCGTGCTCCCGCCAGGGGTCCAGGTCCGGCGCGCGGCTGTTGGCCCAACGCGATCGGTCGGCTGCGGGCATCGTGTCTCCTCGTCACGCCCGGTCAACAAAAAGGCCCGCTCGATTGGGAGCGGGCCGGGGGTTTGCTTTGAGTCGCCTACGCGCTTACGCCCGCCGCCCGCTCCCATCGGTGGGAGTCGCCGGGTTCAGAATAGCGACGGCCTTCAGCGTACAGTCGTGCGACATGTCGGGGCCACCCAAGAGTATTAACCCGAAAGCATTAATATTCACTGGACGGCATAAATATACCCGCTCGTTCGAACCCGTCAAGGGGTGGGCGCGACCAGGCGCTGCAGCTCGGTGAATGGGATCAACAGGTCGGCCATCGTGTCGTAGGTGCCGCGCTCGCGCAACTCCGTCGCCGCGCGGCGTACGAGACCGAGCGCGGCCTGGACCACGCGCGGACCCAGGCTCGCGCGCTTCACGCCGAGGCGCTCGAGCTCCGGGATGGGCGGGGCAGGGGGGCCGGCAATGATGTTGAGCGGCCCCTCGATCTCGCGGGCCAGCTGTTCAATCATGGCCGCGTCGCTCACGTGCGGCACGAACAGGCAGTCGGCTCCCGCGGCCCGGTAGGCGTTGGCGCGGCGCACGGCCGCAGTGAGTCGCTCCGTAGGCGACCATTCCTTGACTTCGAACGCGTCGGTCCGCGCGTTGATGACGAGGGGGACCCCGGCCGCCGCCCCGGCCTCGCGCATCGCGCGGATCCGGTCCTGCTGCAGCGCGACGTCCGCCAAGCGACCGTCGTTGGTCCCGTCCTCGAGGTTCAACCCCACGGCGCCCGCCGCGATGACGCCGCGCGCGGTTTCGGCCGCGGCTTCCGGCGTCGTGCCGTACCCGGCCTCCATGTCGGCGGTCACCGGCACGCGCACGCTTGACGCGATGCGGCGGACCACCGCGAGCATCTCGCCACGACTGATGCGCTCGCCGTCGGCGTAGCCGAGCGCCCAAGCGACCCCGGCGCTGGACGTGGCGATGGCGGCGAATCCCGCGCTCTCGATCACGCGGGCGGTGATCACGTCCCAGGCGTTGGGAAGCACCAGGATTCCGGGCTCCCGATGGAGCCGCCGGAACGCCTCCGCCTGCTCGCGTTGACTCGTCCGTTTCATCGCTCCCCCTGACTCATAGCGGACGGCGCTGCGCCCAGCTTGTAGGTCTCCGTCGCCAGCTCGTAGGCGAGCGCCCGCGCCATGCGGCGGGCGTCGCTCGTATCGATCACATGGCGCGCCACGAGCCCCGCGAGATAGTTCGCGTCGACGCGGCGCGCCAGATCGTGCCGGGCGGGAATCGAGCAGAACGCGCGGGTGTCGTCGTTGAAGCCGGCGGTCTTGTAGATCCCAGCGGTCTCCGTGGTGCGCTCGCGGAAGCGCCGCATGCCTTCCATCGAGTCGTGGAACCACCAGGGAGGCCCGAGGCGCATGGCCGGATAGTGGCCGGCCAGCGGCGCCAACTCCCGACTGTACGTGGACTCATCGAGCGTGAAGGCCACGAGCGTGAAGCGGGCATCGTTCCCGTAGGCGTTCAGCAACGGGCGCAGGTTACGCGTGAACTCGGTGGCGACCGGAATGTCCCCGCCACGATCGGGACCGAACCGTTCGCACAGCTGTCGGTTGTGGTCCCGCAGCGCGCCAGCGTGAATCTGCATCACCAGACCGTCCTCCAGCGACAGCCGTGCCATCTCCATCAGGAGGTGGCCCATGAACCGCCGCTCGTCCGCCGCCGTCACGTCGCGCTGCCTCGCCCGCTGATACAGGACCTCAGTCTCGTTCGGGGGAAGCCAGGCGGTGTAGGGCTCGAGCACCGCGTGATCCGTGGCAGTAGCCCCCATGCTCTTGAAGAAGGTGCGGCGATCCTCCAGGGCGTGAAGGAATTCGGCGTAATCCACCAAGGGCGCGCCGTGCTCTCGGCCCAGCGCTTCCAGCTCGGCCGGCCAGCCGGGGGACGCGATCTGGAACACCGCATCGGGCCGGAAACAGGGGATCACCCGCCCTTTCCACCCGGACTCCCGGAGGGCGCGGTGGTGGTCCAGGCGATCGCTGGCCTTGTCGGTGGTGGCGAGGACCTCGATCGCGAAGCGCTCGAACAGCGCCCGCGGCCGGAACTCAGGGGAGGCGAGCTTCTCCGTGATCTCGTCATAGATCGGCGGCGCAGTATCGCCAGACAGCCGGTCGCGGACGCCGAAGACCTCGTGCAGCTCGTAATCGAGCCACGCGCCGCTGGGCGTGCCCCGGAACAGGTAGTAGTGGTCGGCGAACCGCTGCCACACCTTGCACGGATCGGTCTCGACGGGCGCTTCGTCCCGGCGCGGAATGCCCAGCGCCTCGAGCGAGACGCCGCTCGCGTACAAGAGGCGCAGGATATAATGGTCGGGCTGAACGATCAGCGCCGCGGGCTCCGGGAAGGGCTCGTCCCGGGCCAGGATCTGCGGATCCACGTGACCGTGAGGCGAGACGATGGGCAGCCGGCGCGTTTCTTCGTACAGCTCGCGCGCGGCGCGGCGCACCGCGGGATCGGGATCGAAGAAGCGGTCTTGGTCGAGGACGGCGGTCACAAGCTTACACGGCCGGTGCCCAGCCCGGGGCGTACTCCCGCTGCCACAACTTCATCGCCTCCGCGTCGTCGGTGATCCGGCCCGACGTCGGGTCGATGCGCAGCGCGCGGCCGGTCGACTGCGCGATGTTGCCGAGGTGTCCCAACAGCACGCTCTTCGCGCCCTCCTCGATCGGCTGCCGCAGCGCGGCGCCGGTGCGGATCGCGTCCACGAAGTTGTCGATGTGCTGGGCCGTCATCTCGTCGTCAGCGCGGGTGTTGAGGCCGTCCCCCGCCTGCACGGAGAGGGACGATTTCACCACCTTCTCCTTGAGATCGTACATCGTGTAGCCGTCGCGGTCGAGCACCACGCTGCCGGCGGTGCCCAGAATGACGGTGCCGCGCCCGCGGCCGTACGCGGTCAGGCCGTTGCAGCTTTGCCCCTGCCAGATAATGGTCTTCCCGTTCGCGAACTCGAACCAGGCTTCCTGTGTGTCGGGGAACTCCCAGTCGTCGGCGAAGTGATAGCGGCCGCCGACGGACGTGACGCGCGTGGGGTAGCTCACGCCCAGCACCCAGCGGGCGACGTCGATCTCGTGTGTGCCGTTGTTCAAGATCTCGCCCGTTCCCCAGCGCCGGAACCAATGCCAGTTGTAGTGAATGACATTGTCGCGGTACGGGGTGCGCGGCGCCGGGCCCTGCCACAGCTCGTAATCCAGGTTCGCGGGGACAGGTACCGTTTTCCCGCGGCCGATCGGGCCCCTCGTGTTGGCATACCAGGCGCGGGCGAGGTAGGGCTGCCCGATGGCGCCTTCCTTGATCGCCTGCACGATCTCGATCGAGCGTGGCGCGGAGCGCTGCTGCGTCCCCATCTGCACGACGCGCCCGTGCTTGCGCTGCGCCTCGACCAACAGCTCGCCTTCGCGCGGGTTGTGCCCACACGGCTTCTCGATGTAGACGTGTTTCCCCGCCTGCAGCGCGAGCAGCGCGGCGGGGGTGTGCCAATGGTCGGGCGCCGCGATCACGAGCGCGTCCACGTTGTTGTCCTCGAGCGCCTTGCGGAAGTCGCCGAGCCCTTTCGGAGATTTGGCCTGGACTTGGGCGACGGCGGAGACGCCCTTGGCGAGCACGAGCGAATCCACGTCGCATACGTAGGCCACGTCGGCGTGGGCCGTCCGGGCGAAACCGCGGGCGAGCACCGTGCCCCGTCCGTTCATGCCCATAACGGCGACCACGACCTTGTCCTTCGGAGGGCGGGCGAGCCCGAACAGCGGCGATCGTGCGGCCGCGTAGCCGAACCCGGCCGCCGAGGCGGTTTTCAAGAAGTTGCGGCGTTTCATAGGTCCCGAACCTTGATGTTACGGAAATAGACCTCGTCCCCGTGATCCTGGAGGACAATGTGCGCCTTGCGGCGCGTGGCGAACCCGGGGATCGAGCGGAACTTACTCGCCGCGAGGGCCGAATCCATCCGCGCCGTGCCGACGTCGAATGCGACGATCCGCTCGCCGTTCAACCAGTGCTCGCCGTGATTCCCGCGGAAGATGATGGTGGAGCGGTTCCACTCGCCCACGGGCTGCACGTGCTTCTTGTCGCTCGGGGGGAGCAGGTCGTACAGCGCTCCGGCCCGGTGGCTGGGCAGCTTTCCATCGGGGTGGCGATCGTCGTCGAGGATCTGGTACTCGAACCCGAGCGCCGCGTGGTTGGGCGCGTTCGCGAGCGACAGCTCCTCGGACACGTTGTACTTGAGCCCGCTGTTCGCTCCGGGCGTGACTTTCCACTCCCAGGTCAGCTCGAAGTCGCCGAACGTCTGCACAGTCATTAGATCGCCGCCGCTCTGCGGCTGACCGTCCGGCAGCTTCGGCACGTTGCCACTCGCGATCTTCTTGATCGCGCCCTCCACGACCACCCAATGCGCCGTGGGGACGCTGTCGTAGCCCAACCCGCGCCACCCGCGCAGCGTGCGACCATCGAACAGCAACCGCCAGCCGGCGGCTCGCTCGGCCGCGGTCAGCGTGTTCGGCACGACGGGATGGGTCAACGTCCCCTGAGCGAGGAGCGCCACCAGCAGCGGTACGATCATAGCGTCACTGCCTCCTTGTCCGTCTGCTTCGCGTCGTACATCTCCCCTCCCGCGGTCAAGAATGCGGGCCACGGCCGGCGGCGTCGAGCCCGGCGAGCGCGCCCCGCATGAAGGCGAACGACTGTTTCATCCCCGGCAGCGGGTCGTCGGCGTCGATCTCGTACTCCAGGTTGACGTAGCCCCGGTACCCGATGGTCTCGAGCTGCTGAAGGATCGCAGCGATGGGGATGACGCCTTCGCCGACGATGCACTGACTCGCCGCCGTCGTCGGATCGCGCAGGTCCTTGGCGTGCATGTCGAGGAGCCGCGGCCCCGCGTCAGCGATCGCCCGCACGACGTCCGTGCCCGCCCGGACGGTGTGCCCGATGTCGATGCACAGTCCCATCCGGCGATCCATGTTGCGCACGTGTTTCAGTGCGTCATAGGGGGAAGGGAACCGCTTGTCCTCCGGGCCGTGGTTGTGAATGGCGACCTTGATGTCGTACTGCTTGGCGAACCGCTCGATGCGAGGCAGCGTCTGCGCGTCGGCGTGCGCGGCGATCAGCGGCATCCCGGCCGCCTTGGCGTATGCGAAGTACTTCCCCACGTCCTCGTCGGTATCCTGCTCGAAGGTGATCACGCCGCCGCCCACGATGTGAAGACCCGCGCCCTCGATTTCGCGCCGTGCGGCCGCCAGCTGCTCGAGCGACAACTCGTAGGGCAGGTGCACGGACTTGAGGTTGATATAGGGCGTGCCCAGTGCCTTCACCATCTCGATCGCTTTGTCGCGCGGAAAGTTCCGGAGCGAGTAGCTCGCCACGCCCAGCTGCAGGGGAGCGGGCGGTGCGCCAGACCCCACCCTCTGTCCCCTTTTCCACGACGTGAAGAGCGGGAACGAGGGGGTGAGGCCCGCGCCGGCCACGCTCGCGGCGGTGGCCGTGAGGAAAGCACGTCGCGGCATAGAATGGTCGGGCATTTTCAGTACCTCGTGGCGGTTCATCCGGTGGTCGCGGGCTCGAGCCGCGGGGCGAGGAGATGAATGATGGTCCAGGCCGAGACGTAGGCCAGCCCGCAGACGATGAAGATGGGCGTGTAGTCGTTGCCGTTGGCTTCGAGAATCCGGCCGGTGACGCGCTGGAACGCCCAGCCGCCGATGCCGCCGGCGAATGCGCCGATCCCCACCACTGAGCCCACCGCCGCGCGCGGGAACATGTCGCTCGCCAGCGTATACACGTTGGCAGACCAGGCTTGGTGCGCCGCCGCGGCGACGCTGACCACCAATACGGCGGTCCACATGCTCCCCGCCCGTGGCGCCAGCACCGTTGGTACGATCAGGAGCGCCATCGCGAGCATCGTGGTCTTGCGCGCCCGATTGACCGTCCAGCCGCGCTTGATCAGGGAGCTGGAGAGCCACCCTCCACCGATCGAGCCCACGTCGGCCACCACGTACACGACGATGAGCGGGAGCGCCACCTGCGCCAGCTTGATTCCGTACCGGGCGTCCAGGAATTTCGGGAGCCAGTACAGGTAGAACCACCAGATCGGATCGGCCAGTAGCTTCCCCGCCGCGACTGCCCACGTCTGCCTGTACCCCAGCAGGCGGATCCACGGCACGCGGGCGTTCTCGGGGTCGGCCGGGTCGCTGCGGATGTGCGCCAACTCGTCGCTCGAAACGCGCCGGTTCGACTCGGGACTGCGGTACACGGCGAGCCAGAGGACCAGCCAGAAGAACCCGAGCGAGCCCGTCGCGATGAAGGCCCACTGCCAACCCCACGTGAGCGCGATCCAGGGGACGAGGAGGGGTGTGATAATCGCGCCGGTGTTCGTCCCCGCGTTGAAAATCCCGGTCGCCAGCGCCCGCTCCTTCTTGGGGAACCACTCGGCGACAGCCTTGATGGCGCCCGGAAAATTTGCCGATTCGGCCACGCCCAGCAGGGCACGGGCGGCGGAAAACAGAGCCGTCGTGCGGGCAAACGCGTGGGCGATGGCTGCTAGGCTCCACGCGATTACGGCCGCCGCGAACCCGCGCCGCACGCCGATCCGGTCGAACAGCCGCCCCGCCGCGAGGAATCCGAAGGCGTAGGGCAGGGTGAACCACGACACGACGTCGCCATAGGCGGCCTCGGACCACCCCATCTCGCGCTGCAGCGTGGGCGCGAGGATCCCGAGCACCTGGCGGTCGACATAGTTGATCGTGGTCACCACGAACAGCAGCGCGCATACCGTCCAGCGGTATCCGATGCGCCGGGGCGGGGCAGCGACCGTCTTGCTCACGCATCCATCCGCGAGAGGGCTTCCCACAGGCCCTGGAGGTACGTCACACCGAGCGCCCGATCGTACAGCCCGTATCCGGGGCGCCCCGTCTCGCCCCAGATCATGCGGCCGTGATCGGGGCGCATCGGGCCCGCGAATCCGACGTCCCTCAGGGCGCGGAGTACCTCGAACAGGTCCACGCTGCCGCAGGGGGAGGGATGGGCGGTCTCGTGAAACCGGCGCTCACCCGTGATCCGGACGTTGCGGCAGTGGGCGAAGTGAACGCGCCCTCTCAAACGACGGACCATGGCCGGCAGATCGTTCTCGGGGCTCGCGCCGAGCGACCCGGTGCAGAACGTCACGCCGTTCGCCGGGCTGTCCACGAGCGTCACGAGGCGCTCCAAGGCTCGGGCATTGGTGATGATCCGCGGCAGTCCGAAGATGGGCCAGGGGGGATCATCGGGATGGATCGCGAGGCGCACGCCTGCCTGCCCGGCGACCGGTACGACGCGCTCGAGGAAGTACGCGAGGTTGTCCCAGAGGTGCTCCGCGTCCACGTCGCGGTAGGCGGCGAGCAGCGCCTGGAGATCCTTGGGCTGGTACGCGGTGGCCCACCCGGGGAGCTCTCCGGTTCCGCGCGACAGATCGATGGCGGCGAGCGCCCGATCGTCGTACGCGAGCGCCGTGGACCCGTCGGGCAGGCGCATGGCGAGGTCGGTGCGTGTCCAGTCGAAGACCGGCATGAAGTTGTAGCACAACACGGGAATGCGGAGCTCGCCCATACTCGCGATGCTGGCGCAGTAATTGTCGATGAGCCGATCGCGCCCGGGGCGCCCCAGCTTGATGTCCTCGTGCACCGGGACGCTCTCGACCACGGCGAAGCGAAGCCCGGCATCCTCGACCTGAGCCTTGAGTGCGCCGAGGCGCGCGTGGCTCCAGGCGTCGCCCACCGGCACGTCGTACAGCGCGCTCACGATGCCTGTGACCCCGGGGATCTGTCGAATATGGGCGAGCGGGATCGGATCAGCGGCGCCGAACCAGCGAAAGCTCGGGATCATGTGCGGAGCAGCTCCTCGACTTCCCGGACGCTGGCGCGGCTAAAGTCGCCGGGCACGGTGAGCTTCAGCGCACTCGCCGCCACCGCGAACTCGAGGGCCCCCGCCGGCGCGTCCCCGCCGACGAGGCGCGCGATGAGCCCTGCCGCGAAGCTGTCGCCACCACCCACCCGGTCCACGACGTCCACGCAGTGCCGCCGGCTCTGCGCGAACGAGCGGGTCTCCGCATCGTACAGTACGGCGCTCCAGCCGTGGCGGCGGGGCCCGAGGATCTCGCGTCGCGTGAGCGCGACCCGCGTGACCCCGCAACGGTCCGCGAGCCGTGCCGCAAGCTCCCGCGCGCGCTCGGGTGTCGCGAGCGAGGTGTCGTCGGCCTCGATCCCGAGCATGACTCGCACGGCCGTCGGGTTGGCGATCAGGACCGTCGCCTGTCGCGCCAGGGGCTCGACCAGCGGTCGCGGGTCGCGGTCGCGCCACAGCGCCTCGCGGTAGTTCAAGTCGAAACTGACGGGTATGCCCTGGGCGCGCGCGCAGGCGATCGCGTCCGCGAGCGCGGCGGCCGGCCCGTCGCCCAGCGCGGGGGTGATCCCCGAGGCGTGGAACCAGTCGGCGCGCGCGAGCACCCGAGGCCAGTCGAGGGACCGCGGCTCGATCCGGGCCAACGCGGAGTCTGCGCGGTCGTATACGACGCGCATAGTGCGCAGATCGGCGCCCGGCTCCACGAAGTAGATCCCCAGGCGCTCGCCGCCGCGCACGATCCATTCGGTCCCGACGCCTTCGCGCTCGAGCGCCGCCACGCCGGCATCCCCGATGGGATTGTCGGGCACGCGCGTGACGTAGTCGCATCGCACGCCGAAATGGCTCAGGGCGACGGCGACGTTCGCCTCCGCGCCCCCGAAGCACGTCACGAGGTCGCTCGACTCGAACAGTCGTTCTTCACCGGGTGGGCTGAGCCGCAACAGGAGCTCGCCGAACGTGACCGCCCGCGTCACTGGGGGTTGCCCAGGTGGCGCCGGGCCTGGGCCACGCGCTCGACGAACGACCGGGCGCGCGCCGTGAGCTCAGCGGTCGATTCGTCCGTTAGTAGGGCGGCGCTTGCGAGCGCGCTTCCCACGCTCACCGCGGCGGCGCCGGCGCGAATCCACTCGCCGGCGTTCTCGAGCGACACCCCGCCCGAGGGCACGAGCCGCAGGAACGGCAGCGGCGCGAGCACGTCGCGGACATAGCCGGGACCGAGCGCCGACGCGGGGAACAGCTTCACGACCGGCGCACCCGCGCGCCAGGCCTCGAGCAGCTCGGTGGGCGTGAAGGCGCCGGGCATGCATGGGACCTCGCGGTCGCGGCACGCGCGGATCACGGCCGGGTTGAGCGCCGGGCTCACCACGAAACGCGCGCCGGCGTCGATGACGTGGCGAGCCGCAGATTCGTCGAGCACGGTGCCCGCACCGACGACGCACCCCGCGAGCTCCTTGTCGGACGCGAGGTCGGCGATCGCGTCGATCGCGCCCGGTGTGGTCAGCGTGACCTCCACCGCGCCCACGCCTCCCGCCGCCAGCGCGCGGGCTGCCGGACCCAGCCGGACCGCTTCGGACAGCCGAACGACCGCAATCACACCGCTCTGGAGCAGCGGATCGAGCCCCGGGAAGGTCGTCGCGGTGAGGGTCATGATCCGGTGCGTCCGGTGGCTGCGTGCTCCGACATGCCGGGCAGCGCCGCGAGCGCCGCGTCCACGCCGTCGCGCTGCAGCAGGACCAGCCAGCGCGTCGTGGCCTCGAGGAGTCCCGGCAGTTCGGCGAGATTCGCGCCCCACAGATCCGTGTCAGACAGCGCGGTCCTGGCCAGTTCTTCCGACGCATTCGGCTCCACCACTCGCCAGTGCCGCTCGATCAGCGGCAGATCGGCGTCGCCGGCGGGATGTGAGCGGGCCCATTGCAGATAGGCCGCAAGGCCCAGGGCCAACCCCTGCGGCGCGATCCCCCGCTTTCGGGCGAATCCCGTTAGCGACGGCACCATGCGGAGCCGCAGCTTCGCCGTCTGGTTCGCGGCGATCACGCGCCATTCGTGATCGAGCCAGGGGTTGCGAAACCGATCGATCACGGTTCCCGCGAACGCCAGCGCTGCGCCGGGCGGCAGGTTCGTCGACGGCACGATCTCCTCGAACAGGATGTGGCGGAGGAAGAGGCCCAGGCGAGGATGCTCGGCGGCCTCCCGCACCGTCCGCACCCCCGCCAGGAGTGCGAGCGGTGCGGTGGCGGTGTGCGCGCCGTTCAGCAGTCGCAGCTTGCGTTCCCGATAGAAACCGATGTCGGGCGCGATGATCACCGACTCGGGGAGAACGTCGATCGGAAACGTCGCCCGCAATTCGGCGGGATCGGCCTCGATCGCCCAGAGGGCCTGGGGCTCCGTGACGGTGAGGAGGGCGTCGGCGTACCCGAGACGCCGCTCGAGCGCCGCGCGCACGTCTCGCGCGGGCGTGCCCGTGGTGATCCGGTCCACCAGCGAGGAGCAGAACCGCACCCGGCGGCCAAGCCACCTGCGGAACTCAGGCCCACGCTCGAGTCCGTCGGCCAGGCGGTCGACCATCGCGGCGAGCCGCGGCCCGTTGTCGTCCAGCAGTTCGGTGGGAATGACGAACACGGGCGGGCCCTCGGGCAAGCGCACGAAACGCGTATGCAGGAGATCCGTCAACCGGGCGGGGAAGCTCGCGTCGGGGCGAAACCCCGCTTCCGTCACGTTACTCACGATCACCTGCAGCTCAGGCCGCGCGACCAGGTCCCGCACCGCGGGCCACTCGGCGTCCGCGAGCAGGGCGCGCGAAATGGCGCCGACCAGTCGCGTCCGCTCGACCGGCGCTCCGTGCACGAGTCCGCGCTCCACCAGCGTGAACAGGCCGTCCTGGGCGTTGATGGCGCGCGCCTGGCCCTGCGGTGTGCTCTGGATGACGGCGATGCGGCCGGAGAACGCGCCGGCCGAGTTAGCGGCGTCGACGAAGGCCGCGCACAGGGCGCGCAGCAGCATGCCCGTGCCGAACTGCAGCACCCGCTCCGGCAGATGCTCCCGGCGGTAGGCGCCCGTCGGCCAGTGCGCGGCACTCAGGCGAGGGAGCTCGGGCCCGCTAGGCTGCACCGTCCCAGCGGCGGCGGAGGGGGGCGTCGGTGGGTAGGTTTGGGGCACCCCCAACCCTTGCCCCGGACGCCAACATGGTTTCGACTGCCGTTCGCCGACTCATCGCCGTGTGCGCCGTTTTCCAGATCGCGCCACTCGCCGCGCAGGGTATCCACGCCCCACCCCTCACCGTGCACGCCATCTGGGGCTCGCCGGAGTTCGTGAGCGATCTGGTCGACATCGCCTGGACGAGCGACGGCAAAGCGTATACGGCCATCGAGGAAAACGCGTCGGGCAACACCGACCTGTACCGCGTGGACGCGCTAACGGGCACCAAGGCCTTGGTCGTACGGGACGCGGACCTCGTTCCGCCCGGGGCGGTGAAGCCGGTGGCCATCGAACAATACCAGTTCTCGGGTGACGGCTCCAAGCTACTCATTTTCACGAATTCCGCCCGCGTGTGGCGGGAGAACACCAAGGGCACGTTCTTCGTGTGGGACCTCACCGCCCGCCGGCTCACCCCCGTGAGCACGCGCCCCGGCTACCAGCAGTTCGCCAAGTTTTCTCCCGAAGGACGCCGGGTCGCGTTTGTTCGCGAGAACAACATCTACGTCACCGATCTCGCGACGGGCGACGAAACGGCTGTCACGCGGGACGGCGGAGAGAACGTCATCAACGGCACGTCTGATTGGGTGTACGAGGAGGAGCTGAACCTGCGCGATGCGTTTCGCTGGAGCCCCGACGGCCGGCGGATCGCGTTCTGGCGGCTGGACCAGACGGCGATCCGGCCGTTCTACCTGCTGAATCAGGATTCGCTCTACCCGAGCCTCGTACCGGTCCGCTACCCCAAGCCCGGGACGCCCAACTCCGAAGTGAAGATCGGCGTCGTGGAGATCTCCACCGGCCGGACCTCGTGGATCGAGCTCGGCCCGGACAAGGACATCTACGTTGCCGCGATGGACTTTGCCGATGCGCCGGACCAGCTGTGGCTCACGCGGCTCAACCGCCATCAGAATCGGCTCGATCTGCTGATGGCCGACGCAACCAGCGGCGCGGCACGAGTGATCATGACCGACGCCGATTCCGCCTGGGTGGATGCGAACCAGCCCCGCTGGATCGACGGCGGAAAGCAGTTCCTGTTCGTCTCCGAGCGAGACGGCAACGATCAGGTCTACCTGTTCGATCGGGGCGGCTCGTTGGTCCGGCGCGTGACGCCGGGGGGCTGGGACGTCCAGGATGTGTATGGCGTGGACGAGAAGAGCCGCGTCCTCTATTTCAGCGGTGCCATCGAGGGGCCACTCGGGCGGCAGCTGTTGCACGTCGGGCTGGACGGAAAGGGGCTGGCGCGGATCTCGACCGACCCCGGGACGCACAGCGCCGCGTTCGCCCCCACGTTCGCGCTGTACGTCGAGACCTACTCGCAGGCCGGCGTCCCCCCGGTGCAGACGCTGCGGCGCTCGGACGGCACGCTCGTCCGCACGATTGCCAGCAATGCGAAGCTGAGGGAGAAGGTCTCGGGGCTGGGGCTCAACCGTCCGGAGTTCATCACGGTCAAGACGCCCGAAGGTGTGGAACTCAACGCGTGGATCATCAAGCCCAAAGGATTCGATCCGACGCGACGCTATCCCTTGTTAATGAACGTATACGGCGGGCCGGGATCCCAGACGGTCACCGACGCCTGGGGCGGAGCGAACTACTTGTGGCACGAGCTGCTGGCGCAGGAGGGCTACCTCGTCGCCAGCGTTGACAACCGCGGGACCGGCGGGCGCGGCGCGAAGTTCATGAAACAGACCTACCTCCACCTTGGCCGCTACGAATCGACCGACCAGATCGCGGCCGCGCGCTGGTTCGCCGCACAGCCGTACGTGAATCCCGATCGCATTGGCATCTGGGGCTGGAGCTACGGCGGCTACATGACATCTCTCAGCATGTTCCGCGGCGCGGGCGTGTTCAAGGCGGCGCTCGCCGTGGCGCCGGTGACGGACTGGCGTTTCTACGACACGATTTACACCGAGCGCTACATGCGCACGCCGCAGGAGAACGCAGCCGGTTACGACGAGAGTGCCCCGTTGATGTATGCCGATAGTCTCCGGGGCAGCTTCCTGCTGGTGCACGGGACGGGCGACGATAACGTGCACTTCCAGAACAGCGAGCGCCTGGTGGAGCGCCTGGAGGCCGCGAACAAGCAGTTCGACATGCGGATCTATCCCAACAAGACGCACTCGATTGCCGGTGGCGCCACGCGGGAAAACCTGTACGGTCTGTTCACGTCGTGGCTGAAGGCCCACCTGTAGGGCCCGAGTTCGCCCGGCTCGGCAGGAGGGCGCTCGCGGTCCTCACGCTGATCAACCTGTTCAACTACCTGGACCGGTGGATCGTCGCCGCGCTTGCCGAAAGCATGAAGCACTCGGAGCTCGGGCTCTCGGACACGCAGCTCGGGTCGCTCATGACCGGGTTCATCATCGTGTACATGATCGCAGCGCCGCTGTTCGGATCGCTGGGCGACGCACGATCCCGGACGCGTCTCATGGGCCTGGGCGTCGCGATCTGGAGCGTTGCGACGGCGCTCGCAGGCCTGGCCACGAGCTACGCGTCGCTGTTCGCGGCCCGAGCCGCGGTGGGCGTCGGTGAGGCGGCCTACGGCACGATCTCGCCGGCGCTGCTGGCCGACTACTTCCCACGCGAGCGGCGTGGCCGGGTGTTCGCGGTGTTCTTCGCCGCGATCCCCATCGGCTCGGCGCTCGGATACATCGTGGGCGGGCTGGTCGATCACTACTTCGGGTGGCGCCAGGCGTTCTTCGTGGCCGGTGTGCCGGGACTGGTGCTCGCGGCGCTCGCGCTGCGGCTGTACGACCCGCCCCGTGGTGCCCAAGACTCCGCCGGTGCACTCACCCCCGACGCCCATGCCGTGTCGCTCGGCGGTGCCGCCCGCGCCGCCTATGCCGCCCTGGTTCGCAACCGTCCGTACGTCCTCACGGTGCTGGGCTATGCCGCCTACACGTTTGCGATCGGTGCGCTGGCGTTCTGGACGCCGGCCTTCCTCGAGCGCACGCGCGGCATTCCGAAAGCGCAGGCGACGGTGCAGTTCGGGGCGATCGTGGTGGTTACGGGGTTCATCGGTACGTACGCCGGAGGCTGGATCGGCGACTACTTCCTTCGCACCTCGCGGCAGGCGTATCTCTGGGTGTCGGGGGTGGTCACGCTCGTCGCCGCGCCGCTCACGCTGGTCGCGCTCGCGGCGCCGCACCCCGGCGTCTATTGGCCGGCCATCGTGGCGGCGGAGCTGTGTCTGTTTGCGTCCACCGGCCCGATCAACTCGGCCATCGTCAACGTCGTCTCACCGCACATGCGGGCCACGGCGGTGGCCTTGAGCATCTTCACGATTCACCTCCTGGGCGACGTTCCCTCCCCGTCCCTCGTCGGCCTGCTGTCCGACGCGCGCTCGCTGGGTGAGGCGGTGTTGATCATTCCACTGGCCGTCCTGGTCGGAGGGATGATCTGGATTTACGCCGCCTGGCGGGGGGGACGCGCCGGCGGCGAGCCGTCGCCGTGAGGGCGTTCTTCCGGGCGCTGTTCGGTCTCATCCTGCGCATCTTTTTCCGCCGCATCGAAGTCTCGGGCGCCGAGCGCGTCCCCC
>DATHKX010000013.1:0-9565 GCA_035488835.1 Gemmatimonadales bacterium
GTGCTGGTCTACAAGAACAGCGGGGTGCCGGGCAACCATTGGATCGCCTTCAAGCTCGTGGGCACCCGATCGAACCGCAGCGCCATCGGCGCCGAGGTGACGCTCGAAGCCGGAGCGGCGCGCCAGCTGCAGATCGTGGACGGGGGCATGGGATTCGCCAGCCAGAACGACCGTCGGCTGCACTTCGGGCTGGGACCTACGGGGCGCGCGGACCGCGTCGTGATTCGCTGGCCGTCGGGCACTGTGCAGACGCTCGAGCACCCGGCCGTGGACCGGTTGCACGTCGTCACCGAGCCGGGATCCTAAGCGCGTGACCGCTGTCGCGTTGCACGGCCTCCGGGAGCGAGGCCGGACGCTGTGGGCCCGGCTGGGCCGCATGGACCCTCGCTACCCGGTCTCCTTTCTCATCACGCTCATCCTGGTGCTCGGCGAGGCGCGCTACGGCATCCTCGGCGGCTACGACCGGCTCGTCATCGCGCTCGGCGTGTGCATCGCGACGGAGCTCGTGCTCTCACGCTTGCTGCACGGCTCGGTCGCGAACGTGGCGAGCGCCTACATCACCGGTATCAGCCTCGCGCTCCTCATCAAGCCGCGGGCCGACCTGCTCTGGCCGTTCGCCCTGGGCGGGTTCCTCGCGATTGCTTCCAAGTACGTGCTGCGCTACCACGGCCGGCACCTCTGGAACCCGAGCAACTTCGCCATCAGCGTGCTCCTCCTAGTGGCGCCGGCGAGCGTCGCCATCCTGAGCCGCCAGTGGGGTAACGACCTGGCCACGAACGCGGTGATCTGGTGTTTCGGGCTCCTCATCGTGTCTCGGGTCCGCATGCTGCACGTCACGCTCACCTACGTGGCGTGCTTCGTCGCGCTCGCGGCGCTGCGCCATTGGATCGTGGGCGGCCCGCTGCTCGCGGAAATCGCGCCGATCACCGGCCCGATGTACCAGCTGTTCATCTTCTTCATGATCACCGATCCCAAGACGACCGTGAGCACGGTGCGCGGGCGGATCATCGTGGCCGCCACCGTGGCCGTGGCGGAGGCCGCCATCCGGCTGGCCGGTGATTTTCACGTGGCGCAGCTCAGCCGGCTGTATCCGGCGCCGCCGATCATCGCCCTCGCGATCGTCGGCCCCGTCGCGAACGTGATCGACCTCTACCGCGCTGGGCGCAGCGGGCGAAGTACCTGAAGCTTGTCGTTGTTGCGGGCGACGACGATCAGGCGCCCGCCGCCTGCCTGCCGCACCAATCCCATGTGGCGCACCTGCCCATCGATCACGAGACCGCTCCGCTCCATATCGACGCTTGAGAAGCGGCCGTCCCCCATACCGGACAGCAGGAGACCGTAACTGGCGTCGTAGCGCCCGAGGACCGGCGGTACGCCGTAGAGGTTCCCGCCAACCAGGAGATCCGGCCGCCCGTCGCCATCGAAGTCCCCTACCAGCGCCGCGCGGATCGGCGCGAACTGAGCCTCGGCGGGGAGGGGCCGCAGCGTGAAGGTGCCGTCCCCGTTGTTCAGGGCCACGGAGCTCGCGAACACGCGGGCTGCTCGAACCGTAGCCTGGGCCAGCTCCGCTGCTGGGAAGATGTCCTCGACGCGGGCGGCGCCGAAGTCCGCATACGTGGCGTATCGCTTTGCTAACCGGGGGATCAGACCGATCAGCTCGTCGCGACCGGCGAGCGGGTAGCTCACGCCGTGCTTGTAGAACGTGAGAATCTGCTCGAGTGTGCCGTTATGGCCGAAGTCGCCCACGTACATGCGTGCGGGCTCGGTGGGCGACGCCTGGAGGTAGGAGTTGAGCCCGAGGTTGCCGAGCACCAGGTCGGGACGCCCATCACCGTTCAGGTCGGCAACCGTGACGCTGTTCCACCAGCCTTCCGTTCCGGCAAGCCCGGCTTCGGCCGTCCGGTCCACCAGGCGACCGTTTTCCTGGTGGAAGACGCGGATCGGCATCCACTCCCCGACGACGATCAAATCGAGCTTCCCGTCGTGGTCGTAATCGACCCACGCGGCGGACGTCACCATCCCGGCCTCGGCGAGCGCCGGGGCTTTCTCGAGCGTGACGTCACGAAAGTGCCCCCGGCCGTCGTTTTCCAGCAGATAGCTGCGGGGCGTGAGGCCGTAGTGACGCGCGACCACGCGCCGCCCGACGAACAGATCGAGATGTCCGTCGCCATTGAAATCACCCGGCACCACGCAGGACCCGCTCTCAGACAGACGAGGGAGCGCCAGGGAATCGCGCCGGAACTGCCCGTGGCCGTCTTTCACGTAGAGCCGGTCCTGGAGGGGAGCGTCGTCCTTCTCGAACTCGTTGCCGCCGCTCACCACGTACAGATCCGGACGCCCGTCGCCGTTGGCGTCGAAAAACACCGCATCGACGTCCTCGCTCAGACTGTCCACCTGGAACGCGGGCTGCGCGCTGGCGCGGAACGTGCCGTCGGGCCGCTGGGTGAAGAGCCGGCCGGCCTGCCACTTGGCGCCCCCGACATAGATGTCGTCGCGGCCATTGCCGTCGACGTCGCCGATAGCCAGGGCGGGCCCTTCGGTCGACAGGAGATGCGGGATCAATGGCTCGCGGTGGAAGTCGTAGAAGCGGTTCTCCCGGTGCGTGAAGTCGATGCCGACCCGATCGGTCACATCGGAGAACAGCAGGGCGGGAGTCGGGGCCGCCGCTCCGGCAGCCCAGCGGGCGCCCGCCGTCGCGGCGGCCCCGACCCCCGCCCCGGTAGCGTCTCGCTGCGACAGCGTGAGCGTGCGGTCGACCGCCACATCGGTCAACACCTGATAGCGGCGATCCGGCCAGATGACGAGCAGGGAGTCGATCCGGGTCGAGGCTCCCAGCCCGAAGTGCAGGCGGGGATCGACAGAGGACTGGAACCCGCGTGTCGGCATCTGTTCCAGCAGCTGTGTCATGCCGCCCTGCTTGACGATGACCTTCGCGCCGATCCCCGCCGTGTTGGCGCCAGAGCCTCGCAACACCACCTGGAGATAGTGGTTCTTGGTAAGCTCGCGGGCGCGGTTTCTATAGATCGCGGCGGGGGCGTCGATCCGGTTCACGACCAGATCGAGTGCCCCGCTGTTGTTCAAGTCCACGTAGGCCGCGCCGTTCGAGAAGCCCGGCTGCTCGAGCCCCCAGGCGCGCGCCTGATTGGTGAAGGTGAGATCTCGGTTGTTGCGATAGGCGTAGTTGGCGATCGGGATCTGGGGCATCTTCCCGACGAGTGTCCCGGCGAGCCCCGTCATCCCGTCGCGCAGCGACGCCTGGACGACTGGCATGCCCACATACGCGAGGTAGTCGAGGTCGTTCGGCCGGTGAGAGATGCCGTTGGTGATGAACAGGTCCTTGTAGCCGTCGTTGTCGAGGTCGGCGAACAAGGGGGCCCAGCTCCAATCGGTGGCGTACACGCCGGCCTGATACCCGATCTCACTGAAACGCCGGTGGCCGCGGTTGAGCTGGAGCGTGTTGCGGGCGTATTGCGGGTGATAACCCGCCTCGAGCTTCAGATTATACACGTCGAAGCTCTCGGCATTGGCGGATGTTTTCAGGGTCTTCTCGTGCTCGGGCAGCATGTCGAGGACCATCAGGTCCGGTCGGCCGTCGTTGTTGAAGTCGGCGGCGTCCACGCCCATCGACGCATGGCTCGTGTGTCCCACGGATGTGGCGCTCGACTCGGTGAACGTGCCGTCGCAGTTGTTGTAGTAGAGAAAGTCGTCTTCCTGGAAATCGTTGGCGATGTACAGGTCGGGGCAACCGTCCCCGTTCAGGTCGCTCGCCACGACGCCGAGGCCGTAACGCGCCGCGCCGCGGCGGAGGCCGGCCTGGTCGCTCACGTCGACAAAATGGCCTGCGTCGTTCCGGTAGAGGCGGTCACTCACCCCCGCGCGGCTGGTCGCGGCCCGCGCGAGCGGGCCGGGCGTGCGCTCGGGGTGGGGCGAATGGGTCAGCAGGTACATATCGAGGTCGCCGTCGCCGTCATAATCGAAGAAGAGGGCCTGCGTCGAAAAGCCGGCGAAATCGAGACCGTATTCCTTGGTTCGGTCCGTGAACGTACCGTCGCCGTTGTTGATGTAGAGCACGTTGTGCCCATGCATCGTGAGAAAGTCGACGGCGGAGACGAAGATATCGACGAATCCGTCTCCATTGACGTCGGCCATCGTGACACCGGTCTTCCACCCGTCGGGATCGGCCACGCCCGCTCGCTCGGTGACGTCCTCGAACCGATAATCTCCCTTGTTCAGGTACAGCCGGTTGGGTCCGACGTTCGACGTGAAGTAGAGGTCCGGCAGGCCGTCGTTGTTGACGTCACCCACCGCGACGCCACCACCGTCGTAGTAGTACATGTAGTTGAGAATGTTGAACGCGGTGTCGTCGGGCAGCCGGTTGGCGAACGTGACGCCGGTCCGTTGCGGGGGCAGCAGCTCGAAGAGCCGCGGCTCGCGGGCGCGGCCGCAGCCCGCGAGCGCCAACGCCGCGAGAAGCGGTAGCATGAACGCTTCGACGCCGAGGGGCGGTCCCGAAGGCGAAGACTCAACGGGTCGGGACCGCCCCTCGGCGTTGCGCATCATGATTTCGGACTATCGCGCCGGCCGGATCCTGATCGCTTGCCCGCCCCCGGGAGCGAGCACGATGTGCAGCCGGGACGTGGCGTCCACCGTACGCTTGGAAATAGTGACCGGTAACGGGTTCGTGAGCCAATTCGCGCCGGGCCCGTCCGCGTAGATCTCGGCGACGTACTTGCTCCCCGGGGTGAGGAAGGAAAGGGAGACGTCGAACGTCCGCGCTTCCTCATCGGTGATGGCGCCCAGGAACCAGCTCGGACCGTTCCGTTCCCGCCGCGCCACGACGACGTAGTCGCCGATCTTCCCCGCGATCACGCGCGTCGTGTCCCAGTCGACCGCGACGTCCCGGATGAACTGGAACGCCGGCTGGTGCTCGTAATTCTCGGGCAAATCCGCCGCCATCTGGAGCGGCGAGTAGAGCACGACGTACAGCGCCAGCTGCTTCGCGAGCGTCGTCCGGACGCGGGGCTCGTCCGACCGCCGCGGCCGCCCCGTCCCGCGCTCGATCAGGATGTCGAAGATGCCCGGCGTGAAATCCATCGGGCCGTCGAGCATCCGGGTGAAGAACAGGATCGTCTCATGCTCGGGCGGATTGCCCCCTTCGGCGCTCCACGCGTTGTATTCCTGGCCGCGCGCGCCCTCGCGGCTCATCATATTCGGGTAGGTGCGACGTTCCCCCGTATCGTGGATCGGCTCGTGCACGTCGAGCATGATGCCGTACTGGGCGGCCTTCTCGATCACGCGGCGGTGGTGCCGCACCATGTACTGACCATAGTGCGAGTGCCCCTCGCCTACGAAGTCCGTCACGTACCCCGATTTGATAGCGTCCAGCCCGAGCGAATGGTACAGCGCGAAGGCGCTGTCCATCTGCCGCTCGTAGTTCTCGATGCCCCCCGACGTCTCGTTGTGGACGATCAGCTTGACGCCCTTCGCGTGGGCGTAGCGGGCCAGCTCCGGGAGGTCGTAGTCGGGATACGGCTTCGTGAACGAGAACGCGTTCCGGTTCTGGATCCAGTCGCCGTCCCAACCGACGTTCCAGCCTTCAACCAGGACCCCACCCAACCCGTTGGCGGCGGCGAAGTCGATGTAGCGTTTCGTGTTCGCCGTGGTAGCGCCATGCTTGGCCCCGGAGCTCCACGTCATCGTGCCGATGTGCATGCCCCACCAGATGCCCACGTATTTCATCGGCTTGATCCAGCTCGTGTTCGGGATGACGCCTGGCGGATTGAGGTTCAAGCCGAGCACCGACGGCGCCAGATCGGTCGCGCGGTCGGCCAGCTGGATGGTGCGCCACGGCGTCACGAACGGCGTGCGCCCGCGCACCTTGATCCCGTCGGCATAGGGTGCCAGGGCCGCGCGCAGCGTGCGAGACTGCATGCGGGGTCCGGCGAGGAACATCCGCGCGTAGTCGACCAGGTTCGCCTCGTGAATCACGATGAACGTACGGCCGTCCCGCGTCTCCAGCGTGAGCGGTGTCTGCACGCTGTCGAGCACGCTCACCGGGGAGGACGAGAACAGCATCTCCGAGCGGTCGAGGCGAGGACGGTTCGACGGAATCCACCAGGCACGGGCGTCGTCAGCCAGCGCGAACTCCGTGAGCTCGTCAGTGATGGCGAACTCGCCGAGCCCGGGCTGCGCCGGAAGCTCGTAGCGGAAGCCGATCCCGTCGTTGAAGACCCGGAACACCACCACGAGCCGTCTGCCCGGCGCCGCGACTTCGGCGACTGAGACCCGCAGCTCGTTATGATGATCGCGCACCCGGGCCACCTCGCCCCAGGGTTGCGTCCACGTCTCGTCCGCCGTGCTGCGGCTGGTATCGACCATCCGCAGGCTGTCGCGCAGCGGCGGGGCCCCCTGGAACGCGAAGCCGAGTCGCGAGGGCAGGAGCACCGCTCGACCATCCCGGTCGACGCTGTACGTGAGGGCGCCGTCGCGAACCTCGACGGTGACCGCGTTCCGGCCGTCCGGGGATGTCACGCGGGCCCGGTCTTGGGCCGCTCCCAGCCTGGTAATGACGGACAGCGCGAGCAGGAGAGTCGGATACCGCATCCACTTGGACATGTCGAGTTCACCGATCAAGAGTTAGCCGTGCGCCCCGCCACGACGTATATTGGAACGTAGCGTGCCCTGGGAGGACACCAATGACCTCGTTCTCGCTGCGCGCCCTGCTGCCGGTCCTCGTCTGCGTGAGCTCCGCCTGCCACCATCGGAGCGCATCCACCACTGGTGCGCCACCACCGAGCCAGCCGACCGCGTCTCCCAACGCGGTGGTGACGTCGGAGGACCTCGCCAAGGCGCCCGGGCAATCGGTCGAGCAGGTGCTGATGGGCCGCTTCCCCGGCGTGGACGTGACGCGGACGTCGGACGGCGGGTTCGCGGTGCGCATCCGGGGCGGCTCGTCCATCAAGGGCGGCAACACGCCACTGTACGTGCTCGACGGGGTAGCGATCGAGCCGGGCCCCAACGGATACCTCACCGGGATCAATCTCAACGACATCGAATCGATCGAGGTGCTCAAGGAGCCGGCCGAAACGGCGCTCTACGGCATGCGCGGCTCCAACGGCGTCATCGTCATCAAGACCAAGCGGCCGGATCATCCATGACTCACAGGAGGTCCCCCATGTGCTCACCCCTCCCCCGGCGTCTCCTCGGGTCGCTGCTCGGCTGCGTGGTCGCTTGCTCCCACCCGAACGCCAACGGCGAGCCTAGAGCCCAAGGTGTCGCGCCGGCGACCGCGCCTCCCGGCTCAGTCGTCACGGCGGAAGAGCTGGATCGCGCGCCCGGCCGGCCGATCGAGGAAGTGCTGATGACCCGCTTTCCGGGCGTGATCGTCACTCGGACGAGCGACGGCGGCATCTCCGTTCGCATCCACGGCGTCGGCTCGTTCATGGCGAGCAACGAGCCGCTGTATGTGATCGACGAGGTGCCCCTGCCACCCGCCCACGGCGGGGCCCTCAGGGGCGTCAATCCGTACGACATCGAGTCGATCCAGGTGTTGACGCAACCCTCCGAAACGGCGCTGTACGGGGTGCGCGGCGCCAACGGCGTCATCGTCATCAGGACCAAGCGGCCCGGCCGCTAGCGGCGTCCGCGCCCGGAGGGAGCGGAACACCAGCGGGCGGTCGTTGTTTCGGGTCACGACGTAGAGGTCGCCGCGACGGGTCCGGACCCGCTCGATATCGCGCGCCTGCCCGGGGACGGCAAACCCGCTCAGCGTCGTCCCGAGTGGCGTGAATCTGCCCGTTCCCTCGCCGCGCAGCAACAGGCCGTAGCTCGCGCTCATCCGCCCGATCTCGGGCTGCACGCCATCGAAGTTTCCGGCCAGCAGCAGATCGGTCTTCCCGTCCCCGTCGACGTCGCTCGCCAGGATCCCGTACACCGGGGCAATCTGCGCCTCGCGCGGGAGCGGCACGAGCGTGAACGACCCGTCTCCGTTGTTCCGCGCCAGCGCCGTCGCGAACGTGTGCGCCTGCTTCAGGGTCGCGCCGGCGAGCTCCGCGGGCGAGAAGATGTCGGTGACGCTCTTGCCCGCGTAGTCGGCGTAGCGGGGGAAGCGGGCCTTCAGGTACGGAAGTGCCTTGATCAGCTCGTCCCGCATCGCGATCGGATAGCTTGTCCCGTGATTGTAGACCGACAGGATCTGCTTGGACACGCCGCTCCCGTCGAAGTCCTTCACGTACATCGTCATCGGCTCGGCCTCTGAGGCCTGGAATCGGGTGTTCAGACCGAGGTTGCCGACGATGAAGTCGACGCGCCCGTGACCGGTGAAATCACCCGCCACGATTCGATTCCACCACCCCTCGCTGTGCTCCAACCCCGGCGTCTTCACGCGGACGAGCTTCCCGCCGCCCGCGTTGTGAAAGACGGTGATCGGCATCCACTCGCCGACCACGACCAGATCCGGCCGGCCGTCGCCATCCACGTCGCGCCACACGGCATCGGTGACCATGCCGACCCGCTCGAGCTCTGGTGCGAGCTTCCTGGTCACGTCGGTGAAGTGGCCGTGGCCGTCGTTCTGCAACAGCATGCTCCGCGGATCCGCGCCGTAGTGCCACGGCACGACCCGCCCGCCCACGAAGAGATCGATGTCGCCGTCGCCGTCGTAATCGGCCGCCACGACGCGCGAGCCGCTCACGTCTTCGTCCGGCAGGCTCCCGACCGCCTTGCGGAAGTTGCCCCGCCCGTCGTTCAGGTACAGCCGGTCCTGGAGCGCGGGCGCCATCTCCGAGAACTCGCTGCCGCCGCTCACGACGTACAGGTCGGGGTGCCCATCGCCGTCCGCGTCGAAGAACACGGCGCCAATGTCTTCCGATCCCGCGTCGGCGTCGAAGAGCCGTTCGTTGGTGCTCACGAACCGGCCGTCCGGCTGCTGGATCAACAGCTTACCGGCCTGGCCCTTGGCGCCCCCGATGAACATGTCGTCCAGTCCGTCGCCGTTCACGTCGGCCACCGCCATCATCGGTCCCTCGGTCGAGAGCAGTTTCGGGATCAGCGGCTCGCGGTCGAAGTCCACGAACTCGTTCTCGCGGTGCACGTACGGGAGTGCGACCTGCTCCGTGACGTCGGTGAGGAGTGGAGTTGGGGGATGGGGGCTGGGAGCTCGGGGCGCCACAGCGTCCGACTCCCGGATGGAGACCCGCTGATTGGTCGCGACCCTGGTGAGCAGGCTCACCCGGCCCTCGCGACCCGGCCACTCCACTTTCACGGAGTCGAGCGTGTCGCGCTGTCCGACCCCGAACGTCAGGACGTAGTCGACGCTCGACTGAAAGCCACGCGTCGGCTCCTCCTCCTGATAGAACTCGCGCCCACCGCTCCAGAGCGTGACTTTCGCCCCGATGGCGAACCGATTCATCCCCTCCCCCTCGAGCCGCACCTCCAAGAAGCGGTTCTGCGTCAGCGTCCGGGCATTGTTGCGGTAAATGAACGCTTCCTGGTTCACGTTGTTGACGACCAGGTCGAGCGCGCCGTCACCGTCCAGGTCCCCGTAGGCCGCGCCGCTCGAGAAGGTCAA
>DATHKX010000014.1:0-4685 GCA_035488835.1 Gemmatimonadales bacterium
GCGGATGTTGTTTCCGTAGTCGAAGGTGACCGCTCCACGACGCTTGAGCGCGAGCATCGCCTCAACATGCGCCGCGATACTCGCGACCGACCGCTGCACGTACTCCGCCGGCGCGCTCCGCCGCAGCGCCGCTGCCGCCTCGACGCTGAGCCCCGCGGGGATGTACCCGTTCAGCGGATCGTGGGCCGACGTCTGGTCCGTCAGCGCGTCCGGGACGAACCCGCGGCGCACGAGCTCCGGCAGCACGTCGGCACAGTTGCCAATGAGGCCGACCGAGACCGCTCGCGCCGCGCGTCTCGCCTCCTCGCACCAGCCCACCGCCTCATCCAGGGACGCGGTGGAGCGATCGAGGTAGCGGGTCTCGAGCCGCCGCTGCACCCGCGCCGGGTCCACTTCCACCGCCAGGCACACCCCGTCGTTCATCGTCGCGGCGAGCGGTTGCGCGCCTCCCATGCCGCCCAGGCCCCCGGTCAGGACGATGCGCCCGCGCAGCGATCCACCGAAGTGCCGCCGCGCCATGGCGCCGAACGTCTCGTAGGTGCCTTGCAGAATCCCCTGGGTACCGATGTAGATCCACGACCCGGCGGTCATCTGGCCGTACATGATCAGGCCCTGGCGCTCGAGCTCGCGGAACACGTCCCAGGTCGCCCAGCGCCCGACCAGATTCGCATTCGCGATGAGCACCCGGGGAGCCTCCGGGTGGGTCCTGAAAACGCCGACCGGTTTTCCCGACTGCACCAGCAGGGTCTCGTCGTCGGCGAGGGTGAGCAGCGTGCGGCAGATCGCGTCGAACGCCGGCCAGTCGCGGGCCGCCTTCCCGGTGCCGCCGTACACGACCAGGTCCTGAGGTCGCTCCGCCACCTCCGGATCGAGGTTGTTCATCAGCATCCGGAGCGCCGCTTCCTGAATCCAGCCGCGGCACGACTTCACCGTGCCGCGGGGCGCGCGGACGACCCGGGGGCCGCTCATGCCGCCTCCGGGTCGAACGCCCCAGCCCGCAGGCCGCTCGTGATCTGCTCGATGTCGGCGGTGAACGGCCGGTCGCCGTCGAGCGCCGCTGCCACCTTCCGCACGGCCGCGTACGTACGCCTCACACCCTGCCCGGGCCTGAGCGGTTTCAAGAATTCGAGCCCCTGAGCCGCCGCGAGCAGCTCGACCGCGACGATGCGGGCCGCGTTCCCGAGGATCCGCTCCGCCTTCCAGGCGGCGGTCATGCCCATCGGGACGATATCCTCCTGGTTCCCCTCGGTGGGCACGGACTGGATGCTCGCCGGCGTCGCGAGCACCCGGCACTCCGCGACCAGCGCCGCGGCGGCGATCTGTGGCGTCATGAACCCCGACTCGACGCCGGGATTCCGGGCGAGGAAGGGAGGCAGCCCCGAGGACAGGTCGGGGTTGACGATGCGCTCGATCCGCCGTTCCGCGAGGCCCGCGAGCGTGGCGAGCGCGATGCCGATCACGTCGAGCGCCAGGGCGATCGGCTGCCCGTGAAAGTTGCCGCCGGAGAGCACGTCGTCGTCGAACACGAGCGGGTTGTCGGTCGCCGCGTTCAACTCGGTCGTGACGAGGCGCTCCGCGAACCCCAGCCCTTCGCCCACCGCGCCGAGCACCTGGGGGGTGCAACGCAGGGAGTAGGCGTCCTGGACGCGCGGGTCGTTCTCACGGTGCGACTCCCGGATCTCGGAGCCGGCCAGCAGCTCGCGCAGCAGCGCCGCCGAGCGCTGCTGGAGCGGGTGGGGACGCGCGTCGTGGATCCGCGCGTCGAACGGCTCGGGAGTGCCCCGCACCGCCTCGAGGCTCATCGCCGCGGCCGCGTGCGCCGTGCGCCACAACACCCAGGCATCGTGCGTCAGCAGCGCCGCCATCCCCGTCTGCGCCTGCGTCCCGTTCACGAACGCCAGACCCTCTTTCGCTTCGAGGGTGATGGGGCGCAGCCGGTTGGCCCGGAGCGCGGCGCCATCGGCGCCTTCGCCGATCATCGCGAGGGCCAGGTGCGCGAGCGGCGCGAGATCGCCCGACGCCCCGACGCTCCCCTGTGAGGGAACGCGCGGATGCACGTGGGCATTCAGCATCTCGACGATGAGCTCGGGCAGCGCCGGTCGCACCCCGCTCGTCCCGCGCACCAGCACATTGGCGCGCAGCAGCATCATCGCCCGCACGGCATCCACGGCCAGCGGGTCACCCACGCCCGACGCGTGGCTGCGGATCAGATTGAGCTGCAGCTCCCGCGTCTGCTCCGGCTTGATACGCACGTGGGCGAGTTTCCCGAAGCCGGTGTTGACCCCGTAGATCGTGTCGCCGCGAGCAGCAGCGGCCTCGATGGTGCGGCGGGACGCGGTCACGGCGGCGAGAGCGTGCGGGGCAATGGCAACCGGCGCGCCGTGGCGGGCCACGGCCACGACGTCAGCGATCGAGAGCGAGCGACCGTCTATGGTGACAGAGGCCGGCATGCGGGAGGAAGCTACGTGCAAGAGTGGCGAGACGCCAAGTGGATATGAGAGAGCGAGCGACGAGATACATCCTCGCCACTCGCTCCTCAAGCTTCAGGCAACCCCTCCGCGACTGGGCGTCTACCTCGACCCTGCCACCTGTGTCCCGGTCGGCGCCGGCTTTTTCGGCGCCACGAGCTCCGGGTTCCCCGGATCTGTCTGCACGCTCCAGTCGAAGATCACGTACTGGCGGCCGACGTGGGTCATCCGCAACGCGCCGTAATGCAACACCGCGCCGTCCACGATCTCGAAGACGTACCCGAATCCCGGCCGGGCGAGCAGCGAATCGCCGGAGTATCCGCTCGCCGGCGCGAAGTCGATGGCCGTGAGATCGGCAATCGCGCTCGTGCTGTAGAACTGCAGGCTCGTGCCTGTGAACACCGGCACCACCCACAAGGTCGAATCCGCATGACGATGAATGACGAAGTCGATGTCGGTCCGGCTGCCATTTTGGATCAAGCCCAGCTCGCTCGACTGGCCGACGCCGTCACTGTTGAGGTCGGACCAGAACCGGAACCCCGACGAATCGGCGTCGGTCTGGAACGCGTAGACCAGCACGTTGCGCGCATCCGGACGCGGCGTGTCTTGCCGCACCGTCCAAAGACTCTCGTACCCTTCCGTGCTGATCGCCGAAACGCCGAAGCAACGAGGCGTGCCGTTGGGAAGCAGCGTGGCGAGGAACTCGTTCGATACCGTATTGCCTTCGAGCACCCAGTCGGTACCGCACAACCCCGTGTCCAGATTGTAACCGGCGCTGTAGAGACGATACCATTTGAAGCGCGGCGACTGGGCGGCATTGTCCGCCCAGCCCAGATGGATGGCCTGATTGAGCGAGATCGAGCCCACCGTGTCCGGTGCCGCGAGCTGGAGCCGCTCGTCGACGGTGATGGTGTTCGAGGGATCGCTCTCGCCGCCGCCCCCGTCGACCGCCGTCACGTAGTACTGCAAGTGCGGCACGCCGTTGTCGTGGAATGTGTTGGACGTGGTCTCGCCGCGCAGCAGGAACGAGCCAGCCGTGCTGCCGCGCGAGTAGATCCGGTAGCTCGCCAAGTCCGCGCTCTGCACGTCGTCCCAGGCAAGCAGGATCCCGGCGGGGCGATTGGGATCGCCGCTCGGGTCGAGCTGGTAGGCGAGGTTCTGGGGTGGGGGCAGCGTGCCGGTGCCGGTCGAAACGGTGTTGTTCTGGCACGCGCCGGCGACGAGGCCGGTGACCACCAGTAGATAGCGGAGCGAGAGCCGCATGGCATCCTCGGGGCTTCAGGTCGCCCGGTGAGAAGCACGCGGCGTGCCGAGACGTAAGTCATGGCCGGCGCCGCAGTTGGAAACCGGAGGCGGGCCCGGTGTGTCATCTGGAGGGGACGGCTAGCGGGTGATCGACTGCTGCTCGTAGTCGAACTTGATGTCCGGCTGGTCGAGCAAAGCGACGTAAAAGCTGAATGCAAAGTTGCCGCTCGGAGCCTTCGAGAACGAGAAGCTGGCGTGCCAGCGGTGCAGGTCGCGCTCGAGGCGTATGAAGTGGGCCCCGAACTGCCGCGTGTCGAAATTGTAGTTGGAATCCCAGGTCGCCGACCAAAGTGCGGTCGGCTGAAATGAGAGGGTGAATCCTACCTGCTGACTCCCGGCGTTGGCGCCGACGAATCCCGTGTCCGCCTGTGGGCGGGTCCGTATTCTGGTGTAGTTGAGCGACAGATTGAACCCTCTGCCCCCGCCGACCGGCAGCCCCTGCGGCCCCGAGAACTCCCTTTGACCGAACCCGGGGGGGGTGCCCGGCGGGCTCTCGGTTCCAGGCGGAGGAGTGGCCGGGGGCTGGGCGCGCCGGCCCAGACCGAACAGGGCGGCGATACCGCGGATCGTCGCCGGGGTGATGGCGAACTGCGCGGACACGTTCGTCAGGAACGGGTCGAACTTCGCAGTGTCGGTGCCTACCTGACCTTTCCACAAGTCGTGCGCCACGCTCAGCCTGAAGCCCGGGAGCAGGTCCGAAGCGAACGAGTTGCTGATCGAGGGCGTCTGCCAGCCGGTGTGACCCGGCTGCTTCGCTTGCTCGAAGTTGTAAGACAGCGAGCTCGTGTTGATGCTCAGAAGCCGGATCTTGCGCGCCGCCCGCTGGGTCGTGTCGCCAGGCGCTGGCTTGAGCTTGGCCTCGAAGTTCTGCGACAGGCCGAGGCTGATCGTCTGCTGCGGATCGCTGCGCGT
>DATHKX010000015.1:0-5447 GCA_035488835.1 Gemmatimonadales bacterium
GTCGGGGTCGAGCGGGAGAACGGCGAGCCGCTGGGAAGCGAGAAACTTTGCCTCCCCTCCCACGGGCACTATGACCGCTTCTCCCGGTTTGGCGCGCGTCGCGGCCACCCAGGAGACGAATTTCCCGCGGCCCCACCCTACGCGAAACGCGGAACGCGGAAGTGGGAACGCGGAACAGCCAAGCGAACCTTCCCCATCTGTTCCGCGTTCCGCGTTCCGCATTCCGCGTTTGATTGCTTCCACGATCTCCTCCGGCCCTCCATACAATCCTTCCAGGCCATCGGTGCCCACGAACACCCGCCCCAGCTCCACAGGCTCGACGACGGGGCTCACGGTGACGAGCGCCGCGGCGAGCCGCGAGAACTGCTCGTCGTAATGCACCGGGTCGGGCTCGCACAGCTTGAGCGCGGGACAGAGTCCGATCGCCTGGCTCACGGTCATGCCCGGCTTCACGCCCACGCGCCGGGCGAGCGGTGCGACCTGCCACACCCGTGGGGTACGCGCGGTGTCGGGCGCGAGCAGTGCCACGGGGCGAGACGCGAGCTCGGGCCGTCGCGCCAGTTCGCAGCGCAGCGCGAACAGCGGAATCCAGCAGCACGCAGCGGAATCGCTCGCCAGATGGGGCGTCAGGGTCATTGCCAGATGACAAATGGGACCCGAATATATCCCGAAGATCCATCAGATGGCAAGATTGCGTCCGTCCGATATAAGCTATTGATTCTACGTTACTTAACTTGGAGCTCTCGGGTTTTGCGCTCGCGCCATCAGCAAAGTCTCTTCGACGACGTCCAGTCGTTGCCGCCGCCTCCGGCCGAGTTGGTCGCGCTCGGGGCACGCATCCCGCCCAACGTCAGATTCGGCACGTCCACCTGGACCTACGATGGTTGGATGGGGGAGGTCTATCATCGGTCCTATCGCAGCGCCCAGCCGGCCCGCCGGCTCGAGGAGTACGTGCGCTATCCCTTGTTTCGCACGGTGGGGATCGACAGCGCGTTTTACGAGCCGCCGTCCGAAGAGGTCCTCACCGCGTACGCGCGGGCGCTCCCCCCCGGCTTTCCGTGCGTGAGCAAGGTGTGGGATCGGATCACGGCGAGGCGCTTCACGCAGGACCCGCGCTGGGGCAACCTCGCCGGGCAGAAGAACCCCGACTTCCTGAACGCCGACCTCTTCAAGGACGCGGTGCTCGGGCCGTACGCGCGGGCGTTCTCGGACCACGCCGGCGCGTTCGTGTTCGAGTTTCAGGCGATGCGGGGAAAGGACCAGCCCGAGCCGGCGGCGTGGGCGGAAGAGCTCGACGGCTTCTTGAAGCAGCTGCCACGTGACTTCCGCTACGCGGTGGAGCTGCGGAACCCGGAGCTCTTGACCGACGTGCACGGCGCGGTGCTCGCGCGCCACGGCGTGGCCCACGTGTTCAATTCCTGGAACGAGATGCCGGCGATCGGCGAGCAGCTCGAGCTGCCGTGGACATTCCCCGCCGGGTTCACGGTGGCGCGCGGGTTGCTCCGCCCCGGGCGGGCGTATGCCGACGCGGTGAAGTTGTTCGAGCCCTACGACCGCATCCGCGACCCACAGCCCGCCGTGCGCCAGGACCTGCTGCGTCTCATCGCCGAGGTAATGCGGCGCCATATGGAAGCGCTGATCCTCGTGAACAACCGGCTCGAGGGCAACGCGCCGGGGACGATCCGGGCGCTCGTGGAGATGATGGAAGAAAGAGTGTGACGCGACCGGTCTTACACGCCGAGCTCGCCCTGCGGCGCCGGTCGCCGCGGCCGATAGCGATCCACCATTCCTTCGTTCACCGGGAACCCGAATCGCGCCTGCAGCTTCTTGATGCGGGCGGACAGCGCCCGCGCATAGTCGCGCGGCACCCCGCTCCGTCCCTCGTAGGCTCGCCGGTAGCGCGCGGCGAGGTGGGGGAAGCACGCTTCGACCATCGGGAGGAAGCGATCCCGCACCGCGGGGTAAAGGCGCAGCGGACCGGCGTGGACGAACCTGGCGCCGGCCTCCCGGGCCGCCTGGAAGAGCGCTTCCAGATGGGGTACGTCGTCCGTGATTCCCGGAAGGACCGGCGCCACGATCAACCCGACACGGACGCCGGCGCCGGCGAGTCGCTTGAGCGCCCGGAGCCGGACCGCAGGCATCGGGGAGCGCGCCTCGACTTGCCGGATGAGCGAGACGTCCACCGTGTTGAGGGAGATGTGAACCTCGAGATCGCTTCGCTCTTGAAGGCGCTGCAGCACGTCGGTGTCGCGAGCGATGAGCGGGCTCTTCGTGATGATGCCGATGTTCAAGCCTTCGCAGCGCGCCAACCGCTCGAGAATCCCGCGCGTGAGCCGGAAGCGCCGCTCGGCCGGCTGGTATGGATCGGTGGCGGTGCCGATGACAATAGGGGCGGACGGACGGTCTGTCGGACCGACGGACCGAAAGTAGCGACGCAAGTCGCCTTCGAGTACGCCCAGCAGCCGCTCCTTCACGAACACCCGCTTCTCGAACGCCTCCCACCCGTGCGGGCCGCGGAACTCGTGAAATTCGGCGTCCGACAGCCTGCCCCCGTCGTGCGCGCGCTCGACGGTGTAGCGGTGCGCGTAGCGCGCGTAGCAGTAGGTGCACCCGAATTCGCACCCGATGTAGGGGTTGAGCGACCAGAAATCGACGCCGGTCTGCTGCGGCGAGTTGAGTACGGACTTGGGTTCGAGCGCGACGAACTTGGTGCCGCGGAGGCGCTCGTCGAGAACGACGACGGCGGACGGGCGGACCGGCGGACTGGCCGTCTGTAAGAGCGGGAGCTGGGCTGTGCGGCGTTGCCGACCGCCCGTCCGCCCGACCGGCTGACCGCCCGCTTTCACCCGCACCTCGCCCATCCGCACTGTACGCACACCAGGCAGCCCGATTGACGGACCAGCCCGCCGCCGCAGTCGGGGCAGGATGAGGGCTGGGGCGTGGGATGGGGCACTGGAGAGGAGTGGGGCGTTGACATGAGTATTGGCTTCGGTATTTGTTCGGGTACGAAGCCAATATGCTATCGGCCCAGAGGGCCGGCAAGGGCGCAGGTCTGCTGGCTCGGTGACTAGACGGTGGCGCTACTCCGCCGCACCATGGCGCGCCATCCGAAGTACACCGGCACACCGATCAGCACGAGGCCGAGACCGAGGAAGCTGTAGGTACGCGTAGCTTCCTGGACCAGCAGGTCAACGGCGATGACGGCGGTCGCGATCACATACAGCGCCGGGAGCCAGGGATAGCCCGGGGCGCGGACCGGTCGGTCTGCCGCGGGGCGCTTGGCCCGCAGCGCAAACAAGCCCACCGCCGTCAGCCCGTAGAAGACCAGTGCCGCGAAGATGACGAAGTTCAGAAGCTGCGTATACGTGCCCGAAAGACAGAGGAGGCTGGTCCACACCGCCTGGACGACGAGGGCGACCGCCGGTGTCTTGTATTCTGGATGCAGCACGCCGGCGGACTTGAAGAACAGGTCATCCCGTGCCATTGCGTAATACACCCGCGCTCCGGACAGGATGAGGCCGTTGTTGCAGCCGAACGTCGAGATCATGATCGCCGCGGCCATCAGCTTCAACCCGGGCTCTCCCAGGATGGCGTGGAGCGCGGCGGTGCCGACCCGGTCCTGCGGCGCGCTCGCGATCGCGGCCGCGGGCAGCACGTTCAGGTAGGCGACGTTCGCGAGCACGTACAGGACGGTCACGATCAACACGCCCAGTCCCATGGCCACCGGGAGGTCGCGCTGGGCGTTCTTGAGCTCGCTTCCCGCGAATCCTACGTTGTTCCATGCGTCCATCGAGAACAGCGAGCCGACCATCGCGGCGCCGATAGTCCCCAGACCTACCGCCGCGCCGCCCGTGGCCCAGAAGTTCGCGCCGAAGTTCGCGGCCAACGCCTCGGCGTTCCGGCCGATGGTGATGCCGAGCAGGATCAGCAACGCGAGCGCGCCGGTCTTGATCGCGGTGAGGGACGTCTGGATCATGGCTGCCGTGCGCACGCCACGGACGTTGATCCACGTGAGCAGGGCGACGGACAGGACGGCGAGGATGCGCTGCGGCGAGAGGCCCACGGGGATATCGCCGATCGGCTTCGGGAAGTGCATGGTGAACCCGAAGAACACGTCGGGCGAGAGGCCGGGCCAGAAGACGCTCGTGAAGCGCGCGAAGGCGACCGCGACGGCCGCGATGGTGCCGGTCTGGATGACCACGAACAGGGTCCAGCCGTACAGGTAGCCGAACAGCGGCGAGATGCCTTCGCGCAGGTACACGTACTGTCCCCCCGCGCGGGGGAACATCGCCGCCAGCTCGCCGTAGGTGAGCGCGCCCATCAGGGTGACGATGCCCGACACCGCCCAGACGACGAGCAGCAGGCCCGGGGCGTGGACTTCGCGGAGCATCTCCGCCGAGACGATGAATATCCCCGAGCCGATCATCGACCCCACCACGAGGGCGGTGGCGTCGAGCCGGGAGAGCGCCTTGACGAAATCGGCGTGCGGCTGCTGAGTCGTGGCCATGGCGTCGTAAACCTAGTGGCTCCCGCGAACGGCCGCTATGTTCTCGGACCCCGTAACCCCTATCACGCGAGGACGATCGTGCGCCTTTTACCCCGGGAAGAAGAGTTCTTCGATCTGTTCGTCGCGGTCGCCCAGCGCAACACGGTCGCGGCGCAGCATCTGCGCGAGCTGTTCGACACGTCCCCCGAGCGCCGGGTCGTGCACGTCGAGGCGATCAAGCGACTCGAGCACGAGGCCGACCAGGTCACGCACGAGGTGGTGAACCGGCTCGACCGCACGTTCATCACGCCGCTCGATCGCGAGGACATCCACCAGCTCGCGTCCGATCTGGACGACGTGATGGACGCGATCGACGGCACCGCCCGCCGCTCCCAGATCTTCCACCTGGGTCTCGCACCGCAGGGCGTGAAGCAGCTCACGGAGGTGATCCAGCGAATGGTGGGCGTGCTCGCTGAAGCCGTCGGCCGCCTCAAGAAGGGCGACGACGTGATGAAGTACTGCATCGAGGCGAAAAAACTCGAGGAAGAAGGCGACGCGCTCTACCAGGAGGCGCTCGGCCGGATGTTCGAGACCGAGCGAGACGCCCTCGAGGTCATCAAGTGGAAGGAGATCTACGACAATCTCGAAATGACCCTCGACCAGGGCGAGGACGTCGCGAACGTGCTGGAGTCCATCACGTTGAAGCACGCCTGATGACGGCCACCGTCTGGTTCGTACTCGCCATCATCGTGGTCGCGCTCATTTTCGACTTTATCAATGGCTTCCACGACAGCGCGAACTCGATCGCGACGGTCGTTTCCACCCGCGTTCTCAGCCCGGGGATGGCGGTGATATGGGCGGCCTTCTTCAACTTCGTGGCCGCGTTCGGCCTGGGGACGGCGGTGGCGAAGACCATCGGCAAAGGCCTGATCGATCTCTCGGTGGTCGAGCCGATCGTGAT
>DATHKX010000016.1:0-12298 GCA_035488835.1 Gemmatimonadales bacterium
GCTGCCCCCGCCCGTCATGATGGTGGAGTTCGAGGGTGGCGTGGCGAGTGTCGACGTCGCAGGCTCGACGTTCACACTCGCGAGCGGCGCCGTGGTCACCGTGACGAGCGAGACCATGATCGAGTCGGAGGGTGACCTCCATACGCTGCAGGAGGTCTCGGACGCCCTCGCTGCCCAGCATCCGGTGCGGGCCGAAGGGCACGCCACCGTGACGGCGGTCGGTCCACCGCGTGCGCTGACCGCGCTGGATGTGAAGTTCGAAACGCCCTAGCGGGCCTTCAGGTCTCCCGCGATCAGCCGGGCCGCGAGTCGCGCGTCCCGGCTGATGTTGTAAAGGCCACCGGTGGCATCGTAGTTGTGCCCCACGAAATAGAGCCGCGGTTGGTCCACGCTGACCACGCGGTCGCGTCGTCGCGCGAAGCCTTTGGCGTCGAGCTGGACCAGCCCGCCGAGCGGGTCAAGCGCCGCCGCGAAGCCGGTCGCGAGGATGATGTCGTCGAATCGGCCGGCGGTACCGTCCGTGAAGCGCGCCCCGTCGGCCGTCAGCTCGGCGACCCCCCCGCGCACGTCGATCAAGCCTTGGGCAATCGCGTCCACGAGGTGGAACCCGATGACCGGGATCTCGTCCAAGGGGCTGTACGCGGGGCGAGGGAGCACCGGCTTGCCGCGCCGCAGCTCCGTCAGGAGGCGCACCAGCGCGACCGCCCCCTCCTGCACCCGCCGCGGCAGCTTGCGCACCCAGAAGGAGACGTACTGGATCGGCAGTCCCGCGAGCGTCAACGGTACGACGTTCGCGCCCGACCGGACCGCGACCGTCACCTTGCCGCCGGCGCGCGCGATCTCGCTCCCGATCTCCGCCCCCGAGTTGCCGACCCCGACCACCAGCACCCGGCGGCCGGTGTATCCATCGGGTCGCCGGTACGCGACGCTGTGGGCGATCCGCCCCGCGAACCGTTCCTGCCCCGGGAGGCGCGGGATCTTCGGGTTGGCGACGATCCCCGTGGCGACGACCACGACGTTCGTCGCGAGGACGCCCCGACTCGTGCTCACCGTCCACGACCCGTCGGTCCGCGCGATCCGTTCCACGGTGCTCTCCGTGTCGATCGGTAGCTCGAAGCTCTCGGCGTAGCGTCGCAGGTAGTCCAGGAACTCCCGTCGTGGCACGAACAGCGGGGCCGAGCGGGGGAACGCCATGTCGGGGAGGCTCGACATGTGCTTCCCAGTGTGGAGGGTGAGGCTGTCGTACAGATTGGCCCAGGTGTACCCGACGGTGTCGCCGCGCTCGAGGACGCGGTGCGGCACGCGGTGCTGTCGCAGCTGCTGCGAGGCGGCGAGCCCCGCCGGCCCGCCGCCCACGACGACGACGTCAATTCGCTCAGCCACGAATCGCCGCCAAGTCTTGCCGGATCCCCTCGGCGACGCGGTCCGCGAGTCCCATGATCGTCAGGTAGGGGTTGATCTCGAGTGAGTCGGGAAAGAGGCTCGCGTCCGCGGCCCGGAGCCAGGGGAGGCCGTGCACCCGCCCCCACCCGTCGGTGACCGAGTCGGCGGCGCTCCGTCCCATCCCGCACCCGCCCATGAGATGCGCCGCGGAGACGGCCAGCATGCCGGGCCGGAAGTGACGGGCGGTGATGCGCTCCTCGAGCCGATCGGCGTCGGCGGCTTCGAGGAGCGGGGGATCGGCAGGCGCATGGACGCGCCGGGCCCCGGCGGCGAAAAAGATGCGCGCTGCCGCGCGGGTCCCGCGCACCAGGCCGTCGATGGTCTGGGGTGTGAAACGGTAGTGCACGACCGGGCTTCCCGCGCGACTCACCGCGATGCGATTGCCCGGGGCGGCGTGATCGCACGCCAGGATCAGGATCATCTGGAGCCGTGGGAACGCGTGCATGATGGCGCTGTGCGTCGCGCCGAAGCCCGTCAGGCTCTTCGCCGTGACGAACGGAAAGTACATGCAGGTCTCGAGCACGAACCGCTCCGACGCGGCATGGTCGACGAAGTAGCTCTTGGGATGGCCCACGTCGTTGGTGATCGGGTGCGGATGCTCCGCCACCAGGATCAGCGCCGGGTGACAGGTGAAGCCGTGGCCGAGGGAGCGGGGAGCGGGGAGCGGGGAGCGCAGCAACAGGGCCGAAGTCCCGATCGCTCCGGCGGCGGCCACGACGATGCGAGTTCGCACGTGGTAGTCGCCCGGCGCCCACTCGGAGGGCGCGCCCTTGGTGCCTGCGGCCTTCTCGCTGACCCGGACGGTGAGGCTCCGATCCGGCTCGACGCGCAGCACCTCCGCGCGCGTCACGACCTCCACCCCCGAGCGCTCGGCACGCGGCAGCTGGACCCGGTTTGTCCCCTGCTTCGCCTGGTTGGGACAGCCGAGATTGCACAGGCTCGAGCCGCGACACCCCTTCACGTTGACGGGAAACTGCTCGACCAGGTAGCCCGCCTTGCGTCCTCCCTCGACGAACAACCGGTTGTTGTCGTTGATCAACGGATCATCCAGCGGGTGCACGTTGTTCTGCTCGGCGTATTTGGCCGAGCGTCGCGTCAGGTCGCCGTGATCGAGCCCCGGCACGCCCCACGCGCGGATCACCCGCTGCGGCGCCGTGAGCGAGGTCCCCGTGTACACGACCGTGGAGCCGCCGTACGCCGACGCGAACGCCAGAGTCATCGTGCCGTCGCGCGTCAGGAACGCGCCGCCGTCCTGGTACAGCGCGTCGGCCATCTCGAGCTCGCGACCGGTGAAGTCCTGATCCGCGAAGCGCGGGCCTTTCTCGAGCACGAGAATACGGACGCCATCACGCACCAGCGGCGCGAGCTCCTGGGCCACGGTGCCGCCGCCCGCACCCGAGCCGATGACGACGATGTCGTAGGACGGCGAGGTGCTCACCGCCTCGCCTCCCAGCCGCGCGCGTCGGCCCGATAGCCGATGTCCGCCGCGGCGGCGGGCCGCCCATAGTATCCCATCAGGATGAGGGTCCGCACGCCCCAGAATCCGCGCCGCAGGAGCAGCAGGGGGGCGCGTTGCAGCCGGTCGAGGAATTTCGCCCGTCGCGCGGGGTCGAGACGGGAGAGCCGGCGCGCGTAGCGGAGTAGCGGCAGCCATTCGAGGAGGGTGAGAAACAGGGCGAGCTGACGCTGCACGGCCCGGGAACGGGCGGCGACCGCCCGGGCGACGATCGCTTCCAGCTCATCCCACTGCGCGGGGTCGAGCCGGGCGGCTTCCGGCACCACGCACGTCGCGACCGCGCGCAACAACGGGGAGGAGAACGTCATCGCGGGAACGTAGACCGTGCCTCGCAAGCGGGCAACAAGCGGACGTGGTCGCCAGAACAGCACTAGTTCGTCGTGGTGGCCCGCTCCTGTTCCAAAAGTGCACGCTTGCGCGCGACTCCCCAGCGGTAGCCACCGAGCCCGCCGTCCGCCCGCACGACCCGATGGCAGGGGATGACGAGCGCCGCGGGGTTCGTGGCACAGGCGCGCGCCACCGCCCGAGTAGCAGACGGTTTGCCGATGGCGCGTGCGATCTCGGCGTAGGAGCGGGTGGCGCCGTAGGGGATGCGACGCAGCGCCTCCCACACGCGCCGCTGGAACGCCGTAGCGCGCACGTCCAGCGGCAGGTCGAGCGGCTCCGCGCGCCCGTCCAGATAGCGCAGCAGCGCGGCGACCGCCGCCGCAAGCGCGCCACGATCGCGCCGCAGGTCGGCGGCGGGGAATTCGGCGGAGAGTCCCGACTCGAGCTGTTCCGCGCCGCTCCCCAGGCTGACGCGGCAGATCCCGCGCGCGGTGGTCGCCACCAGCAGCCGGCCGAGGGCGCAGGGGACGATGGTGAAGGCGATGCGCGTGCCCGGCGCGCCGCGGCTGTACGTGGCGGGCGTCATCCCGAGCTGTGCGTGCGCCTTCTCGTACACACGGCTGGTCGAGCCGTAGCCCGCTTCGTACAGCGCCGGGCTCACGCGGCCCCGCGAGCGCAGCTCCGTCTTGAACCGGTCGAGGCGGCGCGCGTCGCGGTACTGACGCGGGCTGATGCCGAGCACCCGCTGGAAGGTGCGCAGCAGCCGATGGGACGTGACGCCCGCCTGGCTGCTCAAGGCGGCGAGACTCGCGGGCCGGTCCGGATGCGCGTCGATCAGCCGGCACACGGTACGCACGAGCGGCACCCCGGGATCCGGCGCCGCCGCCTCGCCCGGCCGGCAGCGGCGGCAAGCGCGGAAGCCGGCCAGCTCCGCCGCCTCCGGCACCGGGAAGAACGCGACCTGCGCGCGCCGCGGCCGCCGGCTGGGACACGAGGGCCGGCAATAGATGCCAGTCGACTGCACCGCGTAGACGAACGCGCCGTCGTAGCGGCGATCGCGCTCCAGCACGATGCGCCAGCGACGCTCGGGCGTCAGGTCGGAAACGACAGCGGCACGGCTCACGCTGGAGAACTTAGCGCGTCGCCGTGCCGCGATCTATCCGGTTCTTGCGATCGAATCCGGCCTAGCTCCAGGGTTCGTCCGCCGACGGCCCGTAGATCGACGGTACTTTGCCGTCCGCCATCCGCAGGTACACCGAGAACTGGCCGCGGTGATGCACGCTGTCCATGAGCATGAACCACAGGACGTCCATCTTGCGGAGGTCGCCCATCTGCTTGGGCGCGACGAAGAACTTCACGGTCTTGTTGAGGTCCGCGTCGGGCGTCTTGCGGATGCGCTCCACGAAGGCCTTGGACGACTTTTCGTACGCGGAGATCACTTCCGGCAGCGTCTCCGGCGCCTTCGCCATTTTGCCGAACTCGATGCCGCCGTCCAGCGCCTGTTCGCTCGCCTTCTGCTCCGTCACGAACATCCACGCCAGGTCCTTCGCGGACTTGCACTTGCCGTGCGGCTTCAGATCCGCCCTGGCCGCTGGGAAGGCCTTGAGCACTTTCATCGTGGTGGGGAGCTCGCGCTCCAATGCTCCCAGGAACTGCTCCTTCTCGGTCATGCGATCCTCCTCTCCGGATATGGCGTGAAGTTCACCCGTTCCGCGGGTTGCCACCAGCCCTGCGAGTGTTAGCGGGCTCGCCGCGCCTCCGCGCTCCGGGCGTTATCTTCTGACCGACCGACGCCCGTGGAGGCACGCATCACTCGTCCTATCGGCGCATTGCCGCCGTGGGCCATTGTAGTCGCCGGGCTCGTCGCCGTGGCGGGGCTGGGCTACGTCGACTTCGCGACCGGTCCCGAGCTCACTCCGCTCCTCTTTTATCTCGTCCCGGTCGCCCTGGTGACGTGGTACGCGGGTCGCGGTCCCGGGTTGGGCGTGGCCTGCGCCGGCGCCCTCGCCTGGCTCCTCTCCGACGCGCTCACGCACGGCGAATACGGGCATTGGTCGATTCCCTACTGGAACGGCGCGGTCCGGCTCGGCGCGCTGGCTCTCGTGGCGGAAATCGTGGCCCGCCTGCGCGCGGCCGCCGCGCAGGAGCGGGACCAGGCGCGTGCCGACCCCCGCACCGGCGTCGCCAATCTCCGCGCCTTCTACGAGCTCGCCGACGCCGAGATCGCCCGTGCCCGGCGGTACCCGCACGCGTTCTCGGTCGCCTACATCGATCTCGACGAGTTCAAGCTGGTCAATTTTCGCCTGGGACACGGGGCGGGCGATGCGGTACTGCGCTCGGTGGCCCGCGCGCTGACGGGGGTGCTGCGGGAGAGTGACGCCGTCGCGCGGATCGGCGGCGACCAGTTCGTGGTTCTCTTGCCCGAGGCCGGGGCCGCGGCCGCCCGGCTGACCGTCGAGAAGCTGCGCCAGGCGCTGTCGGACGTGGTGCCGGCGCACGGCTGGCGCATTACGGCGAGTATCGGGGTCGCGACGTTCCTGGTCCCGCCCGAGTCGGTCGATGCGCTGCTCGCGGCCGCCGACCGCCTGATGTACCAGGCCAAGCAGAGCGGCAAGAACACCGTGGTGCACGAAACGCAGAACGAGGCGCCGGTGTTACGCTGACATGTCGCGACAGAATATCTCCAGCGGGGCGCCGTGGGAGCCGGTCGTCGGCTACTCGCGCGCCGTACGGGTGGGCGCCACGGTGCACGTGGCGGGCACGACGGCGACCGGGCCCGACGGCACGATCGTCGGCATCGGGGACGCGTACCTGCAGGCGGTCCAGGCGCTCAAGAACATCGAGCGGGCGCTGGTCCAGGCCGGCGCGTCGCTCAGCGACGTGGTCCGGACGCGCATGTACGTGACCGACATCGCCGACTGGGAGCGGGTGGGGCGGGCGCACGGCGAGGTGTTCCGGGAGATCCGGCCCGCCAGCACGCTGGTGGCGGTGAGCCGGCTCGTGGCCCCCGAGATGCTGGTGGAAATCGAGGCGGAAGCGATCGTGCAGCGCGACAAGTAGATTCCAGACGGAGGTGAACGGTGTCGGTCACAGAGGTCGGCAAACGCGCGACGGTCGCCTGCCCGTTCTGCGGGACGCTCAACCGGGTGGATCTCACCAGAATCGCCGACCGTCCCAAGTGCGGCAGCTGCGGGCGGCCGATCCTGCTCGATCGCCCCATCGCGGTCACGGACGCGACGCTCGACGCCGTCCTCAAGGGCACCGAGGTGCCGGTCGTCCTGGACGGCTACGCCGACTGGTGCGGCCCGTGCAAGATCATGGCGCCCGTGCTGGACGATTTCGCGCGCGACCGCCAGGGTGAGGTGTTGGTCGTGAAGCTCGACACCGACCGCAACCCCGCGACCACGCACCGCTTCGGCATCCGCGCCATTCCGACGCTGCTCGTGTTCCGGCAGGGTCAGGAAGTGGGCCGGCAGGCCGGCGTGATTCCGCGGCAGCGGCTCGAAGCCCTGGCGGGCCTCTCGGCACCCGTCACGTGACCTCCGGCTCGCTGTCGCGCTACGAGCCGATGGAGCCACCGGAGCCGCGCCCGGCGCGGACGCCGGTGTCGGAGCGCTCCCGCGGCCTGGCGCTCGGGCTGGCACTCGTGGGCGGCATGTTCGGACTGCACCGCTTCTACACCGGCCGCACCCAGAGCGGCATCTGGATGTGCCTCACCCTCGGCGGGATGGGGATCTGGTACCTGTACGACGTCGTCGTCGTCGCCGCGGGCGATTTTCATGACGGCGATGGGCGGCGTGTGGCCCGGTGGGACGTCTCCGATGCCGCCATCGGCCCCGGTGCATCGGAGGGTCGGGTGTCGGACCTCGAAGATCGCATGCTCGGCCTCGAGTCGCAGGTCGGCGAGCTGGCGGAGCGGCTCGACTTCGCGGAGCGGCTGCTCGCCCAGGCGCGCGAGCGGGGGAGTTTGCCGAAGAGCTAGGGCGTCGCTTCACCGATACCATCACGAGGATTCATGAAGATCGGGGTCCCGAAGGAGACCGCGGCCAACGAGCGTCGTGTGGCGGTGACGCCGGACGTCGCCGGGCGGCTCGTGAAGACCGGTTTGTCGGTCCTCGTCGAGCGGGGTGCGGGGGAGGCGGCTTCGTTCGGCGACGACGCGTACGGCGCCGCCGGGGCGACCTTGGCCGCGACGGCCGGCGAGGCCTTCGGGCAGAGCGACGTCGTGCTCAAAGTCCAGCTGCCCTCGGCTCAGGAAGCGCGGCTGTGCCGCGAAGCAAGTGCGCTGGTCGCGCTGTTCCAGCCGTCGGCCGAGCGGGAGGCCGTGACGCAGCTCGCCGCTCGCAAGGTGACGGCCTTCAGCCTGGCGTTGCTTCCCCGAATCACCCGGGCGCAGCCGATGGACGTGCTGTCGTCGCAGGCGACCGTCGCGGGATACAAGGCCGTCCTCCTCGCCGCGGCGGCGACCGGCCGCTTTTTCCCGATGCTGGTGACGGCGGCGGGAACCCTGCCGCCGGCCCGCGTGCTGGTGCTGGGCGCCGGGGTGGCGGGGCTCCAGGCCATCGCCACGGCGCGCCGCCTCGGCGCCGTGGTCTCGGCCTTCGACGTCCGCGCGGCGGCGAAGGAACAGGTGGAGAGCCTCGGCGCGAAGTTTCTCGAGATGCAGCTCGGCGAGCAGGCGGAGGCCACCGGCGGCTATGCGAAACAGCTGTCCGAGGACACCCACCGCCGCGAGCTCGCCTTCCTCGCGCAGCAGGTGAAGGATGCCGACATCGTGATCACGACGGCGGCGATCCCGGGGAAGCGCGCGCCCATCCTGATTACCGCCGAGGCCGTACAGGGGATGAAGCCGGGCGCGGTGATTGTGGATCTGGCGGCGGAGACAGGTGGAAACTGCGAGGTGACGGAGCCCGGGTCCGAGGTGCGCCGCAACGGCGTCGTGATCCTCGGGCCCCTCAATCTCCCGAGCACCCTGCCGCTGCACGCGAGCCAGATGTACGCGAGGAACATTTCCAGTTTCCTGTTGCACGTTGCGCGAGATGGCAACCTCGTCGTGGATTTCGACGACGAGATCATTCGCGACACGTGCGTGACCCACGCCGGCGAGGTACGGAAGACATGATCGATCCCTCGATGGTGGCGCAGGCCGCTCCGCCCGACCACGCGGCCGTCGACTACTGGTCCATGCTGTTCGTATTCGTGCTGGCGACGTTCATCGGGCTGGGCGTGATCCGCCGCGTGTCCCGCCTGCTCTACACGCCGTTGATGTCGCTCACGAACGCGATCTCGGCGATCGCCGTCGTCGGGTCCATCGCGGTGACGGGCGCCGACTACCCACGGGCCATCCGCATTCTCGGGGCGATCGCGCTGTTCGCCTCCATGACCAACATCGTCAGCGGATTCCTCATCACGAACCGGATGCTCAAGATGTTCAAGAAGCAATGAGCTACGCCGTCGCCCAAGTCGCCGCCATCCTCGCGACGGCGCTGTTCATCTTCTCGCTGTACTGGATGAACGACCCGAAGACCGCCCGCCACTCCGTCGTGGCGGGCGTCACGGGAATGCTCGTGGCGGTGCTGGCCACCTGGTTCCAGCCCGAGATCGTGCACCACGGCTGGATCGTCCTGGCGATCGTCGCCGGCTTCGCCGTCGGCGTGCCGCTTTCCCTCGTCCCCCTGACCGCCGTGCCGCAGCGGACGGCGCTGTCGCACGCGTTCGGCGGGCTCGCCGCCGGGCTGGTCGGGACCGCCGAATACCTCCTCGGCTTGACCGAGCACCCGGCGCAGCTCACCGCCTTCCGGACGAGCGCCATCGTGGCCGAGGTGATTCTCGGGTTCCTCACGTTCACGGGCAGCCTCATGGCCGCCGGCAAGCTGCAGGAAGTCAAATGGATCCCGCAGCGGCCGGTCACGTACCCGGGCCAGAACGTCGTCAACATCGGGGTGCTGGCTATCGCCGTCGCGCTGGGCGTGCTCGTGGTCCTGCACCCCACGGCGGCGTGGTCCGGGCAGGCGTTCTACGCGATCGTCGGGCTCGCGGTGCTGTTCGGCGTGCTGCTCATCATCCCGATCGGCGGCGCGGACATGCCTACTGTCATTTCCATCCTGAACTCCTACGCCGGTCTCTCGGCCGTCGCGATGGGCTTCGTGCTCAACAACAAGCTGCTCGTCACCGCCGGCGCGCTCGACGGCTCGAGCGGCCTGATTCTCTCGATCATCATGTGCCGGGCGATGAACCGCTCGTTCACCAACGTGTTGTTCGGAGCGTTCGGCACCGTGCAAAAGACGACGGCGGTCGGGGAGCAGAAGGAGTGGAAGCAGGAGACCGTCGAGGGCGCGGCCCAGCTGCTCGAGCAGGCGAGCCTCGTCGTGATCATTCCTGGATATGGCATGGCCGTAGCGCAGGCCCAGCACAAAGTGCGCGAGCTGTACGACCAATTGACCAAGCGGGGAATCACGGTCAAGTTCGCCATTCACCCGGTCGCGGGACGCATGCCGGGCCACATGAATGTGTTGCTCGCGGAAGCGAACATCCCGTACACCGCGCTGGTCGAGATGGAGGAGATCAATCCCGACATGCCGCAGTGCGACGTGGCGCTCGTGATCGGCGCAAACGACGTCGTGAATCCGGCCGCCCGCTACGTCAAAGGCAGTCCCATCTACGGCATGCCGATCATCGACGCGGACAAGGCCCGGACGGTCCTCGCCATCAAACGGAGCAAGAAGCCCGGTTTCGCCGGCATCGACAACGAGCTATACGTGCAGGACAACACCTGGATGCTGTTCGGCGACGCCAAGGCGGTAATCGGCGATCTGGTCAGGCAGCTCGCGGGCGGCGGCGGCCTGCACTAGGCGCGCTTGACGCCCGTCGCGTCGTGCTGCAGGTTCGGGCTCCCCCTGGCCGGAGCCCGTACCCGATGCGGTTCACCCCCCTCGCCGCCCTCGCGGTGATCGTCGCCTTCTCCACCTGTACCCCCAGCGACTCGGGCCGCGTCGCGGCGCCGCGGGTCGCCGCCGCGCACGATGCGGACTTCACCGGTGCGCCGGATCTCATCGTCGACGGCAAGGCGCTGGAGGGGTCATGGGTGGTGTACGATCAGATCCTCAAGGAGGGAACGTGCACGCTGGAAGAAGGCGGCGTGCTCGATCCCACCGTCTCGCACCGGGTGGTCCGGTTCACCGTGAATACGCCCAACATCGGGGACGCCGACATCGCGCTGGGCGACCCGGCTGTGCACGTCGCCGCGGGAGATGGCCTCTACCAGTTGTCCACGTGCCATCAGCACTGGCACTTCCAGCATTACGCCACCTATGAGCTGGTGGACCCGGCCACGGGGAAAGTCTGGCAGGCGGCGAAGCGCGGCTTCTGCATGATCGACGTGGTGCCCTGGAACGGCGGCATTCAGTCGCCCGGTTCCTGGGTATACCACGTGTGCGGCCGGCCCGCCGGCGCCCTCGGCCCGGCCATCGTGGGCAACCAGGGGATCAGCACCGGTCGCGCCGATCAGTACTACAAGTGGCTGGGCGGGCAGTACTTCGTGCTGGACGGCGGCGATGGGCAAGCGCCGGTGCCGCCCGGCAACTACGTCATTCGCATCCACGTCAACCCGCCGTTCCCTTGCACCAAGTTCGACCTAGACCACAAACGACCAGTGGATCCGCAGGGGATGTGCCACAACTTCTTCGAGAGCAGCTACGCCAACAACGTGGCGGAGGCGCCCATCACGCTCCCCGTGAGCCGCCCCGGCAGGACCGGCTTCGGCCCCGGCGGGGGGAAGACACCCCCCGACGTCGATCCGATCGACGACGAGAACCGGCCGTCGACGAGCGACGGGAAGTGAAAACCCTCCCCTAAACGAGAGATTCCAGGACTTCCGCGTAATCGCGAACCATCCGCTCGACGGAGTAGCGCTCGAGCGCGCGGCGCCGCGCCGCGACCGCGAGGGCCGCGCGGCGCGCCGCGTCGCCCAGCAGGTCCCCGAGCGCACGCGCGAACGCGGCCGGATCGGCGGGCGGTGCCACGACCCCGGCCTCGCCCAGCAGCTCGGGCGTCCCGCCGCCGCCCGCCGCGACCACCGGCCGCCCGCATGCGAGGGCTTCGAGCAACGAGAGCGCGAACACCTCATCGGGGCGCGCGTGCACGACGCATGTCGCCGCGTTGTAGGCTCCGACGAGCTCCCCCGAGTCGATCTGACCCAGGAACCGCACGTCCAGACCGAGTCGCTCGGCGTGTGCCCGCAGGAACTCCTCGAGGGCGCCCGTGCCGCACAGCACGAGCGGCGGCGCGGGCGGCGCCAGGCGGGCCACGCTGTCGAGCAGCAGGTCCCAGCGCTTTTCGATCTCCAGGGCCCCCACGCCGAGCAGGACCGGGCCGTCGCCCAGCTCGTGGCGCCGCCGAAACGCGAGCCCCGCCGCCTCGTCCGGGTGGAACAGATCGCAGTCCACCCCGTTCGGGATCACGCGATATCCGGCCTGGCGCATGAACGGTGCTTCGGCGAGCGCGGTGCGGGCGAGCTGCTCCGTGAGGAACACCGTCACTCCGACGCGTCGGAACGCCAGGCGCGTCAGCAGGTCGCGCGGCGCGTGGGGCGTGCTGATGCAGTACACGACGACGAGCGGTGTGCCGAGGGAGGCGTAGGCGGCCAGTCTGATGTCTCGCGCTCTGTCCACGAGCACCATGTCGGCGTTGAGTCCCTCACGACCGAGGGCGTGTCGCAGGGCCCTGGCGCCCTTGAGGCTCGTGTGGCCGACCGGCAGCGTCCGCACACTGAGGCCGCGGGCGCCGAAGCCGCTCGCGAGCGGCTCATAGGCTACCAGCGCCGTTGTGGCGTGGCCGCGGTCGGCGAGTCCGCAACCGAGGGTCGCGAAGACCGTGCTCGAGCCCCGCCAGAAGCGGCTCGAGGTCAAGAGGGCAATGCGCAGCGGGCGGGTGGCTAGCGCGGCCACCGGTTGTTGGCGCGATCGACGTCGGGGTAGATCCCCTTCGGGTCCACCGCGACGCCGGCGACCGATT
>DATHKX010000017.1:0-13139 GCA_035488835.1 Gemmatimonadales bacterium
CGGCAGCACGCGGCGCACCGCCTGCGCGCCGTCGCGGAAGGCGAGCCCGCGGACGTTCCGTGGCGAGGTGGTCTGGGGCGTCGCCGGCAGGGCGAGCCCGATCACCGCGACGCGCGCACCGCCGCGCTCGATGACGGTGAACGGCTCCGCCCAGCCCGGCCGGGCGGTGCCCGCCGAATCGGTGATGTTCGCCGCGAGGAAACGGTAGCGCGCCTCGGCCATCCGGGCGCGCAGCGTGTCCACGGTCCAGTCGAACTCGTGGTTGCCGATCGCCGCCGCGTCGATCCCGAGCGCGTTCAGCGCGGCGATCGCGGGCCGCCCGAAATTGAAGTTGGAAACGGGCGTGCCCTGCATTTCGTCGCCGGCGTCGAGCCGGATGCTGGTGCAGAAACAGCCGCGCGCCAGGCTGTCGAGCCACGGCTTGAGCGCCGCCGCCCCACCCACCGGCCGCCCTGCGGACCAGGGCCACGCCTGCGGCTCGAGCGCCCCGTGGAAGTCGTTGATCGCCAGCACGCGGAGCAGCGTGCTGTCGGGCCGTGCCACGGCGGCCACCGACGGCGTGAACGCCTGGCGCAGGGCCGCTCGCGCTTCCGCCGGCGCTACCGACCAGCTGGGCGCGTATACGCCCTGCACGGTCAGGTAGCGGCGCGTCCGGACCTCATCGGCGAGGAGGTCCCGAATCGACTCGCCCCGGTCGTACACGACGCGCGCGCCCTGGAGCATGGTGTAGCCGCCGCCACCGGATTGGCGGTAGCTGTTCAGCGCCAGAGTGAAGCTGTCGGCCGCGGCGACGGCGCGACCGCGGAACGCGAGCCCGCGGATGCGCTGCCCCGGGGCTTGCGTCAAGTCGATGGTGTACGTCGCGCCGCTCACGACGTCGAAGTTGAAGCCGGCCATGCTGTCGTTGATGAGCGGCGCGCCCGGCTGATAAGTGCGGAAGTAGCGAGCCGTCTGCTCCAGGTAGGCCTTGAGCTGGCTCCCGGAAATGCGAACCGCCCGCAGCGTGTTCTCGTAGGGGTAGATCCCCGTCACGTCGCGCTCCCGCACCTCGCCTTCCGGAAGGCCCGCTCCCAGATCGAAGTCGGCGGCGGCCGAGAGATCGGCGCCGGCTCGACGACGCTGCACCTCGTTGATGAAATCCAGGAGCGGTGTATCCTCCGCGCGCCCGTAACGCGCGGAGAACCCCGGGCTCGCGGTGCCAAGCGGCGTCGCCGCCCAGGCACGGGCGCGCTCGTGCGCCGCGGTGAAGCGCCGCACGAACCGCGGCTGCTCGGCGACCGTCGCCAACGGGATCAGTTCCGGGCGCATCGATACCACGCGGTACCCACTCGGCTCCTTCACGAGCGAGACGTGCACGACCGCGAGACTGAGCGCGAAGTTCCTCGGCTGGACGAAGTGCACGCCGTTCACGACGTAGTCGCGCATCTCCTTGTGGCTGTGTCCCACGATCACCAGGTCGGGTCGGGGCGCCGGGAGGGGGATGCTCGCGAGCCCGAGCGCGGCGTTTTCGGCGCCCACACCCGCCGTGTCGTAGGACGACGGCTCGTTCAGGCCGCTGTGGATCAGCACGACCTTGAGATCGACGCCGGCGAGATCGAGACGGCGCAGGGCGAGCGGCGCGGCTTCCGCGATCGACTGCACCCGGATTCGACCGCCCAGCTGGGTCCGGTCCCACACCATCACGCCGGGCGTCGTGAGGCCGGTGATCCCGATTTTCACGCCCGCGCGCGTCACGACCACGTGGGGAGGATACACGAGCGTGTCGCTCGCGCCCCTGAAGATGTTGGCGGAGACGTAGTGGTACGTGGCGTCCCCGGTGGCGCGCGCCAGCACGGCTCCCCCGAAATCGAACTCGTGGTTCCCGGGAGTGGCGACGTCGTACTGCATGGCGTTGAGCGCATCCACCACCGGGTGGGGGCGCTGTGAGTCGCGCTCGGCGAAGTACCCGGCGAACAGGTTGCCTTCGATCAGGTCGCCCGCGTCTACCAGTACGACCTGGTCCGGATATTGGGCTCGCAACGTCTCGATCACGGTCGCGGCGCGCGACAGCCCCCCTGGCGCCGCGGCATCCCGCACGTAGTCCCAGCCGAGCACGCGACCGTGCACGTCCGTCGTGGCGACGATGACGACGTGCGCGGTGTCGGAAACGGGGGACGCGGGAGGGGGGACGGGTTGTTGGACGGCCAACAGCAGCAAGAGCACATGCATAGTGCGCTGAAAATTGCGGAGGGCGAGCGCGTTGCGCTACCTTGGACGACCCCCATGACCGAATCGGCAAGCCACCGCATCCTCGTAGTCGACGACGAGCCCGACATCACCGCGCTCGTCGCCTACCACCTCGCCAAGGCGGGCTACCGGGTGATCACGGCGGCGAACGGCCGCGACGCGCTGCGGACGGCGCGGGAGGAGCGGCCCGACTTGGTCGTGCTCGACCTGATGCTGCCCGGCGCGTCGGGGTACGACGTGCTCGCGGAGCTGCGCCGTCGCGAGGAGACGAAGGACCTGGGCGTTATCCTGCTCACGGCGCGCAAGGACGAGCCGGACCGCATCAAGGGCCTCTCGCTGGGCGCCGACGACTATCTCCCCAAGCCGTTCTCGCCGCAGGAGCTCGTCCTCCGCGTGGGCGCAGTCCTGCGCCGGCTGGCGGCGCCGGCCGTGGCGGCCGGCGGCTTGGTCACCGCCGGGCCGATCGCCCTGGACCGGAGCGCACACCGCGTGACGGTGGACGCGGCGGAGATCGAGCTCACGGCGACCGAGTTCAAACTGCTGCGCACCCTGATCGAGCGCGAAGGCCGCGTGCAGAGCCGCGCCCAGCTGCTGGAAACCGTGTGGCAGGCTCATCCCGACATCCAGACGCGCACGGTGGACATGCACGTCCAGCGGCTGCGGCAGAAACTCGGTAAGGCGGGCGATTGTATCGAAACCGTCCGAGGCGCGGGTTACCGGTTCCGCCGCCCGCTCCCCGAGCGGCGCGGCCGCAAACGCTCGTGAAGCTCGCGACGCGGCTGTTCGTCATGACGAGCCTGCTCGCGGCCGCCGCCGTCGGCGGGCTCACCATCGCCGCGGACCGTCTGCTGCGGCGCTACCTGGAGGACGAGGTCGCGCGGGGTCTCGAGCGCGAAGCCCGTCTGGTGGCCGCCCTCCTGCCTGCGGACTCGCTGCGCTGGCCCGACTTCGCTCGCGAGCTCGGCGCCCGCATCGGTCAACGGGTGACCCTCATCGACGCCAAGGGCAAGGTCCGCGGGGACACCGATTTCGACCGTGCCTCGATGGATCGGCTCGAGAACCACCTGCTGCGTCCCGAGGTCCAGCAGGCGTTGTCCGCGGGCGTCGGCCACGCGGAGCGTCTCAGCGCGTCCACGAATGAGCGGCAGATGTATGTCGCGGTGCGCGGCGGCCCCGTCGGGCTCGCCGTGGTCCGGATCTCCACTACGCTCGCTGCCGTGGACGGGCAGGTGGCCGCGGTGCAGCGCACCGTGGCGTTCGTGGGCCTGGCCGCCCTCCTCGCCGCCGGGGCGCTGGCCTGGCTGCTCTCCCGGGAGGTCGCCAAGCCGCTCGTGCAGCTCGGTGGCGCCGCCCGCGCGATCGCCGGCGGCCGGCCGCCGGCGTTCCCCGACTCGAGCATCCCCGAGGTGGCCCAGCACATCGTCGCACTCCGCGCCATGCACGAGCAGCTCGATCAGCGCTTCGCCGACCTGGTGCGTGAGCGCGAGGAGACCGCGACGCTGATCGAGACCATGGCGGACGGCGTGGTGGCGGCGGATGCCCGCGGCACGATCGTCACCCTCAACCAGGCAGCCCGGCGTCTCCTGGGGTACGGGCCCGACGATCCGTTTCCAGCGCTCGCCGAGCTCTTCCACGAGAAGGCGGCCCGCGACCTGGTGGCGACCGTGCTCAGCGGGGACGAGGCGGAGCCGCAGGAGCTGGAGCGCGTCGGGCACACGCTGCTCGTCACCGGCCGCGCGCTGCCGAACGGGGGCGGGCTGCTCGTGATTCGCGACGTGACCGAGCTGCGACACCTGGAGGCCATGCGGCGCGACTTCGTCGCCAACGTCTCCCACGAGCTCAAGACGCCGCTCACGTCCATCGCGGGGTATGCCGAAACGCTCGCGAGCGAGGCGAGCCCGGGGACCCAGACCGAGCGCTTCGTGCGACCCATCTTGAGCAACGCGCGCCGGATGCACCGCCTGGTGGACGATCTTCTGGACCTGTCGCGCATCGAGTCGGGGCGCTGGCAGCCCGATCCGGAGCGGGTGGACGTGCGAGGGCTGGCCGATGAAGCGTGGGCCGCGTTCGCCGACCGGGCGCGCGAGCGGCGGATTCAGTTCACGACAGCGGTGGGTAACGTCCGCTATGTCACGGCCGATGCGGAGGCGTTGCGGCAAGTGCTGACCAACCTGCTCGACAACGCCCTGCGACACACCCCACCCGACGGCCGGATCACCGTTTCTCTCGAACCCGCTCCCGGTGGGGTGACCGTGTCCGTCGCCGACACCGGCTCGGGGATCGCCCCGGAGCACCTGCCTCGAATTTTCGAGCGTTTCTACCGCGCCGATCCCGGCCGTTCGCGCGAGGAGGGTGGCACCGGACTCGGCCTCGCGATCGTGAAGCATCTGGTGGAGGCGCACGGCGGGCGCGTCGAAGCACACAGCAGCCTGGGCAGAGGCACGACCATCCGGATGTTCTTCCCCGAGGCCGAAGTAGCGGCCTGATCAGGCGTTACCAATCCGTCACATCATCGTCACCGGGGCTTGACCCCCGGCACGCATCGTCCTGCCGTGCGCATCGGGTTGGTGTCCGATACCTACACTCCACAGATCAACGGAGTGACGACCGTGGTCCGCCGCATCGTTTCGCTGTTGCGAGCGCACGGCCACGAGCCGCTGGTGGTCGCCCCCCAATACCCAGGCCTGGCCACGTCTTCGGACCCGCGGGAGCTGCGGATCCCATCGCTGGCGTTCCCGCTCTACCCGGACATCCGCATGGCCCTGCCGCCGTTCCGCGCCGTCGCCGAGTTCTTCAACGCGGCGCCGCCGGACGTCGTGCACGTGCACACCGAGGGCGCCCTCGGGCTCGCGGGGCGTCGCTGGGCGCTGCGGCAGCGGGTGCCCCTGGTCACCACCTATCACACGAACTTTCCGGAATACAGCCGCCACTACGGCGTCGGATTCCTCGAACCGGTGGTGTGGAGCTGGCTGCGGTGGTTTCACCGCCCGGCCCACCTGACGTTCACGCCAGGGCAAGCGGTTCGCGACGATCTGGTGCGGCGCGGGCTCTCGCATGCGGCGCTGTGGGGACGCGGAGTGGACCCGCACTTTTTCCACCCCGGCCGGCGTGACAACTCCTGGCGCCGCTGGCTCGCGGGCGGCGACGACACGATGATCGTGCTGCATGTCGGCCGCCTCGCGCACGAGAAGAACCTGGGGGTGCTGATCGAGGCGTGGCGCCAGGCACACGACGCGCTCGGGCAGCGCGCCACCTTCGTCGTCGCCGGGGAAGGCCACGAGGCGCGCCGTATCGAGTCCCGCCTGCCGTTCGTCCGGCTGCTCGGGTTCCTCCCGCGGGAAGATCTCGCCACGCTGTACGCGAGCGCGGACGTGAGCGTGTTTCCGTCGCACACGGAGACCTGCGGGCTGGTCGCGCTCGAGGCGATGGCGTCGGGCTCGGCGGTGATCGCCGCCGATGCGGGGGGCTTCCGGGAAAGCATCCAGCCCGGCACGACGGGGCTGCTCGTGCCGGCGCACGAGGCGCGCGCCTACAGCGACGCGATCGTCGCGCTCGCCGACGACCCCGCCGCCCGGTTCGCCCTCGCCGCCGCCGCCCGCGACTACGCCTTGAGCCGCGACGTGGCGCGCGAAAACGCCGAGCTGCTCGACCGCTACACGGCACTCACCGATGCCGCCCAACGACCGAGGAGCTCGACGTACGCCGCTTAGTGATCGTCCTCGCCGACGGCCTCCGTCCCGACGCCGTTTCGCCCAGCGTGATGCCGTCGCTCGATGCGCTCGGCCGGGTCTACACTCTCGCCCGGCGCGCCCGGACGGTGCGGCCCAGCGCCACGGTGGCGGCGCTCGCTTCGCTGGCCACGGGGGTCGGGCCGGACACGCACCGGCTCATCGAGCCCGGGCTCGAGTTTCTCCCGCGGCTCCGCACCATCCGGCCGGTGTCGCGCGCGCTGGCCCGCGCCGGCATGCCGACCGACATCGTGACCGCCGACCTCGGGCCCGCCGCGCTGCCCGTGGCGTGGGCGCTCGCCTCGACGGCCGGCGCCCGGCGCCTGGTCGCTAAGGGCTCACGCGCCTGGGACACCGCCGCCGCCGCGCAACGGCTGTTGTCGCAGCGCGAGGACGGGCTGCTGTTCGTGTACCTCCCGGACTGCGATCGCGCCGGACACGCCCACGGCTGGATGTCGGAGCAGTACCTCGAGGCGGCGGCGCAAGTGGACGCGGGGCTGGGCCTCTTGTCGGGCTGGACCGACGAAGCGGTCTTCATCATCACAGCCGACCACGGCGGCGGGGGCGTGACCGCGAACGAGCACGACGAGCCGCATCCCGTCAACGATCACATCCCGCTGATCGTGGCGGGCCCCGGCGTGACGCGGCGGCACCAGCTCACCCGCACGATCTCCCTGCTCGACGTCCCGGCGACGGTGCTGTGGTGGTTCGGCGTCCCGGTGCCCAGCGACTACGAGGGCCGGCCGCTGGCCGAGGCGTTCGCCCGGGTGTCCAGTCCCGCGCCGGTGCCCGCGTGATGCGCTGGCTCACGCATCTCGGCGGCGCGCGGGCGACGCTCGCGGTCGGGCTCGCGCTGATCGCGCTCGGAGAGCCGCGACTCGGGCTGACCGCCCTCCTCGCCAACGCCGGGTCGCATGTCTTCGTGCAGCTGTTGAAGCGTGCCGTGGCGCGGGCGCGCCCCTGCGACGCCGGCGGCCGTCCGCTCGCGCTGGTCGATCTGCCCGATCTTCACTCGTTCCCTTCCGGCCATGCCGCCGCCGCGACGGCCGTCGCGATGACCGTCGCCCTGGCCCACCCGAGCGCCGGTCCGATCGTGCTTCCGCTGGCGGCACTGGTCGCGTATTCCAGAGTCGCGCTGCGGGTGCACCACGTGAGCGACGTGCTGGCCGGCGTGGTCCTGGGCCTCGGCGGCGCCATCGCCGCGACCCACCTGCTGCGGTAAAGCCAAACCCGGGGCCGACTGCTCCCCGGGTTGACAGTCGGGCGAACCGCTCCGCCGCACCTCAACTCCCCGGTAGCCGCAGCGCGAGCAGCTGACCCCCTTCGTTGACCAGGCCAAGCGCCGGCACCGGCAGCGTGTGCGCCTGGACGTCGAACAGCCAGGTGCCCGCGCCCAGCCACGCCGACGCGTCGATGATGCCGCTCGATTCCCAGCAGGTGCCGAGCGCCTCGACGCATTCGGCATTCGGCAGCTCGACCACCGCGGAGCCGCGGTCCACAAACCCGCCGCCGGCCGTCGTGTGGAAGTTCCAAATCCGCGGCGCGCGGGCGAACCCGCCGTACGCCGGATCTTCCATCACCATGAGGCTGTTCTTCCCCGACGCGATGTTGTCGGGCGACGCCCAATCGAGATTGGCGCCGCGGGAGCGCTGCAGCAGCGTCAACCGCGCGCTTCCGGTCGGATCGTTTCGGTCGAAGTCCATCCGGTAGATGGACCCGTGGGCATCGCATGCGACGGCGCCGCACCGCACGCCCTCGCTGCCCGTGTCGACGAAGTAGATCGCGGGCGCGCCGGTCTTCGCGCCGCTGCGGTGATCGTAGTCCCCGTCCTCCAGGCGGACGAACGGGAACGCCCCGAGACCGTTCACGACTGTCTGGAGCTGGCTCGATGAGAGTGGCGCGGGGTTCGGCACTTCCACGAAGTGGCCGGTGATCGTCTGATCTTCCGTCAGGAACCCCGAGTGCGTCGCTTGAGACGAGACGAACACATACAAGGCGCCCGTGCCGGCGAGCACGTCGGCCTCCGAGGCCGCCACGTAGAGGTAGAGCTCGGACCGGCCGGCCGTGTCGTCGAACCCGGCGAGCACGACCTTCCCCGGGAACCCGGGGATGGCGATCAGGTTCTCGTGCGAGTACCGCCCGAGCCAGGGCAGCTCGTGGTGCTGCCCGTCCCTGCCGATGGCGAGCTGGATGCCGTCGTGCGCGCCGCCACTCGACTCCTCGCCGGTCAGGAAGAAGCCCGACGGAAACCCCTCGGCCGCGCCGACCCACGTGGCCGAGCACAGCCGCACGTATTGCTCACTGCCATCGAGCACGAGCGTCGCATCCTTGACGGCCAGCGAGGCGCGATCGAGGACCAGACGGGATACGCGCGCGTTCCGAAACTGCACGCCGCCGCTTTCGTCCCTGACGCCGCCGGCGGTCAGCTCGTGGTTCGCGTACACGATCAGATCCTGGCCGTCCTGGTAGGCGCCCAGGCCGTCGGGTATCGGGGCGAATACGTATCCGCTCGGCAAGCGGTCGCCAGCGGTGATGATCGGCGTGACCGTGGCGCCCGGGGCGACGGCGTACGCTTGCGGCGTGGCGCTCGTCGTGAAGCCGGCCGGGGCAACGGTCTGGGCGAACGGAAGTGCGGTGAGCGACGGCGCATCGCCGCGCTCGCAGCCCGCGAGCAGCGCAGTCATGGCGAGGAAGTGTGTCGGGAACCGCTTCATCGTTGGGACCCTCGATGTGGAAGAGGTGAGGCGCGACCTGTGGACGTGCTCCAACGTCGGGGCCGCGCATCACGGCGGGACGGTCTCCGCGTCACAGCTTGGTCAAACTTTTCCCGGTCACGGGTTGGTGTCCCAACCGTGACAAATCCGTCACACCGGCGCCATAACATCAGACGCATGGCCGCGGGTAGCCCCGTTCACCGCATTCTCGTCGTCGACGACGAGCCCGACATCACCGCGCTCGTCGCGTACCACCTCGCGAAAGCCGGGTATCGCGTCGCGACCGCCGGCGGTGGGCGGGACGCGCTCGAAGCGGCGCGCGAGGAGCAACCGGCGCTCATCGTGCTCGATCTCATGCTTCCCGACGTGTCGGGCTTCGACGTGTTGGCCGAGCTGCGGCGCCGGGAGGAAACGCGCGAGATCGGGGTCCTGCTGCTCACCGCGCGCCGCGACGAAGCGGACCGCATCCGCGGGCTGGCGCTGGGCGCCGACGATTACATCCTCAAGCCGTTCTCCCCACCGGAGCTCGTCCTGCGGGTGGGCGCCATCCTCCGCCGCCTTCGGGCACCGGCGCTCGCGACCGGCGGCCGGCTCAGCGCGGGACCGATCCTGATCGACAAGATGGCCCATCGAGTCTTCGTGGACGGCGAGGAGGTCGCCTTCACGACGACGGAATTCAGGCTGCTCCACACTCTGATCGAGCGCGAAGGGCGGGTGCAGAGCCGGGCGCAGCTGCTCGAAACGGTATGGCAGGCGCAACCCGACGTGCAAACCCGCACCGTCGACATGCATCTGCAGCGCCTGCGCCGCAAGCTGGGCGCCGCCGGCCGCTGCATCGAGACCGTGCGGGGAGCCGGGTACCGCTTCCGGCGCGCCGACTCAGTCGCGCCGCGCCTGTAGCACGAGGGAACGAGCCTCTAGCGATGGGCTGGCTTCCGGTGCAGGTTCATCGCACTCGAGGCCCTGCGACAACGGAGCGACGACGTGGAGTCCATTCATTGCATCGACTGCGGCGGTTACGTCGCAAACACGCGCCGGCTCGAGTATCGCACGCGTGCGGGGCGTCCTGAAGCGGCGCCGGCCCACGACCGTCCCTGCACGTGCCCCAAACCCACGCTGTACATGCCGGGACCGCGCGCATCCGCGCCTCAGCCGCTTCGTCGGGGGGATCCTCGTAGCGTGTAGATCCCTGCGCCGCATGGGCTTCCGCCGGCCGGCCTCGTTGCGCGATTGTGACAATGGTAGACTTCCATGAGCGCCGTGTCGGGATAGGATTAGCAGGGACCCCGTTGCCCGTACCCTCCACCCGCTGTGCCTCGTGACCGCAACAGCTGCTCCACGCGTGACTCCGGCGGCACCCCCAGCCCCGGCGAAGCCTGCCCCAGAGCCGTCCGCCTTCCCACGCCTAGCAGCGATCGACATCGGTACCAACTCGATCCGCCTGGTCGTGGCCGAAGTGCAGCCCGACGGCACCTATCGGGTGCTGGACGAGGACCGCGAGATGACCCGCCTGGGACGGGGGCTGTTTCGCGAAGGCCGCCTCGGCGACGCACCGATGCAGCAGTCGCTGCAAGCGCTGGGGCGGATGAAGGCCATCGCGGACGGCTTCGGGGTCGTCGAGCTGCGCGCCATCGCCACCGCCGCGGTGCGGGAAGCCGCGAACGGCCGCGACTTCGTAAGCGAGGCGTGGCGCCGCCATCGCGTGCGCCTCGAGGTCGTGCCGGCTGAGGAAGAGGCGCGGCTCGCGTTCCGCAGCGTCACCCGGCACTACGATCTGGACGACCAGCTGACGGCGATCGTGGACATCGGGGGCGGCAGTACCGAGGTGATCCTGGCCGCGGGCGGCGTCGTGGAGCAAGTCGTGTCGCTCCCGCTCGGCGCCGTCCGGCTCGCCGAGCGCTACTGCAAGTCCGACCCGCTCAAGCGGAAACACTGGAAGGCGCTGCGTCGCGCCATCGATCAGACCATTGAGGACGCGATCGGGAAGCCGCCGTTCGCGGCCGACATGATGATCGGCAGCGGGGGCACGTTCACGAACCTCGCCGAGATGGCCCAGGCCGAGCGCGACGGCAAGGTCACGACCGCGCGCGATTATCAGTTGAGCCGCGCCGAGGTCACGCGCCTGCTGGCACGGCTGACCGAGACGCCGCTCGACGCGCGCCGCCAGATCCCGGGGCTCAATCCGCAGCGCGCCGACATCATCGTGGCCGGCGTCGCCGTCATCGCGCGCCTGACGCGGTGGCTCGGCACCCAGCGCGTGCTCGTGAACGATCGCGGCGTCCGCGACGGTGTGCTGCTGTCGATGATCGACGATCTGTCGGGGGTCGCGCCCGCGGGCCGGGTCCAACCGCCGGACCGCCTGGAGCTGGCACGCCGCTTCGCCCGCAAGTGCCGCTCGAACGAGCGGCATTGCGAGCAGGTCGCCCGCCTGGCGGTCGAGATCTTCGACGCGCTGCGGGACGCCTACGCGCTCCCGCCGACGGGCGCCGATATCCTCCGGGCCGCCGCGCTGCTGCACGACATCGGCTACCTGATCAACCACGAGCGGCACCACAAGCACGCCTACCACTTGATCATGCACGGCGACCTGCGCGGCTTCTCGGCCCGCGAAATCGAGCTGATCGCCAACGTCGCGCGGTATCACCGCCGCGCGTTTCCCAAGAAGTCGCACCCCAACTTCGCGCGCCTCGACCGCGGCGAGCGCCGCCTGGTCCGGCGGCTTGCCGGGATCCTGCGCGTGGCCGACGGTCTCGATCGCACACACGGCCGGGTGATCGAGCGGGTCCGTTCCCGGATGGGCGACGGCTGGGTGCGGATCCACGCGGCCGCCGCCCGCGATCCGTCGATCGAGCTAGAAGACGCCAAACGGAAGGCCGCCTTGTTCGAGCGGGCGTTTCGCAGCGACCTGGACCTCGTGTGGTCCCAGCCGAAGGGCCGGAGCTGACCGTGCCCGATCGCGTCCCTCCCGCGTTTCCGCCGGACCACTACCTCAACCGCGAGCTGTCGTGGCTCGAGTTCAACGCGCGGGTGCTCGAAGAGGCCGCCGACCCCTCGAACCCGTGGCTCGAACGGCTCAAATTCCTGGCGATCTTCAGCTCCAACCTGGACGAGTTCTTCGAGATCCGGGTGGCGGGGCTGCAGCAGCAGGTGTACGCCGGAGTGGAGCCGCAGGACTACGGGGCCGACGGTATGGCCCCGGCCGAGCAGCTGGCGGCGATCGACCGTCGCGCCCACGAGCTCGTGGCCGAGCAGTACCGCATCCTCAACGACGAGGTGCTTCCCGGCCTCGCTGCAGGCGGCGTGGAGGGCGTGCGGCTCGACGACCTGACCGACGCCGAGCGGCGGCACGTGGACACCCTGTTCCGCGCCAGCATCGCCCCCGTCCTCACGCCGCTCGCCATCGACCCTGGACACCCGTTTCCACACGTCCACAACAAGAGCCTCAACATCGCCCTGGTCGTCGAGCGCCGGAACGGCGGGCAGCCGCGGCGCCACTTCGCCGTCGTTCAGGTCCCCGCCGTGCTCGACCGCGTGGTGATCGTGTCGACCCACGGCGAGGGGCGGGTGCGGTTTGTCCTGCTGGAGGACATCATCGCGCGCCACCTGGGCGAGCTGTTCGGCGGCCTACGCGTCGTGAGCCACACCGTGTTCCGCGTCACCCGCAACACCGACCTCACGATCGAGGAGGAGGACGCGGAGGACCTGCTCGAGATGATCGAGGAGAGCCTGCGGCAGCGCCGCCGGAGCGACCCCGTACGCCTGGAGATCTCGGCGGACGCCGAGGAGGCCTTCGTGGGGATGCTGACGGAAGCGCACGACCTCGAGGCGCGCGACGTCTACCGCGTGCCCGGCCCCGTGGACGTGACCGCCCTCATGGCCCTGCATCGGCTCGACGGGTTTCCAGGGCTGAAGGACGAGCCCCTCGTCCCCCGCGTGGCGCCTCCCTTTGCCCAGGGGCGCGACGTGTTCGACGTGATTCGCTCGCAGGACGTGCTGGTGCATCTGCCGTACGAGTCGTTCGGATGCGTGGTGGACTTCATCGAGCGCGCGGCCGATGACCCCCAGGTCTTGGCCATCAAGCAGACCCTGTACCGCACCAGCGGGGCGAGCCCGATCATCTCCGCGCTCGCCCGGGCGGCGCAGAACGGCAAGCAGGTGACTGCCCTGGTCGAGCTCAAGGCGCGCATGGACGAGCAGAACAACATCACGTGGGCCCGCATGCTCGAGCGGGCGGGCGTCCACGTGGTGTACGGCATCGTCGGCCTGAAAACGCACTGTAAGGCCGCGCTGGTGGTGCGTCGCGAGGGCGACGGCATCCGCCGCTACGTCCACCTCTCGACCGGCAACTACAATCCCACCACGGCGCGAGTGTACACGGACCTCGGTCTCTTCACCGCCAATCCCGACATGGGTGAAGACACGAGCGCGTTGTTCAACCTGCTCACGGGGTACGCCGAGGGCTACCGCTGGA
>DATHKX010000018.1:0-16760 GCA_035488835.1 Gemmatimonadales bacterium
CGTCATCGTCGAGAACCCCGATCTCGCCGGTGAAGCGATCGGATCGCTACGCGCGGCCCTCGCCGCCCTCGAGCCGATTCGTCCGTCGGGGATTGTGGCGTGGCCGGTGGACTTGCCGCACGTGCGCGTCGCTACCCTGGAGCGGCTGCTCGAGGCACACCGGCGGAGCGGCGCACCCGCCGTCGTCCCGAGCTTCGCCGAGCGACGCGGGCACCCGGTGATCTGGGATCAGGCGCTGTTCCCCGAGCTCGTGACCAGCGCAGCCGCGACCCGCCACGGTGCACAGGCGGTGCTCGCCGCCCACGAGCGGGATCTTGTCACCGTGGCGGTCGACGACCCGGCGGTGATCGACGATCTCAATACGCCGGAAGACTATGAGCGCCTGATTAGGGAGGTGAATCGGGACATCTACTAGGGGCTGGGGGTTGGGGACTAGCCCCTAGCCCCCAGTTCGGTTGACAATCCCGAGTAATTCCTGTAGGATTCGCTTTCGCCCTGGCCACATCTCTGCAACTTGCGATGCACAAAGGACTTCGGAAGCCCCAATGAGCAGCGGTATCGAAGCCCAGGTCCTTCAGCCGTATAAATACGGCTTCGTCACGGATATCGAGTCGGAGACCGTTCCTCCCGGCCTCAGCGAGGACGTCATCCGGCTGATCTCCCAGAAGAAGGGCGAGCCGGCGTGGATGCTCGAGTGGCGGCTCCGGGCGTACCGCAACTGGCTGAAGATGCCCGAGCCGCACTGGGCCAACGTGCAGTACGGTCCGATCGACTATCAGGCCATCAGCTACTACGCGGCTCCCAAGCAGCGGCCCAAGCTGGACAGCCTCGAGCAAGTCGATCCCAAGCTGCTCGAGACGTTCGAGAAGCTGGGGATCCCGATCGAGGAGCGGAAACGGCTGGCGGGCGTGGCGGTAGACGCGGTGTTCGATTCCGTCTCCGTCGCGACGACGTTCCGCGAGGAGCTCAAGAAGCACGGGGTGATCTTCTGCGCCATCTCGGAGGCGATTCGGGAGTATCCCGAGCTGGTGCGGCAGTACCTCGGCTCGGTGGTTCCGCAGAACGACAACTTCTTCGCCGCCCTCAACTCGGCCGTATTCACGGACGGCTCGTTCGTGTACATCCCGAAGGGCGTGCGCTGCCCGATGGAGCTGTCCACTTACTTCCGTATCAACGCGGAGTCGACGGGCCAGTTCGAGCGGACTTTGATCGTCGCGGACGAGGGGAGCTACGTGAGCTACCTCGAGGGCTGCTCGGCTCCGGTGCGCGATGAGAACCAGCTGCACGCGGCGGTGGTGGAGCTCGTGGCCCTCGACCGTGCGACCATCAAGTACTCGACCATCCAGAACTGGTACCCGGGCGACGAAGAGGGTCGGGGTGGGATCTACAATTTCGTGACCAAGCGCGGCGCGTGTCGCGGCCGGGGCTCCAAAATCTCGTGGACGCAAGTCGAGACCGGCTCGGCGATCACCTGGAAGTATCCCGGCTGCATCTTGCAGGGCGACGACTCGATCGGCGAGTTCTATTCGGTGGCCGTGACCAACCACCGCCAGCAGGCGGACACGGGCACCAAGATGATCCACATGGGCAAGAACACACGCTCGACGATCGTCTCGAAGGGAATCTCGGCGGGCCGCGGCCAGAACACCTACCGCGGTCTCGTGAAGATCCTGAAGGGCGCCGAGCACGCTCGCAACTACTCACAGTGCGACTCGATGTTGATCGGCGAGCGGTGTGGGGCGCACACCTTCCCGTACATCGACGTGCGCAACAGCAGCGCCACCATGGAGCACGAAGCGTCCACGTCCAAGATCGGCGAGGACCAGATCTTCTACGCGAAGCAGCGCGGCCTGTCCGCCGAAGACGCCGTATCGATGATCGTCAACGGCTTCTGCAAAGAAGTCTTCAAGGAGCTGCCGATGGAGTTCGCCGTCGAGGCCCAGCGGCTGCTCGGCATCAGTCTCGAAGGGAGCGTGGGTTGAGCAAGCATCCGCTGCTGCAGGTCAAGAACCTCCACGCCCTCGCCGAGGGACGCGAGATCCTCAAGGGCGTCGACCTCACGGTCAACGCCGGCGAGGTGCACGCGATCATGGGGCCGAACGGCTCGGGGAAGAGCACGCTCGCCCAGGTCCTCGCGGGTCACCCCGCGTACACCGTCACCGCGGGCCAAGTGCTGTACGAGGGCAATGATCTGCTCGCGATGGCGCCGGAGGCGCGGGCCCGCGAGGGCGTGTTCCTGGCGTTCCAGTACCCGGTGTCCATCCGCGGCATCACGAACGCCTATTTCCTCCGCTCCGCGGTGAACGCGATCCGCAAGCACCGTGGTGAGGAGGAGCTCGGGCCGGTCGAGTTCATGGACGCGCTCGAAGCGAAGCTCAAGGTGATCGGCTGGGACTCGAGCTATCTGACCCGCCCGGTGAACGAAGGCTTTTCGGGCGGGGAGAAGAAGCGCAACGAGATCCTGCAGCTCGCGGTGCTCAATCCCAAGCTCGCGATCCTCGACGAGACCGATTCCGGACTCGACATCGACGCGTTGAAGACCGTGGCCCGCACCGTGGACAAGCTGCGGCGGCCCGACAATGCGACGGTGCTCGTGACGCACTACTACCGGATCCTCACGCACATCGAGCCCGACGTGGTGCACGTCCTGGCCGGCGGGCGGATCGTCAAGTCGGGTGGCAAGGAGCTCGCGCTCGAGCTCGAAGAGAAGGGGTATGACTGGCTGCGCGAAGAGGCCGTCGTAGCATGACCGAGGTCGCCGACAGGACTGAGCGGTACGTCGCCGACTTCGAGGCGTTCGCGCGCAACGGCGCCTCGGGCGCGCCCGAGTGGTTGAGACAGCTGCGCGAGGGGGCGATCGCCCGCTTCACCGAGCTCGGGTTCCCCACCATGAAGCAGGAGGAGTGGCGCTTCACGAGCGTCGCGCCGATCGCGGACCAACGATTCACGCTGGCGCATGCTCCCCGCTCCCCGCTCCCCGCTCCCTCAGACATCGAGGGCCTGTGTGTCGGCGCGGGCCCGCGCGTCGTCTTCGTGGACGGGCGGCACGCCCCGACCCTCTCGACGCCGGTGGACCTGGCCGGTGGCGTGCGGGCGGGGAGTCTCGCCGCCGCGCTTCGGACGGACGCAGGGGGCGAGCTGGCCCGGGCACACCTCGCGCGGCACGCGCGGTGGCGCGAGAGCGCCTTCGCGGCGCTCAACACCGCGTTCCTCGCGGACGGGGCATTCGTGCATGTTCCCGCCGACGTGACGCTCGATCGGCCGCTGGAGGTGGTTTTCCTCTCGACCGGCCGAGCGGTATCCGACGGCCCGATCGTCTCTCACCCGCGCAGCCTCATCGTGGTCGAGCGGGGCGCGCGGGCCGCCGTCGTCGAGACGTACGCGGGCCTGTCGGACGGGGTGTATTGGACCAACGCCGTGACGGAAGTCGCGGTGGGGGAGGGAGCATGGGCCGAGCTGTACCGCGTGCAGCAGGAGGGCCCGCACAGCTTCCAAGTGGCAACGACACATTCGCGACAGGAACGCGACAGCTACCTGGGAGTGCATGTCGTGACGCTGGGCGCGGCGCTCTCCCGTCACGACATCAACGCGGTGCTCGACGGGCCCGGGGCGGAGTTGATCCTCAACGGGCTCTACCTGTTGAGCGGCGCGCAGCACGCCGATCATCACACGGTGATCGACCACGCCCAGCCGCACTGCGCGAGCCACGAGTTCTTCAACGGGGTGCTGGCGGAGCGGGCGCACGGCGTGTTCACCGGACGCATCATCGTCCGGCCCGGGGCGCAGCGTACGGACTCGAAGCAGACCAACAACAACCTGCTGCTCTCTACGGAAGCGCGGGCCGACAGCCAGCCGCAGCTCGAGATCTACGCGGACGACGTGAAGTGCACCCACGGCTCGACGGTGGGCCCGATCGACCAGATGCAGCTCTACTATCTCCGCAGCCGCGGGCTCTCGGCCGAGGCCGCCCGGAGCATCCTCACGTACGGCTTCGGCGCGGAGATCCTCGACCGGATGCGGCACCCCGACGTGCGCGACCGGCTCGACCGCCTGGTGCGCGCGCGGCTGGCCTGATGCTCGACGTCGCCCGCCTCCGCGCCGACTTCCCGCTGCTCGCGCAGCGGGAGAACGGACACCCGCTGGTCTATCTCGACAACGCCGCGACGACCCAGAAGCCGCAGGCGGTGCTCGACGCCATTGCCGAGTATTACCGGACCACCAACGCGAACGTGCATCGCGGGGCGTACGACCTTGCGATCCGCGCCACCGAGGCGTACGAGGCGGCGCGCGCGAAGCTCGCGGCGTTCGTGAACGCCTGGGCGCCGGAGGGCGTGGTGTTCACTCGGGGCACCACCGAGGCGATCAACCTCGTGGCGGGCTCGTATGGCCGGGCGAACGTGAAAGCCGGCGACAGTGTGGTGGTCACGGCCATGGACCACCACTCGAATCTCGTGCCGTGGCAGATCCTGTGTCAGGAGAAGGGCGCTACGCTCCGGATGGTCGAAATCACGGAGGACGGGCGGATCGATCTCTCGGACTTCGGCCGGGCGCTCGAGCGGCGGCCCAAGATCGTCGCCTTCCCCTACGTGTCCAACGCGCTCGGCACCGTGAATCCGGCGGCGCAGCTCACCGCGCTCGCCCACGCCGCCGGCGCGGTCGTCGTGGTCGACGGGGCGCAGTCCACGCCGCACCTGAAAGTCGACGTGCAGAGGCTCGACTGCGATTTCTACGCCTTGTCGGGTCACAAGATGCTCGGGCCGATGGGCTCGGGGGCGCTGGTGGCCAAGCCGGAGCTGCTCGAGGCGATGCCGCCCTACCACGGCGGGGGCGAGATGATCTCGCGCGTGTGGGACGACCACTCGACCTACAACAAGATTCCGCACAAGTTCGAGGCGGGCACGCCCAACGTGGAAGGAGCCGTCGGACTCGCGGCGGCGATCACTTACCTCGAGCGCATCGGTCCCGCGCGGATCGCGGAGCACGAGCAGGCGCTCGCGGCCGCCGCGATCGATAAGCTCTCACAGATCGACGGCGTGACGGTGTACGGCCCGCGCGGGGGGAGCGATCGCGCGGGCGTCGTGTCCTTCACGTACGGGGACATTCACCCGCACGACATCGCCACCATTCTGGACCAAGACGGCATCTGTATCCGCGCCGGCCACCACTGCACACAGCCGCTGATGCGGCGGCTGAACGTGACCGCGACCGCCCGCGCGTCGTTCTACCTGTACAACGGGTTGAACGAGGTGGACGCCCTCGCCGGCGCGCTCGTCAAGGCGGGAGCCCTGTTTGGATACGTCCCCGCCTGATCCGCAGCTCAGCGCTCTCTACCAGGAGCTGATCCTCGATCACTACCGGCGGCCCCGCAACAAGGGGACGCTGGAGCATGCGACCCACACGGTATCGCTCAACAACCCGCTGTGCGGGGACGAGATCGACCTACAGCTGCGCGTGGACGGCGACGTCATCACAGAGGCGCGATTCATCGGCCGGGGCTGCTCCATCAGTCAGGCGGCGGCCTCGATGATGACGCAGCTGCTCAAGGACAAGTCGATCCCCCAGGCGCTCGCCCTGGCCGACCGGATGAGCGCCATGATGCAAGGGGACGACGGCGCCGCGCGGGACAAAACGCTGGGCGAGCTGCGCGCCCTGGCGGGCGTGTCGAAGTTCCCCGTCCGCATCAAGTGCGCCCTGCTTCCTTGGAACGCGCTGACCGACGCAGTCAAGCGGTAACGGGGCTAGATTAGCCCCGCGCAGATGACGTCCCCCTCCCCCTCCCCCTCCCCTACCCCGATACTGATCCTCGACCGGGTCAGCAAGCGCTTCGCCGGTCACACCGCCGTTGATGAGCTGTCGCTATCCGTGCCCCGTGGCGTGATCTACGGCCTGCTCGGGCCGAATGGCGCCGGGAAAACGACGACGATCCGCATGATCATGGACATTCTGGAGCCCGACGGCGGCGCCGTGCGGGTGTTCGGGGAGCCCGGCGGCGGCCGCGTCCACTCGGAGCGGATCGGCTATCTCCCGGAGGAGCGCGGCCTGTACCGCAAGATGCGGGTGCTCGACGTGCTCGTCTTCCTGGGCGAGATGAAAGGCATCGACCGGCGGCGGGCGCGCCAGCGGGCCGAGGCATGGCTCGAGCGACTGGGCCTCGCCCAATGGCGACTGCGCCGCGTCGACGAGCTCTCGAAGGGGATGCAACAGAAGGTCCAGTTCATCTCGACGATGCTCCACGACCCGGACCTGATGATTCTCGACGAGCCGTTCTCGGGTCTCGATCCGGTGAACACGCAGGTCATGAAGGACACGGTGCTCGACCTACGCAGCCGCGGGAAGACGATCCTGTTCTCGACTCACATCATGGAGCAGGCCGAGAAGCTGTGCGAGCAGCTGTGCATCATCGCGCGGGGGCGGAAGCTCGTGGACGGCGCGCTTAGCGACATCAAGCGGACACATGGTGGACACCATCTCGTCATCGGGTTCGACGGCAGCCTCGGGGGGGCAGCGCAAGTGTTTGCAGATAAAGGTCTTGTGAGCAAGGTCGATAACTACGGTCAATATGCCGAGCTGGAGCTCGCGTCCGGCGCCGACCCCCAGGAGATCCTCCAGCGACTGGTGACGTCAGGCGCGCGGCTGTCGAAGTTCGAGCTGCAAGAGGCGTCATTGAACAAGATCTTCATCGACTTGGTGGGGCCGGAGGCCGTCCGTGCGTAAGATCTGGGCGGTGATCCGGCGCGAGTTTGTCGAGCGGATCCGGACGCGGTGGTTCTGGATCATGGCGCTGTTGGGACCGCTGTTCTTCGCCGCCGTGTTCGTGCTGCCCACGGTCCTCGCGGGCGGTGGCGGCATCCGGCAGATCGTGGTGGTGGATGCCACGACGGGATCGGTGGGCGCCCGAATCACCCAGCTCCTCAACGACAGCCGGGTGTTTCGCGCCGTGCGCGTGTCAGCGGGTGGTGAAGTCGTCGATTCGCTCACCGCCGAAGTGGAGCAGAAGCGGCTCGGCGGCTTTCTGATTCTGACCGATGCGGCCGTGGATTCGGGGAAAGCGGAATACCGCGGGTCCAACGTTTCGGGGTTTGCGACCGTCGGCGCGCTCCAGCGGACCATCGGCGAGGTCGTGAGCGCGGTGCGGTTGGAACGCGAAGGGGTCGATCCGCGGATCGTGGCCCGGGCGCGCATCGCCGTCCGGCTCGAGACCAAAAAGATCGCGGGTGGGAAGACCACCGGCGAGACCGCCGCGCAGTCTTTCTCCCTCGCCTATTTCATGGGCATCATTCTTTACACGGCCATTCTGCTCTACGGCATCAACGTGATGAGCTCCGTGCTCGAGGAGAAGACGACGCGGATCGTGGAAGTGCTCGTCTCGTCACTGCGCCCGTTTCAACTGATGCTCGGCAAAGTGCTCGGCGTCGGGGCGGTGTCGATCCTCCAATTCCTCATCTGGGGTGTATCCGCCAGGATCTTGCTCGCCAACCGGCCGGGCTTCCTGACCGCCGGCGACCTGGGAGAGCCGGATCCGGTTTTCCAGGTGCCGCACGTCAGCGGCGCTACCGCCGCCGTGTTCATCACCTATTTCCTCGGCGGGTTCTTCCTGTACTCTGCGATGTTCGCCGCCGTGGGCGCTATGTCGTCGAGCGAGCAGGAGGCGAGACAGGCGCAGCAACCTGTCTCCTGGCTGCTGGTGTTGTCGTTCGTGAGCATGTTCGGAATGCTGAACGATCCCGCGTCGGCATTCTCGGTCACGCTGTCCCTGGTGCCGTTCAGCGCACCGATCGCGATGCCGGTACGCTGGGCGGCCGGGAACCTGCCGACCTACGAGATCGCGCTGTCGCTCGGAATCCTCGCGGTGTCGATCGTCGCCGTCACGTGGATCGCGGCGAGGATATACAGGGTTGGGATACTGATGACGGGGAAGCGGCCGAATCTCAGAGAATTAGTCCGCTGGGTGAGGGCGTAGACGGCAAGACGCTACAGGCTAGACGCACAGACGCAGCAGACGCACAGGGGAGAACAGTCAACGGGGCGTAGAGAGTCTCCCTGACGAATCGCTGATCTTTCTCAACAAGCCGTAGAGGGTCTTGCTGGTCTCTACGGCCAGCGCCTCTAGTCGACCGAAATCGGTTGGCTCCAAGTACCCCACATCCCGGGCGATCTCGAGCGCGGTCTGCACCTCGGCGAGTGACGACCACGCTGTGTCCAGATAGCGTCGGTACTCTCGAGTACCCCGTCGCGTGCTGCCTTCGGCGATATTCAAGGGAACGGAGTAGCATGCCCGTCGCAGCTGGTCGGCGAGGGCCCCCTGTTCATAGTCGGGGAAGCCGCGCGCCGCCTTGACACACTCGACCGCTAACCGCTGTGCGTGCTGCCAAGCCTTGAGCTTCTGATGCAATGGCATGCGGTCAAGCTAGGTGGAAACGGCCGACGCACCCTACCTGTTCAGTGCGATCCGTACCCGTTTCGCGCGATCTGTTACTGCCTCCTGTTCTCCCCTGTGCGTCTGCTGCGTCTGTGCGTCTAGCTTGCCTAGCCGTCTGCCTAGCCGACTACTTCTCTCCTATCTTTAGAAGCATGTCGTTCGACTATGACGTCATCGTCGTGGGCGCCGGCCACGCCGGTACCGAAGCGTCGGTCATGGCGGCCCGATCCGGTGCGAAGGTCCTCCTTCTTACTTCGAACCTCGACACGATCGGTGCCATGTCCTGCAATCCCGCCATCGGCGGGATCGCGAAGGGCACGGTGGTACGCGAGATCGATGCGCTCGGCGGCATCATGGGGCGGGCGACCGATCGCGCGACGATCCAGTTCCGGATGCTCAATCGTTCTAAGGGCCCCGCCGTCTGGGCGCCGCGAGCCCAGTGTGATCGCACGCTGTACCGCCGCGCGGTGCGGTCGCTGCTCGAGGGGTTTCCCGACATCGAGCTCACCCAGGGAATGGTCACCCGCCTGCTCACGGACGGCGCGCGCGTGTCAGGAGTCGTGACGGCCGACGGGCGCAGCTTGCACGCACGCGCCGTGGTGCTCACCGCCGGCACATTCCTCCGCGGCCGCATCCACCTCGGCACCGACACCCAAATCCCGGCCGGTCGCGCGGGCGATCAGCCGGCCGTCGCTATCGCACAACATATTGACACACTTGGACTTACAGTGTCGCGCTTCAAGACCGGCACGCCGCCGCGAGTGGACGGCCGTACCGTCGATTGGTCCAGGGTCGAGCGGCAGGACGGAGACGGCACCGCCTACCGCTTCTCCTTCTATGATCACGCCGAGCTGCCGCGTCAGTTGCCGTGCTGGATCACGTGGGCCGGGGAAGAGGTGAAGGAGATCATCCGCGCGCATCTCGGGGAATCGGCGCTGTATGGCGGGGCGATCAGCGGGCGGGGGCCGCGCTACTGTCCATCCGTCGAAGACAAGATCGTAAAGTTCCCCGACGCCAAGCGCCACCAGGTGTTCCTCGAACCCGAGGGACTCGATACACACGAGCTGTACGTGAACGGGCTGTCCACTTCCCTGCCCGTCCCTGTGCAGCTCGAGTTCTTACGCGCCGTGCCGGGTCTCGAGCGCGCCACCATGACCAGGCCGGGTTATGCGATCGAGTACGACTATTATCCCCCCACCCAGCTCACGCCGTGGCTCGAGACGAAGGCGGTCGAGCACTTGTTCTTCGCCGGGCAAATCAACGGAACGACTGGTTACGAGGAAGCGGCCGGCCAAGGTATCGTGGCCGGGATCAACGCCGTGCGCCGGATCCGTGGCGCGGAGCCCGTGATCCTGGGGCGGGACGATGCCTACGTCGGTGTCCTTGTGGACGACCTCGTGACCCGTGGCGTGGACGAGCCGTATCGGCTGTTCACGTCGCGATCCGAGTTCCGGCTGCTGCTCCGGCAGGACAACGCGCTGCGGCGGCTGGCGCCGCTCGCTGAGCGCCTCGGGTTGCTCACGGTGGCGGAGCGGCGGTTGGCGGCCCGTCGTTTCGAGGAAGAAGAGGAGCTGCTGCGGGTGGCGCGCGCTACGACGATCACCCCGGGCGCCGCTGCCGCCGCGCTCGCGGACACGGGCACGAGTTTGGGCGAGCCCGAGCGGGTCGCGAGCGTGGCCAGGCGCCCGGGCGTCTCACTACGCGCGCTGCTCGAGGCGGCGGGCGTGATGGTGACAGCGGAAGACGCTGCAGTGGTGAGCGCCGGGATCGAGCTGAAGTACGATGGATATCTCGCGCGCGAGCGGGAGGCAGCGGCACGGCTGGCCGAGCTCGCGTCGTTTGCGCTGCCGGCAGACCTTCCCTACGTCGAGTTCAAGAGCCTTGCGACCGAAGCGCGGCAGAAGCTCGATCGGATTCGGCCGACGTCCCTCGCTCAGGCGGCGCGCATTCCCGGCGTGTCGCCGAGCGACCTGCACAATCTCGTAGTCGAAACGGCCCGCTGGCGCCGACGGGTCGCGTAGTATACAGCTCCCCGAGCCGATGTTTCACGTGAAACTAAGCAGCGGTTTCACGTGAAACTCACTCTTTACGTCGGGGGTACCAAGACCATATATTGAGACCCTCAAGGCACTGTAACAATATAACCTATTTGTATATAACAACTTAGAGATGTCGCGCGTCATCGCAATCGCCAACCAGAAGGGCGGCGTCGGAAAGACGACGACGGCGGTGAACCTCGCCGCGTCGCTCGCCACCGCGGAGCGCAAGACGCTGCTCGTCGACGCCGATCCCCAGGCGAACTCGACGAGCGGTGTCGGGATCGAGCGCGACCGCATCCGACACTCGTTGTACGACGCGTTGCTCGATGGCCGTTCCCTCGCCGACGCCCGGTTCAGCCACGTGCACTTCCCCTACCTCGACGTCATTCCGGCCACGCAGGACCTGGTCGGTGCGGAGGTGGAGCTCGTCAACAAGCAGGCGCGCGAGACGATGATGCGACGCGCGCTGCGGGATTTCCGCGAGCAGTATCAGTACGTGGTGATCGATTGTCCGCCCTCGCTCGGCCTCCTCACACTCAACATGCTGACGGCGGCCGACAGCGTGCTGATTCCGATCCAGTGCGAGTACTACGCGCTCGAGGGTCTCTCGCAGCTCCTCAATACCGTCAAGCTCGTGCAGCGGAACTTCAATTCCGCGCTCGCGATCGACGGCGTGCTGCTCACGATGTACGACGCGCGGCTCAATCTCTCGAAGCAGGTGGCCGACGAGGCGAAGGAGTATTTCGGCTCGCAGGTGTTCGGAATTACGATCCCTCGCAACGTACGCCTCGCCGAGGCGCCCAGTTTTGGCAAGCCGATCCTGTTGTACGATGTGCAGTCGGTGGGCGCGAAGAGCTACCTGGCGGTGGCGCAGGAGTTGATCCGGCGCGTGGAGCACAGCGCCGTGCCCTCCTCCCCCCCTGCCCCGCCCGCCGCTGAACCGCTGCCGGAGGTGCCCGCATGACGGAAACCATCGCAGGTCGCCGTCGTCTCGGCCGGGGCCTCGAAGCCCTGCTGGGGCCCACGCGCGAGGAAGCCGAGCGCGAGGGGAGTCTCGTAGAGCTGGCGATCGCCGACATCCGCCCCAACCCCTACCAGCCGCGCCGCGACGTCGACCCTACGGCGCTCGAAGAGCTCCAGGCGTCCATCCGCAAGGCCGGTTTGTTGCAGCCCGTCGTGGTGCGCCCCGTCCCCGGCGGCAATGGCGCCTTCGAGCTGATCGCCGGCGAGCGACGGCTGCGGGCGTGTCAGGCGCTCGGTTGGGAGAAGATCCCCGCCGTGAAGCGCGAAGTGGACGACCGCACCGCCCTGACGCTCGCGCTGGTCGAGAACCTGCAGCGGGACGACCTCTCGCCCGTGGACGAGGCGCGCGGCTATGAGCGCCTCCTCGCGGAATTCAGCCTGACGCAGCAGGACGTCGCGGACGCGGTGGGTCGCGACCGCTCCACCGTCGCCAATGCGCTCCGCCTGCTAAAGCTCCCGGCGGCGGTGCTCGCCCTGCTCCACGAAGGCGGGCTCTCGGTCGGCCACGCGCGCGCGCTGCTCGCGCTCGAGGACGGGCGGGTGGCGACCTCGCTCGCCAAGGAGGCGGTGGACCTCGGCCTCTCGGTGCGCGAGGTGGAGGACCGGGTGCGCGGCGGCCGAGCGCCGGTCCGGCGCCCGCGCCTCAAGAAGGGCATGGGACAGGCGCCCGAAGTGCGTCGCATCGAGGACGCCCTGCGCCGCCGCCTCGGTACCGACGTGCGTGTGACGCTCCGCGCCAAGGGCAAGGGACAGATTCACCTTAACTTCTATTCAAACGACGATCTCGCGCGGCTACTGGAGCTGATCCTCGGCGCGCCGTTCGACGGATGAAGAAGAGGAAAGATCGTCGCGTCACCATCGTCGTCCACACCGATGGAGACCTCGCCTCTCGACAATACCGCGTCCCGGTGTGGGCGTTCGAGGCAGGGAAGTGGGGCGCGCTCGTGGTCGGTTTGCTGGTCGTGCTGTTCTTCGCCTTCGCCGGACCGATCGGTCGCGCCGCCGCCCGCGTACCCGGATTGGAGCGCCAGGTGGCGCGCCTCGAGGAGGAGAACAGCCGCGTGCAACAGCTCGCTGCGGCGCTGAACCGGGCCGAGGCGAACTACCAGGAGCTGCGTACGATGCTGGGCGTGAGGGCACCGCGGGAAAGGGGAGCGGCACCGATCGGGGACCTCGTGCGGGCAGTCGCGGTACGCGCCCGTCCTCCGTCGGCACCGCTGCGCTACGAGCCCGGTCCGGCGGAGCCGACGCACTGGCCGCTCGACGTCGCGGGCTTCGTCACCCGGGGTCAGGTGCGGCCGGGTGATGTCGCCGAGTCGCATCCCGGCATCGACATCGCCGTGTCCGCCGGCACGCCGGTGCGCGCCGCCGGTGGCGGGGTGGTCGAGGCGGCCGGCACCGACCCGGCCTACGGGCTGTTCGTGCTCTTGCGGCACTCGAGCGGGTATGAAACCATGTATGGGCATGCCTCGCGCCTCCTGGTGCGCGAAGGCGACTCGGTGCAGGCGGGGCAGGTGATCGCCCTTTCCGGCAACTCCGGGCGATCCACGGCGCCGCACCTTCACTTCGAAATCCGCCGCGAGGGAAAGTCGCTCGATCCCCTCACGGTCGTGAAACAGGAGAACTGAAATGGCGATGTTCACCGAGAAAGGGCAGGGCCCGCTGGACTCGGAAGCCGGACTGTCCATCATCGGAACCGGGATGCGCGTGGTGGGCGACATCACCGCCGACGGCGTCGTGAAGATCGAAGGCACGGTAGTGGGTACCGTGCGCGCTGGCCGGCAGGTGCTCGTCGGGAAGGGCGGTGAGGTGGAAGGAGACGTGATCTCGCGCGAGGCCATCATCGGTGGGGAAGTGCGGGGCAGTATCCGCGCCGACGAGCGCATCGAGATCCAGTCCACCAGCGTCGTGCATGGCGACGTCGTGGCGAAACGGCTGCTGGTGCAGGAGGGAGGCGAGATCAACGGCGTCGTGCGCATGGGCGAAGGCGCGCTCGAAGCCGAGCCCGTCGAGAAGGCGGGAGCAGAGCGGTCCTACTAGGCCTGCTAGATATCCACACGCTCGCGCTTCCGCGTGTGGATTGTTTATCTCTATATGACGTAGCGCTTTAAATGACCTTGTGGTGTGGGAATCTCGCGTCACTGTCGATAATCTGGTGAGATAATGTCTCTATACTGCCAGAGGTGACAGGCTCGATGGAGCTCACCACGCTGGTCTCGTACCTGGATGACTACCTCCGAATCGCCGCAGTGCCCGACGCTCCCCATGCGGTCAACGGGCTTCAGGTGGCCAACGCGGGGACGGTGAGCCGTGTCGCGGCGACCGTCGATCTGTGCGAAGCCACCGTGCGCATGGCGGCGGAGCAGGGGGCGGACTTGCTGCTCGTGCACCACGGCTTGTTCTGGGGTGGGCTTCAGCCGCTCACGGGGCGCGCGCATCGGCGGGTCGCGGGTCTCATCGCGAAGAACATCGCACTTTACAGTGCCCATCTTCCACTCGATCTGCATCCTGAGGTCGGCAACAATGCGGTGCTCGCCCGGCAGCTCGGCGTTTCGCTGCGCGGCGAATTTGGCGAGGAATACGACGTGCGGATCGGCCGGTGGGGAGAGGTCGACGTTTCGCGCGACGCCTTCCAGCGCCAGCTCGCCGCCCTCACCGGTAGCGCGCCGCGCCTGATGGCGTTCGGCCCGGAGCGCGTGAGCCGGGTGGGGGTCGTGACGGGGGCGGCGGGCTCGATGATCGCGCAGGCTGCCGCCGCAGGCCTAGACACCTTCGTCACGGGCGAAGGTCCCCACCACACGTTTTTCGACGCCGAAGAGCTGAAGCTGAACGTCTTTTACGCGGGGCACTACGCCACCGAGACCGTGGGTGTCAAGGCGCTGGCCGAGCACCTGCACGTCCGGTTCCACCTGCCTTGGACGTTTCTGGACCACCCGACCGGTCTGTGAACGCACGCCGGGTGCTTGCCGTGCTCGCGGCGTCGCAGCTCGCTGCCATGGCACCGTGGTTTTCCGCGTCCGCCGTCACCCCTGCGCTCTCGCATCTATGGCGCCTCGATACCGCGGGCGCGGCGTGGCTTACGATCTCGGTGCAGCTCGGCTTCGTCGCGGGGGCGCTCGTATCGGCGCTCCTCACGCTTTCCGACCGCTGGTCCGCCCGCCGGCTGGTCGCGGCGTGCGCGTGCCTCGCCGGTCTCGCGACCCTCGGCGTGGCCTTCGCGCCTGGCCCCGGAACGGGGATCGCGCTGCGGATGGTCACCGGCGCGGCGCTGGCGGGCGTGTATCCGCCGGGCATGAAGATCGTCGCCGGGTGGTATCGCGAGGGCCGGGGACTCGCGATCGGGATCCTGGTCGGCGCGTTGACGCTGGGCTCGGCGCTTCCCCATCTCGTTCGCTGGGCGGTCCCGGTCGAGTCCTGGCGGCCCGTGCTCATCATCGCGGCGGCGGCGGCGTTCGTCGGCGGGCTCCTGGTCCTGCTCGTGCCGCACGATGGCCCGTTCGCGGCACCGGCGCCCCCGTTCAGCTGGCGGGCGGCGCCAGGACTCCTTGCGAACCGAGCCGTGTCCCTCGCGAACCTTGGCTACCTGGGGCACATGTGGGAGCTGTACGCGATGTGGACGTGGTTGGCCGCGTTCGTCGCGGCCAGCGAACAGGCCCGCACCGGTGGCGATCCGACAGCGAGCGGCGCGCCGGCGCTCATCACGTTCGGGGTGGTCGGAAGCGGCGCCCTGGGGTGCTGGCTGGGCGGGAAGTACGGTGATCGCTGGGGTCGCACGCTGATCACGAGCGTGGCGATGACGCTGTCGGGCGCGTGCGCCCTCGCGGCGGGCATCGCGTTCGGGCGCCCGCTCGCCGTCCTGGTCCCGCTGCTCCTCGTCTGGGGCATCACCGTGGTCGCGGATTCGGCGCAGTTCTCCGCCGCGGTGAGCGAGCTGGCCCCGCGTGAGCTCGTGGGGACCGCCCTCACGCTCCAGACGAGCTTGGGGTTCCTCCTGACCTGTCTGACGATCTATCTGTTGCCATGGGTGGCGGCCCGGGTGGGGTGGCGCTGGAGCATGAGCCTCCTGGCGGTCGGGCCGGCGTGCGGGGTGTGGGCGATGCTGACGCTGCGCAGCCGCCCTGAGGCAGCGGCACTCGCCGGCGGGCGAGGTTAGGGCACGGCGACGATCCCCACTTCGCCGCCGAACTCGTCTTCGGCGCGCGCCATCCCCGCCGGCGCGGTCCACCTCCCACCGTCGATCCGCACGTTGACCCGGTGTACGCCGCTCGGAATGTGCAACACGCTTTCCCACTTGTCCTCGCCCGTCCGACGGAGCGTTACCGGTTGCCAGTCGGTGAAATCGCCAGCCACTTCCACCGTCGTCGCGACGAGAGCGTGTACGACGACGCGGGCAGAGCCATCGGGGTTCGGGTCGACTTCAAGTCGTGTGGTGTAGCCCACGCCGCCGTCGCCCGCGGCAGGCGACCGACTGGGCAGGTGCGGATCGCGGATGGCGTGTGGTCGCGGCAGCGCCGTCCGCAGGCGCAGGCCCGCGCTCGCGTACCGCCCGGCCACACTCCCGCTGACCGGATCGGTCGGATAGCGGCCGCCCGAGACGAAGAGGGCGGTGCGCTCCCCCAGCGTGAATGTGGTGCCGGCTTCGCCGTGCACGCCGTGACCGGCGCCGCGGCTCGACACCCGCGCGGCGAGCGACGCGTCGAGCTCGAAGCGCCCCCGGCTCGCGTGGATCGTCGACCCTAGGTCGCTATAGGCCGTGTCTCCGACGAACGATCGGGTGGCGGACGCAGCGACCGTTACCTGAGCGCGTCGCACCCACAGGCCGACGCCGACGACCGCGACGGGGCGGGGAGCGGCGCCGTACGAGGTGCGTCCCCCCGTCCCGCCGATCCACGCGCCTCGGCCTGCCGCGACGAAATGCAGCCGGGCCTCACCGGTCGCGTGCCAGAAGCTCGCGAAATCGGCGTAGTTGCTACCACCCCCCGAGAGGGAGAGCTCGCCGCGCCAGCGTTGGGGGAGCAGGCTGGGCGGCGTGAAGAGCGACGCCGCGACGAGTCCCTGCAGACTCCGGCGACCGCTTTCGAAGCGGAGATAGGTACCGCGCGCTGTGACGGCAGCGCCGGTCCCCGCCCAGGTGAGGGCCGGGGTGAGGGACCCGGCGCCGGATGGACGGAAGCCGTCGTAGCGTACGGTGGAGACGCCGACGTCGATGGTCCCGGTGGTCTGGGCAGCGGGGGCACGAACGCCGACGAGGGACGTTGCCGCGGCGAGGAACGCGGTCC
>DATHKX010000019.1:0-14553 GCA_035488835.1 Gemmatimonadales bacterium
CCACACCCCGCCCGCCGCCGCGCCGACGTAGTACACGTTGCGGTCTCCGGGCACGCCCACGACGGCGGCCACACGGCCGCCGGCCACCGAGGGGCCCAGGTTGCGGAACTTGAGGTTGTTGAGCGAATCAGCACCGCTGACCGGGGCCGCTTCGGCCGGCCGCTTTGCCGGACGGCGACCCTGCGCGGGGGCCGGGGCCGGGGCCGGGAGGGTGAGTGCGAAGCAGAAGAGGAGAGCCATGCGGCACATCGGACGAGCTCCTAGAGGTGGTCCCCGGAGGGATACGAGAACATCGCAATGCGTGTTGGGTCTGGCGGGCTGATTTACCGGCGAGCCCAACGCGCGTCAAGCGTGTAAGATTTTCCCCATGACACGATCGCTACTGCTCCTCGGAGCCTCGGTTGCCGCCGTGGCTGCGACGCCACACCTCGCGGCCCAGAATCTTGGCAAGTCCCGCCAGACCGCCATCGTCACCGCCGCAAGCCGGCTCGCCCCGGCTGTGGTGAGCGTCAACGTCCTGCGGCGCGAGCGGGGATTGCCTCAGGACCCCTTCGAGCAGTTCTTCACGCCCCGCGGCGCCGAGCAGGTGGTGGAGGGGTATGGGTCCGGCTTCATCATCTCGGCGGACGGCGTGGTCATCACGAACCAGCACGTCACGCAGGGGGCGGAGCAGATCGTCGTCACGACGCGCGATGGACGGGATTTCCCCGCCAAGATTCAGGGCGAGGACCCGCTCACCGACATCGCGGTGCTGAAGCTGGACGCGACGGGCCTCCCGACCGCTCCGCTGGGGAAGAGCACCGACCTGATGATCGGCGAGTGGGTCGTAGCGGTGGGCAACCCGTTCGCGTACCTGCTCGGCAACACGGAGCCCACCGTGACGGCGGGGGTGGTGAGCGCCGTCGGGCGGAACCTGCTTCCATCCCAAGGTCAGTCTGGGATCTACGTCGGCATGATACAAACCGACGCGCCGATCAACCCCGGCAACTCGGGCGGGCCGCTCGCCAACGCCCTTGGGGAGGTGGTTGGCGTGAACAGCTCGATCTTCACGAGCTCGGGAGGATCGGTGGGGATCGGCTTCGCGATCCCGATCGAGCGGGCACTGCGGGTGGCGGACGAGCTGCGGCGCTTCGGGAAGGTGCGGCGTGCCTGGGTGGGGCTCGACGTCGCGGGCGCCGAGGATCTGCGGGGATGGAAGCAGGCGGGTGGTCTGCGGGTCGCCCAGGTGGCGCCGGGCGGGCCCGCAGGTCGGGCCGGCGTCGCGGCGGGCGACGTGCTCGTGAGCGCGCGCGGCCGGCGGTTGCGCACCTTCCTCGATTGGGAGGCGGTCATGCTCGACACGGGCCCCGGCGACACGCTCACCGTGAGCTTCCGCCACGCGGGCGAAGGTCGCAGCGCCCGGCTGGCGGTCACGGATTTCCCGACCACGCTCGCGGAGAAGGTGGCCGTGCTGGGCGGCATGAAGGTGGTGACGGTGACCCCGGCGGTGCGAGCCGAGCGCAGCATTCAGAGCGACCACGGTGCGCTGATCTACGATTTGCCCGATGAGATGGAGGAAGCCACGGGTCTCCGCTCGGGAGACGTGATTCTCCAGATCAACCGGGTGCGGGTGTCGAGCGCCGACGACCTGCGCCGGGCGTTCGCGGCGACGGCGGGTGCCGGGGCGGTCACCGTCTGGTTCGAGCGCTCGGGGCGCCTGCAGCGGACGGCGTTCTACGTGAGATAGCGCCGTCCTGGCGGTCGGGCGGACGGCGGGCCATTGTCTAGCGACTAGACCACATCCGGAGACCGCCATGGCCGACACGATTCGCAGGGTGAGCTACTACTACACGACCATATCCGACAAGCCCGGCGAGGGCGCCCGTCTGCTCGGCACCCTGAGGAGCGCGGGCGTGAACCTGCTGGCCTTCCACGCCTTCCCGAGCGCGCGCAAAGCGCAGGTGGACTTCGTGCCGTCGGACGCGGCGTTGCTCACGGCCGCCGCGAAGGGCGCGAAGATCAAGTTGTCGAAGCCCAAGACGGCCTTCCTGATCGACGGCGACGACCGGGTCGGAGCGCTGGCCGGCATCCTGTCGCGCCTGGGTGCGGCGAAGATCAACGTTACGGCCGTAACAGGCGTGTGCGCGGGGATGGGGCGATACGGAGCCCTGCTCTGGGTGAAGCCGGGCGCGGTGAACAAGGCTGCGTCCGCGCTTGGAGCCATGTAGCTAGCGCTGCTGGGAACCACCCCGGCCGAGGGCGTCCGGACCGAACTTCTCGCGCACCTCGTCGATCACCCGCGAGATGACCCGGTCGCGCTCGGTCTCGAGCGTCTGGCCGGGAGACTCGAGCAGGGACAGCTGGCCCTCACCGCCCTGCGCGACGAGCTGCGACAAGGCGACACCGAGCAGGCGCGCGGGAACGCGCCGAGCGGCGCGGAGCCGCGTCAACAGCTCGCGCGCCACGGCGTACACCGCCCGGTCCGATTGGACGGCGTCGGCGAGGGTGCGGCTCGCCTGCCGTGTCGTGAAGTCGGCATCGCGCAGCTTCACCGTGACAGTGCGGGCGACGAGGCCTGACTGCCGGATGTCGGTGCTGGCCCGGTCCACGAGGCTGAGCAGCCTGGCCGCGAGCGCAGCGTCGTCGTCCAGATCGGTGGCGAACGTTTCGTCGCGGCTCACCGACTTGGTCTCGCGATTGGCTTCAACCGGCGCCCGATCGATCCCGCGCGTCCGCTCGTACAGCCAGCTACCCTCGCGCTCCCCCAGCCAGCCCACCAGCGTCTCCCGCTCGTGCCTCACCACGTCGCGCACGGTGCGGAGGCCGAAGCGAGCCAAGCGCTCCTGGAACTTGGGACCGATAAGAGGGATGTCCGCGAGCGCGAACTGGAGCATGAAGTCGGCCTCTGCTCCGGGGGCTACTACCTGCACGCCGTCCGCCGCCCCGCCGGGGCGCGGCTTGGCCACGCCAGCGGCGAGCTTCGCTACAAACTTCGACGTCCCTCCCCCGATCGACAGCGAGAGCGAGGTCTCGGCGATCACGGCATCGCGCATCCGGCGGGCCGTCTCAGCGAGCGGCTCTCCGCCGTATAGCTGCTCGGTGCCCGAGAGATCGAGATAGAACTCGTCGCTCGAGGCCTGTTCCACGACGGGGGTGAAGCGCCGCAGCACCGCGCCGATCTCCCGACTCTTCCGCGCGCAAGCTTCCCACGGGACCGGCACGACGGTCGCTCCAGGACAGAGGCGCACCGCGCGTGCCATCGGCATCGCGGAATGCACGCCGTAGGCTCGAGCCTCGTACGACGCGGAGGTCACGACACCGCGCTGCTCTGGCGAGCCGCCGACGATGAGCAGCCGAGCCTTACCCGCGCCCGCCGGATCCGTCAGACGCGCGACTGCTACATAGAACGCGTCGGCATCGGCGAGCAGAATGCGTTGCGCGGGGCTCACCGGGCCCTACGGGGACGGCGCGGGCGGATGGTCCTTGAAGATCTGTGCGAGGATCTGACGACGCTCGGCGAGGTCGTACAGCGTGAGCCGGAAGACCTCGTCATCCGCGCCGCCCAAGACGCCGCCGTAGCGGTTGGGCTCCGCGGTCTGGCGCCGCTCCGCTTTCCGCACGAGGCGCAGCTCGTCGACCTGATTGATGGGGAAACGGAACGTCGAGTCACCCTGCTGCACGACGAGCGTGTCGCCCCGGAATCGGATCAGATGAAGCTCCCAAAGGATCTTTCCGTCGTTGAGCGTGATCTGCCAGCGGTCGTCCCGCTGGGCCGTGACCGGCGCGGCGCCAAGCAGGACGATCCCAGCGACCCAGAGAGCTCTCACTGCTCTTCCACCTTCCCCGTCTTCGCCGCCTCGGCGGCCTTCTTTTTCTTCAAGTTCTTCTTCTTGAGGCGGGTGGTGCCGTACGTACCGCGGAAGATCTTGCCACGCCTGGTGCGAATGTCGCCCTTGCCCATGAAACGTTTCTCCCCTGTCCGTCGTGAGTTACTTCGCGCCACCGAGCTTCAGGATGCGCTTGACCTGGTCCGCCGATGCCGGCATCACCGAAAGACGCCCTATGCGCACCAGCCCCAGTTCGGCGAACGCCCGGTCCTTCTTAATCTCGGCGAGCGGCACCGGCCGCGGCAGTCTCTCCACCGCCCGGAGATCCACCACGGCCAGCTTGGGATCCTTCTGCTTGGGGTCGGGATAGGCTTCTGATGTCACTTCGGCCACGCCCACCACGGCTTTTTCGTCTCCCGTGTGATAAACCAGCACCCGGTCCCCGGGCTGCATCTGGCGCAGGTACTTCAGGGCCAGATTGTTCTTGACCCCGTCCCAGACGGCCGTCTTCTGGCGCGCGAGGTCGTCGTAGCTGTAGGTGGACGGCTCGGTCTTCACGATCCAGTAATTCGGCATGCACCCCCCTGGCCCATCACACGATCCCGGCTGTCCAAGCTACGATCGTCTCCACGAGCTCCGCCATCACCTCGGCGTCGGTCCGGCCAGACCGCTTGAGGACATGAAACGAGTGGTCGCCGCCTTCCACCAGGTGCAGCGTCGCCCGCTCGCCAAGCTGTTTGACTACGGGTTTCAACAACTTCAGGTCGGCGAACTCATCACGGTCGCCTTGCAGGAACAACATCGGAATCCGCACTTGGGCCAAGTGCTCCGCCCGTTTGTCGGCTGGCCGACCGGGAGGATGCAGCGGGAAGCCGAGCAACGCGAGCCCTCGCACACCAGGGAGCGGGTCCTCAGCTTGAGCGGTAGAGGTCATGCGCCCGCCGAACGACTTGCCTCCAGCGACCAGCGGCAGCCCGGGCGCGACCCCGGCCGCCTCGATCACCGCCGCGCGCACCGTCGTGGCGGCCACCGCGGGAGGATCGGGCCGGCGCAGCCGCTGCTCCATGTAGGGGAACTGATACCGCAGGGTCGCGATACTCCGCTGCGCGAGCCGTTGGGCGATCGACTCCAGGAACGGGTGCCGCATCCCGGCTCCCGCGCCGTGCGCGAGCACGTAGAGCAGCCGCGCATTACTTGGCCGGAGCAACAGCCCCGTCACGTCACCCACCCGCACCTCAGCCGAGGCGGTCATGGAGCTGCTCGAGCGCGCGGACGAGATCGGGCTGCAAGGCGAGTACGGGACGGAGCGGGTCGTCCTCGAGCTTCTTCATCCGGGCCGGGGCGGTCTTGATCGTGAATTGCTTGATATCGAGCTTGGGCGTCACCTCGCTCCATTTGAGCGGCATCGACACGGGCGCGCCCGGCAGGGGCCGTACGCTGAACGGCGCCACCAGCAAGCGTCCGTGACCGTTCTGCACGTAGTCGAGATACACCTTGCCGCCCCGCTTTTGAACCTGGCGGGTGACCGTGGCGATCTCGGGCAGCTCGGCCGCGATGACCCGCGCCAGGAGTCCGCCGAGCGTGCGGGATTGCTCGTAGGTGACCTGGCGGCCCAACGGGATCAGCACGTGCAGGCCAGTCGAGCCGCTCGTCTTGATGCCCGTCGGCAGACCGATGTCGTCGCACAGCGCCTGCACGGCCTTGGCGACGGTGACGACGTCCGTAAACGGAGCATCCTTCGGATCGAGGTCCAGGATGCACCAGTCGGGCGCCTCCAGGGTCTCCACGCGGGACGACCAGACGTGGAGCAGAATCGCCGCCATGTTGGCGATGTAGAGGAGCGAGGCCTCGTTGTCGCACACGAAATAGTCGAGCTCGCGCTGCGAGTCCTCGCTCCAGATCGTGACCGTTCGCACGAACGCCTGGGCGTATTCCGGGGCGTCCTTCTGGAAAAAGGATTTCCCGTTGATGCCGTCGGGGAAGCGCGTGAGCACCAAGGGCCGGTCGGCGAGATAGGGGAGCATCCACGGGGATATGGCCCGGTAGTACTCGATCAAGTCGCCCTTGGTGTAGCCCTCGTCGGGCCAGAAGACCTTGTCGAGATTCGAGAACCGGACCTTCGGCTCTTCGGGAAGGGGGACACGAGAAACGGGAAACGTGGCCTCATTCTCGTTTCCCGTTTCCCGTTTCCCGCTTCCCGGCATTACGCACTCTTCGGCCTTCTTGTCGTCCCGGAACCGTAGAAAGACGGGTTGCCGCAGCAGCCCATCCCCCGTGACCTCCTTGTAGCGCACCTCGGCCACGAGCTCCGGCTTCACCCAGTGGCTCTCCTTCTCCGCCGGGACGGGACCCGTAAACGGCGGCCGCGGGGTCTCGAGCGACAGGAGCTGGTCCCCCACGTCTTTCAGCATCTGGCTGGTGAATCCGCTCCCCGCGCGACCGGCATACACGAGCTTCCCGTCGGCGTAGCCCCCCAGGTGGAGCGCCCCGAACCCGCCACGGCTGCCCTTGGGCGCCGTGTAGCCCACGACGACGAAATCCCCGGTTTTGTCGGCGCGGATCTTCTGCCAGAGGTCGGAGCGGCCGCTCTTGTACGGGGCGTCGGCCTTCTTGGCGACGATGCCCTCCAGTCCCATCCCCACTGCCCGATCGTACAGCGCCTCGCCGTCCTTCTCGAAATGCTCCGAGTAGCGTAGCGGTCCCGCCTCCGGCAGCACTTTCCGCAGGAGCGCCTTGCGCTTCACGAGCGGCAGGGACCGCAGGTCGAACCCCTCTACCGCCATCAGGTCGAAGAGATAGAGGGTGCCGGGCGTTTCGACGGACGCATGCCGGATCTCCGGGGCGCGTCCGATGCGCGCGCGGTTCTGCAGGCGCTGAAAGCTCGGCCGCCCCTGCTCGTCCAAGATCACCAGCTCCCCGTCCATGAGCAGGCTCGAGTACGGCAGTGCGGCGATCGGGCGAATCAGCTCGGGGAAGGCCGCGGAGTAATCGTTCCCGTTGCGCGTGATCAGCCGCGCCGTCCCGTCTTCCTTCACTACCCGCATGCGATAGCCGTCGAGCTTTACCTCGAACACCCACCCGGCGCGCGAGAATGGCTCCTCGCGCGTTTCCGCGAGCATGGGAGCGACATCCTCGGCGCGGACGGCGCGCACGGGCGCCTTGAGCTTCTTCAACTCGGCCACGAGCTTCGACGCTTTCTTGTTGCCGTCGCGCAGCTCCTCGACCGTCAGCCCCGACAGCACCGATCCGGGAGGAAACGTGGCCCCGTTCTTCGAGGTATAGGCGTCCCGCTCCTTGATCAGAAGCCAGTCCTTCACCGACTTCTTGAGCTTCACGAGCGTCCAGACGCCGCGCAGCTTGTAGCCGCGCAGCTCGAAGAGCAGCTTTCCCTTGGCGAGCCCCGCCACCGGATCCTCGATCGGCACCCACACGCCGCGGTCCCACACGATCACCGCGCCCGCGCCATAGTTCCCTTCTGGGATGATCCCCTCGAAGTCGCCGTACTCGATCGGGTGATCCTCGACATGGACGGCGAGGCGTTTGTCGGCGGGGTCGCGCGACGGCCCTTTGGGCACGGCCCACGATTTCAACACACCGTCCATCTCGAGCCGCAGGTCGAAATGGAGGCGGGTGGCGGCGTGCTGGTGTACGATGAACCGCCGCCCGGGTGCGGCGGCGACCGCGCCCGATGGCTCCGGCGTGCGGTCGGCGGAGCGCTTGGCGCGGTACGGCTTGAGCGCGTCGTCGGGAGGGGAGCGGGTCGGGCGGGGGCGGGTCGGTGTCACGGGCGTCGTCCATTGTAGACCGAAAGCGCACCGTGTGCCAACCGGCGCGACCGGTGCGGGATGGACCCTCCCTCGCGCCGGTTGTAATATCCTGATGCCGTCCGTCGAACGGTCACCCTTTCACCAGCAGGCCCTATGCCCGCGCACTCCATTGGCTCCGCCACGATTTCTTTCGGGCTCGTCTCGGTCCCAATCAAGATGTTCTCGGCCGGCGAGTCGTCGGCCGCGATCTCGTTCAACTGGCTGCACAAGAAGGACGGGGCCCGTCTGAAGCAGCAATACGTCTGCTCGAAGGACGGGGAGACGGTCGAGAAAGAGGACATGATCAAGGGGTACGAGTTCGCCAAGGGCCGCTACGTCCAGTTCACCCCCGACGAGCTGAAGGCGCTCGAAGAGAAGGGGACGGGCTCGATCAACATCACCGAATTCGTGGACGCCGACACGGTGGACCGGATGTACATGGACAAGGTCTACTTCATGGGACCGGACAAGGGCGGCGACCGGGCATTCACGCTGCTGGGCGAAGCACTGAAGAAGACCCGCAAGGTGGCGATCGGGCAGTGGGCGGCGCGCGGCAAGCAATACCTCGTCATGATCCGGCCGCTGGGCCGGGGGCTCGCGATGGAGCAGCTGCGCTACGCCAACGAAGTGCGCTCGATCGACGAGGTGCCAATCCCGAAGGTCGACGTCAAAAAGACGGAGCTCGACATGGCGGTCCAGCTCATCGACCAGGCGGCGACTGAGAAGTTCGAGCCCCAGAAGTACGAGGACACGGTCAAGACCCGAATCCAGGAGCAGATTCAGCGGAAGGTGGACGGCGAGGAGATCACCGAGGAACCGACCGAAGCCCCCAAGACGCAGATCATCGACCTCATGGAGGCGCTCAAGGCGAGTCTCGCGAAGGGCAAGGGCTCGACTGGTGGCGAGCGCAAGCCCGCGAAGCGCGCCGAACGCGCCGCCGAAGCCAAGCCCGCCAAGAAGCGAAGGGCCGCCAGCGCCTAAGCGATGACGGGCTATACCACCGTGGAAGTCGCGCGGCTCCTCGGCCTCTCTCCTGCGCAGATCCGATCCTACACCCGAGCCGGTTTCCTTTCCCCCGCGCGCGCTGCCCGCGGGGAGCTGCGCTTTTCCTTTCAGGACCTGGTGCTGCTGCGGGCCGCGAAGGGCCTGATGGCGGCCCGGATCCCTGCCGCGAAGATCCGCGGTTCGCTGCGCCGGCTGAAGCAGCAGCTGCCGCGGGGACGGGCGCTCTCCGAGCTCCGCATCACGGCGGAAGGGCATCGGGTTGTCGCGCGGGACGAGGCGATCGCCTGGAATCCGGAGTCGGGGCAGCTGGTCCTGGACTTCGACGTGGCGACGCTGGCGCAGCGGGCGGCGCCGCTGGCGCGGCGGCGGGCGGCCGCGGCGCGCCGGGTCGAAGAGGACCTCGACGCCGAGCAGTGGTTCGCGCTCGGCCTGGAGCTCGAGGTGAGTGAGGCCGACGAGGCGCGCGACGCGTACCGTCGCGCGCTCGAGCTGGATCCCCACCACGCCGACGCACACGTCAACCTGGGTCGACTCCTCGTCGAGGCGGACCGGGCCGAGGAGGCCGAGCCGCACTTTCGCGCCGTGGTGGCGGCCCACCCCGGGCATGCCACCGCGTGGTTCAACCTGGGGATCGCATTGGAGGATCGGCGGCGTCCCAACGACGCCGTCAAAGCGTATGAGCAAGCGATCGTGGCGGACCGGCGTCTCGCGGACGCCTACTTCAATCTGGCGCGGCTGTACGAGCAGGCGGGAAAGCCCGCGGCAGCCCTGCGCAATTTGTCGAAATACCGGCTGCTGACCGACCGGTGATGGAGGCGTAAGCATGAACCTCTTGGCACGACGCGTGGCCGCGTACCTGGACGAGCTCGTACCGCCGCGTCCCGTACGGCTCGCCGAACTGGAAGCGGAGGCGCGGCGCACCGGCTTCCCCATCATCGGCCCCGCGACGGGACACCTGTGCTACTTGCTGGCTCGCCTCAGCAACGCACGACACGTCTTCGAGCTGGGGTCGGGGTTCGGCTACTCGACCGCGTGGTTCGCGCGCGCCGTGAAGGAAAACGGCGGAGGGATCGTGCACCATGTCGTCTGGGACGACCAGCTGTCCCGCGAAGCGCGGGAGAACCTCGCGGCCCTCGGCTTGGCCGATATCGTGCAGTTCCACGTGGGGGAGGCGGTGGCGACTCTGCGACAGGCTCCGGGGCCGTTCGACGTCATCTTCAACGATATCGACAAACAGGACTACCCGAAGGCCCTCGATGTCATCGCGACCAAGCTCCGACCGGGTGGGCTGCTCCTGGTCGACAACATGCTGTGGAGTGGGCGCATCTTCCAGCGCCGCGACACGAGCCCCGCGACCCGCGGCGTGCGAGAGCTGACGCGGCGCATCCAGGCAGACCCGCGTTGGATTGCGTCCGTGATCCCCGTGCGAGACGGCTTGCTGGTCGCGCATCGCGTTTAGGAACCCCGCAGCGCGTTCTTGCTCCTCCGTCCGACCTAGGGTAGCATCGAGCCGATGACCGCCAGCCCTGAGCCCCCCTTCGGTATCGTCCGGGTAGCTCCGTTCGCCGGATTCGTTCAGCGGTTTGAAGATCTGATAGGGTCTTCGACCACGATGGCCCTCTACTTCATCCATTCACGTCGCTGGCGCGAGAATCACGACGCCGCCATCAAGGCCTTCCTCGCTCGGGCAGGCACCGCGCTCGAGGCGTTTCTCCCCGATCTCGAGAGCCACGAGCTCATGTTCTCCCTGGGGAAGCATTTCGAAGACGGCCCTCTGATCCCGTCGCTGGTCGCGGATGCCTACCGCTATTTCGCGCGGCTGGCGCGCGATTTCGGGAAGCCCACTCAGGTTTGGCTGTTCGGTCGTTACCCGACGTACTCCTTCTACAAATTCGATCAGCGCGCGGTGATGGCCCTGTATTCCAACACCTCCGCTAAGAAGGAGCTACCGGCGTTCGAGATCACCACGGATTCCATTCTGGGAAAGTTCCTCGCGGCGGACATGGAAGACTTGAAGAAGGAGTGTCGCAAGCGGGCCCCTGCTGACCTGGAAGCGGTGATCGGGAACGCGACTCCGTGAGTCGCCAGTCAGCTACGCGGCCTCTGATCAGGACACGAGCTTCGCAAACTCCTGCGCCAGCTTCGGCCCGATCCCCGACTCCTCGTGCTTGAAGAAGATGAACGCGTCTCCCCATCCCTTCCCCAAATCCTTCACGGTCTTGGCCCACTGCTCGAGATCCTTCTTGTCGTAGCCCTCGTCGCGCAGCCGCATGTAGCCGAAGTCGGCGGTCGCGACGAGCGGGGTATGTCCCGCCTCCGTATCCGCGACGCACAACGCGGCATTCCCGACTCGCAGCGCCTCATACACGTCGTCCGCGAACCACGACTCGTGGCGGAACTCCCAGGCGCACCGCAGGTCCGCCGGGAACTGCGTGAGCAGATCGTTCAGCCGGGCCACGTCTTTCTTGAAGTTGGGCGGAAGCTGAAACAGGATCGGCCCGAGCTTAGGGCCCAGTTTGCGTCCCGTCTCGAGGAAGTAGCGCAGCGGGTCGTCCACGTCCCGGAGCCGCGCGATGTGCGTGATGCGCTGCGGCGCCTTGAGCACGAATGTGAATGCGGGAGGAGTCGCCGCGTCCCATCCGGCCACCGCCTTCGCATTCGGCATGCGGTAGAACGTGTAGTTGATCTCCACCGTGCCGAGCCGCTGGGCGTAGTATTCGAGCATCTTGGACTCCGGCGTCTTGGCCGGATAGAACGTGCCCTTCCACTCGGGGAAGTTGTAGCCCGAGGTGCCGACGCGGACGTTCACGCCACCCACACCGTCTTGATGTTCACGAACTCGCGTAGGCCATACTCCGACAGCTCGCGCCCGTAGCCGGAGCGCTTCACGCCGCCGAACGGCAGCCGCGGATCGGACTTGACGAGCCCGTTCACGAAAACGCTGCCCGCTTCGACCTCGCGCGCGACGCGCTCGCCACGCTCGGTGTCCGCAGTCCAGACCGACGCGCCCAGTCCGTAGGGCGAGGCGTTCGCCAGCCGGATCGCGTCCGCCTCGTCGCTGGCGCGGATCACCGCCGCCACGGGACCGAAGGTCTCCTGGTCGAATGCCGCCATGCCGGGCTCCACCGCGACCAGCACGGTGGGCGGGTAGAAGGCGCCCCGGCCGGCGGGGAGCTGACCGCCGAGCACCAGTCGGGCGCCGTGTTTCACCGACTCCTGCACCTGCCGGTGGAGGTTGGCGCGCAGGTCGAGCCGTGCCTGCGGCCCGACCTGGGTCGTCGGGTCGAGCGGATCACCGACCTTCCGAGCGCGCATTTCGCTCGTGAACCGCTCGAGGAAGCGGTCGGCGACGCGCTCCACGACGATGAAGCGCTTCGCGGCGATGCAACTCTGGCCGCTGTTGATCAAGCGTGCCTCGGCGGCGGTCTGTGCCGCCCTCTCCACGTCGGCGTCGTCGAGCACAACAAAGGGATCGCTGCCGCCCAGCTCGAGCACCGTCTTCTTCAGGTGCCGCCCTGCTTGCTCCCCCACCTGGCTCCCCGCGCGGTCACTGCCGGTGAGCGTCACCGCGCGCACCCGCTCGTCGGCGATGACACCGGCGGCGGCTTCATTCGAGAGGAACACCGCGCGGAACAGACCGTCCGGGAAGCCCGCGTCCCGGAAGACGCTCTCGATCTCGAGCGCGCAGCGCGGCACGTTGGGCGCATGCTTCAGGATACCGGCGTTCCCCGCGACCAGCGCCGGCGCGGCAAAGCGGAACACCTGCCAGAACGGAAAATTCCACGGCATGATCGCGAGCACGGGACCGAGGGCTTCGAACCGGACATAACTCCGCGATGCGTCGCTCGGGTGCGGTTGATCGGCGAGGAAGGCCGCCCCGTGCTCCGCATAGTAGTCGCACACCCACGCGCACTTCTCGGCCTCTCCCACGCCCTGCGCCAGCGGCTTTCCCATCTCGAGCGCCATCGTGCGGGCGTAACCATCCTTGCGCTCGCGCAAGACACGCCCGGCGGCGCGCAGCCGCTCCGCCCGCTCCGGCACCGGTGCGCGCCGCCACTCGCGCGACGCGGCGTCGGCGCGCTCCAGGATCCGCGCCAACGCGTCGGGCGCCGTCTCCTCGAACGTCTCGATCACTTCGCCGGTGGCGGGGTTGATCGACTGGACGCTCACGCCACCACCTCGGGCCGATCTCGCACCCGATCCACCGTACAGAGGAATCCCAGGGGCTCGTCGCCCGTCGCCCCGAATTGGTGGGCCACACCCGGCGATACGTAGACGCAGTCGAACGGGGCGATGTCGTAGCTCTTGTCGCCCAGCATCACGCGCCCCCTGCCGCGAATCACAACCACCGCGTGCGGATGCTGGTGCCGCTCGAGCGTCGAGTAGCCGCCGGGTTGGATCTCGAAATACCGGGTAACGAAGTTGAACGCCTCTTCACCGGCACCTTCGCCCAGGAGCGTCTGACGGGTCACGTCGCGGTACGGCACTTCCCCCGTCTTGTACTCGCGCACGGGGACGCCCTCCCAGCGAAACGCGCCGAATTTGAGGACCTTCGATCGATCATCCATTGGAATGTCGTCTCACCGCCGCGACCAGCCGCTCCGCCGCCGTGGCGGGATGGGGTTGCGCGTACAGGCTCCCGCCGATCAGGAAGATGGTGTCCGCGCCGTACCGCTCGATCCAGTGCGGCACGCGCGCCGCGTCGATTCCCCCCGCCGGCACGGGAAACGAGGGGGACACGGGTCCGAGCGGCCCGCGCAGCCGCGTATTGATCGCGGCGCAGGTCGCTTCCGAGAACGTAAATCGCCCACCGACGTTGGGATAGATCACCGCATCGCTCCCCGCCACGCGGAACAGGTCGCCCAGCAGCACCTCCGGTGCGATGCCGTGGTCCGCGTGGAAGAACGCGCCTGCGAGCGACGGGTGCGACATGATCGCTAGTCCCGCGGCGGCGGCGATCGCCCCCACGGCGCCGAGGCCCGCCGGGAGCGCGTTGACCACGGCGCCACGGCAGCCGGCGCGCCGCGCGGCGCCCGCGCGCTCCAGCATTTCCGGCGGGCTGCTCGTGACGTTCGGGAAGTACAGCGCGTTCCCACCGGTCTCACCGTTGGCCCGCGCGACCGCCTCTAGGCAGCGCTCGACCCGCTCGCGAAACGGCGCCGTCGTCTGATCGGCCAGACTGTGATCGTCTTTGATGAGATCGATTCCCGCGCGGGCGAATCCATAGGCCAGCTTGGCGAACTGGGGGGCCGAGAGGCCGAGCGGCTTGAGGGCCGTGCAGAGGAGGGGTCGCCCGCGAGCGCCCGTGATCTCGCGGAGCCCTGCGATGCCGAGCCGCGGACCGCGCAGCGCGGTGAGCAGCTCGTCCGGCCACTCGAGGCCGGCGATCAGGATCCCCGTCTTGAGCGAAATGTTGCCGAACAGAAGGTTCAGAAGCTGCGGCAGATCGCCGCACACGGCGCCCGGGTCGAACGAGATCACGGCGCGGGAGCGACCACGGCCGAGCGTTTCGACCGACTCGACGCGCCCCGCGACCCGCGCCGCGACCTCCGGGGGCACGGCGTCCGGCGGGAGCTCGACGGTCTGCTCGAACGCGATGTCGCGCGCCTTCGCGGCGGCGAGCCGGCTCGAGCAGGCGAGGTGGTACGTCACGCGGAGGCGCATGGTGATCGCGGTCACGCTGGATGTTAGTGTCGGAGCGCGGCATCGCGGCCGACTGTGCGACAGCCCGGGCGCCGGCCATCCCGGCCGATCGGCCTCCTATCCTTATAGCACGGGCCGACTTGTCCCGCACGCCCCCGGGCGGGCACGCCGCTTGCGACTCTGCACGCCGGCCGCACGGCGTGGCCGACGAGGAGTGATGTATGACACAGTCTTGGCGACCGGACGATTGGGCGGACGACGAAGAGGCCTGGCGCGGCGATCTCCATCGCGAC
>DATHKX010000020.1:0-7209 GCA_035488835.1 Gemmatimonadales bacterium
CATCCACCAGCGGCCCGCCGGAGTTGCCCGGATTCAAGGCCGCGTCGGTCTGGATCACGTCGTCGATCAGCCGCCCGCCCACCGAGCGGAACGAGCGTCCCAGGGCGCTCACGACGCCCGCCGTGACGGTGCTCTGGAAGCCGAGCGGGTTGCCGATCGCGACCACCAGCTGACCGACCCGAAGCGCGCCTGAGTCGCCGAACTCGGCGACGGTGAGCGAAACGGGCGGGACGCGGATCACGGCCAGGTCGGTATCGGGGTCGTCCCCCACGAGCTCCGCCGCCACCGGGCGACCGTCGGCGAACGCGACTTCGATCCGCGTGGCGTCATGCACCACGTGGCTGTTCGTCAGGACGAACCCGTCGGGAGTGAACACGAACCCCGAGCCCTTTCCCGGCACTTCGCGCGCAGGGCGGCCACGGCGCTCGACCTTGTGTCGCACCTCCACGCTCACGACGGCGGGGCCGACCTTCTCGGCCGCCCCGGTCACCGCCCGGGAGTAGGCGTCGAGCAAATCGTCCTCGCGCGTCGGTACCGATCGGGGGGGAGCCTGGGGTGGGACGACCGTCTCGTCGGACACGAGTACGGGTGCTGCGTTCATGGCTCTGACCTTGGTCATATCCCAGTACAACGCCGCGGGGTTCCCGCGCCGTGCGCCCGGAGGCGCCGTATATTTCTGTCCCTATGGACCTTACCGGCTCGCTCGCCGTCGTGACCGGCGCGACCGAAGGAATCGGGCGCGCAACGGCTTTCGCACTGGGGCGGGCGGGGGCACGAGTCGCCATCTGCGCGCGTACCGAGGCCAATGTACACGCTACGGCGCGCGACCTGAAGGCGGACGGAATCGACGCCATCGGCATGCCGTGTGACGTGTCCGACCCCGCCTGCGTGGATGCCTTCGCTGCGTTCGTGATCCGGGAGCGGGGCGCGCCCCAGGTGCTCGTGAACAACGCGGGGATCGGGCGGTTCAGGCCGCTGGTGGAGCTCTCGCTCGAGGACTGGGACGAGACGATGGGCGTGAACGTGCGGTCCCTCTACCTCGTCACGCGGGCATTCCTCAAGGGCATGCTGGACGCCGGGACCGGCACCATTGTGAACATCGCGTCGCTCGCCGGGAAAAACGGCATAGAGGGGGGGACGGCGTACTGCGCATCGAAGCACGCCGTGCTGGGCTTCTCCAAGAGCCTGATGCTCGAGGTGCGCAAGCACGGCCTCCGCGTCGTGGCGATCTGCCCGGGCTCCGTGGCGACGCCATTCATGGACAAGCGGGAGCGCGTGCGCCCCGCCCCCGACCGCGCCCTCACCGCCGACGACGTGGCGCATGCGGTGCTGTCGACCCTCACGGTTTCCGACCGGGCGATGATCAGCGAGCTGGATATCAGACCGACTAATCCATAAGGCGTGAGAAGAAATTCGTGGAGGGGAGACGTGGAGGATAGGCGTGGAGGGACGGCGTACTCAGCGATCGGGTGGCGGATGGTCGTACAGTCTGACGATCATCTTGAGAACGAGCGCCGTTCTGTTTTCGAGGGCGACGATCGTTTCGCGGCGGCCCAGCCCAGATCGCCGCGCAACCTGCAAGAGCGATAGCACTTCCTGTGCAGAGCCGCGCGCATAGAGCAGGAAGCGACGAAAGTCCGTGATTGTGCCACGGCCACACCCTTCGGCAATATTAGCGGGCACGGACACCGCAGCTCGGATGAGCTGGTCGCCGAGTGTGAAGCGTTCCGATGAACCGAAGGTCCGCACCTGCCCAATGACGTCCGTGGCTATCGACGAGGCAATGTCGTGCACTACCAGCGAACCCGCACTGGCACGTAGAACCATGGCTGATTATGCAGGGTCGAGAGAGCTTTTGTCGTACCGGTTTTACGCAGCCCCTCCACGTTTTTCCTCCACGTTGTCCCTCCACGCCCTTCTTCCACGTCGTTCATGATCGACCCGATCCGCCGCCTGCTGACCGAAGCCGGCAAAGCGAAGCAGACCCGCGCCTTCTGGCAAGCCGCCACTGATATCCTCAGCGAGTGGGCCGGCGGCGCGCGGGTCCACCTCACGTACAAGGGATTGAGCGAATCGGGAACTCTCGAGGCGGGAGCGTCCGGCAGGGACGGTGAGACGTTCCTCACCGACTACCACGATGCCGAGGGGCGCCATGTCAGCGCGCGCTTCGAGGGGCTTCCCGCCGGCTTTCCCGGAGAGGTGCTGCGCTCGACGATCGAGGTTGCGACGCACCTGGCCGTGATGGTGGCGCGTCGCAGCGGGCTCGAACGCGAGCGCCGGCTCGGCACGTTCCTGGTGGAGCTGTCGCGCTGGCTCCTGGCGGCGCCGGAGCGCGAGCTGCTGCTCCGCTATACGCTCCAGAGCGTCACGAGCCTGGTCGATGCCCAGGGCGCGTATGTGGCGCTGCGCGGCGTCGACCCCAACACGCTACGCGTGGCGTCGACCGTGGGACAGTGCGTGGAGCTGGACGGCGCGGAGATCGCGATCGATGCGAGTGCGACGGGGCGCGTGATCCGCACCGGCGAACCCTTTCTCACGGATAACATCCTGACCGAAGCGGACGCCCAGCACAGCCTGTCGCCTTCCGGCATGGCGCGGGCCGCGATGATCGCGCCCCTGCGGACGTCGAGCGGCGTGGCGGGCGCGGTGGGCGTGGTGCGCTACCTACGCACCGGCGGGGAGGAATCGCTCCCCTTCACGCTGATGGAGCTCCAATACCTCACCGCGGTGGCGGCCTATATCGCGGGCGGGCTCGAGCTCTCGGAGGCGGTGAGCGGCGCTCGCGCCGCGGCGGAGCGGGCGCATGCCATGGTGGACGGCAGCCCGCTCCCCATGGCCCTGGTGGACCGCAGCGGCCGCGTTCTGCAGCTCAACCAGGCAGCGTGCCGCCTGCTGGGCATCGCGTCCGAAGCCCAGGCGCTCGGGACGCACCTGGAGGCGCTCGGGCTTTCCCCCAGCGAGATCTCGCTGCACCTCGTGCTGGCGCGGCCGCGAGACGGCTCTCCGTGGCACGGCCGGGTGCTCGTGACGCAGCCCTCGGGAGACCGCCGCATCTGCGACTGCACGATCACCGGCCTGTCGGGCGTCGGGCCGGACAGCCTGCTGGTCGCGCTGTACGACCGGACCGACGAGCTGCGCGCCCAGCGCGAGCTGATCGCGCGCGAGAAGCTCGCCACCGTGGGCGAGATCGCCAGCGGTGTGGCGCACGAGGTGAACAACCCGCTCGCGGCGATCCGGATGGAGGCCGAGCTGCTGGGCCGCGCCAGCAAGGATCCCGACACCAGCACCACGGCGGCCACGATCACCCGCGAGGTGGACCGGGCCGCGCGCATCGTCCGCAGCCTGTTGCGGCTCGCCCGGCGCGCCGACACGACTCCGACGCGGGTCCAGATCAACGACCTGGTGCACGACGTGGCCGAAATCCGCCAGCGCGTGATGCGCACGGAAAGCGTCGAGTTTCGCACCACGCTCGACCAGTCCGCGCCCGCCGTATTGGGCCTCGGTCAGGAGCTGCAACAGGTGGTGATCAATCTCGTGACCAACGCCGAGTACGTGGTGCGGGGCCGGAAGCCCGCGATCGTGCAGCTGCGGACGCAGGCGCGCGAGGGATGGGTCCGGTTGACGGTGGACGACTCGGGACCGGGCGTCCCCAAGGAAATCCGCGGCCGCATCTTCGATCCTTTTTTCACCACCAAAGGCCCCGACGAGGGTACGGGCCTCGGTCTCGCGATCTGTCAGCGCGTGGTGACCGAAGTGGGCGGGAAGATCTGGATCGAAGAATCCGAGCTCGGAGGCGCGCGCTTCGTGGTCGAGCTGCCGGCCGCCCCCGAAAACGTGGAGACGAAGCACATCGGCTGAGCTGGCGCTCAGTGCTCCAGGATGCGCGTGCGGTACAGCCCGAGCACGATCAGGCCGGAGGCCCCGAGCGCCGCCAGCAGCCCGGTGAGTCGCCAGTCGAAGCCGAATCGGGCGGCCCCGACGGCGGCGGCGATGAGCCAGGCGGCGCTCGCAAGGAAGCCGAGGATCACGACTTCCTTCCGCGCCATCAGGATGCCGAAGACGTAGCCCCAGCTGAACCCGCACACGGCGAGGAACATCAGGCCGTGCGGGATCTTGGCGGGATCGATCAAATTGACCGATCCCGCGAAGAAGCAGAACAGTCCGAGCACCGTGTAGCTCGCGAGGTGCAGCGCGAGCGGGAGGGGAACGGTCCCCATGCGGTTGAAGGTCATGGCGTAAAATACCTGTATGGAAGCCACGCGTACATATCTCGAGCTCTCACGCCCGAGCCAGTTCAAGCCCGGGTTTGGCGCGTTCCCCGACCTCGCGATCGAGCGGGTCGAGCGGCCGACCCCCGACCTGTACCGCGAGTGCTACCGCACGGTCGGCGAGGCCTACCACTGGCGCGACCGCTGGGACTGGACCGACGAGGAGATCCGCGCGCACCTGGCGCAGCCCGAGATCACGCTGCACGTCGCACGGCGCCGCGGCGCGCTCGCGGGGTGGTACGAGCTGCGCCGCGTGCCCGAGGACCGCTCCGTCGAAATCGCCTACTTCGGGCTCCTCCCGGACGCGATCGGGCAAGGCCTCGGCAAGCACCTCCTTTCCTGCGCGGTGCGAGACGCCTGGGCCCTTGGGCCCGCACGCGTGTGGCTGCATACCTGCACGCTCGATCATCCGCACGCCCTGCCGAACTACCAGCGGCGTGGGTTCGCGCCGTACAAGACGGAGACGTACGAGGTTAACTTCCCACCGTGAACTTCACGCTCACGCGGGCGCACAAGCTGATCATCGCCGCTGTGGTGATTGTGCCCCTCATCGTGTTCGCGCTCTACACCTGGTCGGCCCTGACGTGGACCTACTCGAGCGGGGAGCGGGCCGGCTACGTGCAGAAGTTTTCGAAGAAGGGTTGGATCTGTAAGACCTGGGAGGGCGAGATGGCCTTGGTATCCATCCCGGGGACCATGTCGGAGAAGTTCTACTTCACCGTGCGTCACGACTCTATCGCCGCGCGCATCAACCAGACCATCGGCAAGCGGGTAGCGCTGACATACAAACAGCACAAAGGCATTCCGACGAGCTGCTTCGGCGAGACCGAGTACTTCGTCGCGGACGTGAAGGTCGTAGAATGACGACGTCGAACAGCTTCGGCGCGCGGGCGCCGCTCAAGACCGCCGGGGGCACCTTCGAGATCTTCCGCCTGGACGCGCTCGAGCGGCGCGGCCTCCCTGCGGCTCGCCTCCCCTACTCGCTCCGCATCCTGCTCGAAAACCTGCTGCGCCGCGAGGACGGGCGCACGGTGGCGCCGGCCGAAATCGAGCGACTCGCGCGCTGGGACCCGAAGAAGACGCCCGACGACGAGATCGCCTTCATGCCGGCGCGCGTCCTCATGCAGGACTTCACCGGCGTGCCGGCGGTCGTGGACCTCGCCGCCATGCGCGACGCGATGCGGGAGATGGGCGGCGACCCGAAGCAGGTCAACCCGCTGCTCCCCGCCGAGCTCGTGATCGACCATTCGGTGATCGTGGACGAGTTCGGCACGCCCACGGCGTTTCAGGTGAATGCCGACCTCGAGTTCCAGCGCAACCGCGAGCGCTACGCCCTGCTGCGATGGGCGCAGCGGACGTTCCAGGGATTCCGCGTCGTGCCGCCCGACACGGGCATCGTGCACCAGGTCAACCTCGAGTACCTGGCACGGGTCGTCTTTACAACGGACGTTCGCCAAAGGTCGATGCCGCAGGCCTATCCCGACACGCTGGTGGGCACCGACTCGCACACCACGATGATCAACGGGCTCGGCGTGCTCGGCTGGGGCGTGGGGGGGATCGAGGCGGAGGCCGCGCTGCTGGGGCAGCCGGTCTCGATGCTGATCCCCCAGGTCGTGGGCTTCCGGCTTACCGGCAAGCTCAGCGAAGGCGCGACCGCGACCGACCTCGTGCTCACCGTGACCGAGCTGCTCCGCAAGAAGGGCGTGGTGGGAAAGTTCGTAGAATTCTACGGTCCCGGGATCGCCACCCTGCCCCTCGCCGACCGCGCCACCATCGGCAACATGGCGCCCGAGTACGGCGCCACCGTTGGGATCTTCCCGGTGGATCAGGAGACCCTGCGCTACCTCGAATTCACCGGCCGCCCCAAGGAGCAGGTGCAGCTGGTCGAGGCGTACATGAAGGAGCAGGGGCTGTTCCATTCGGCGGGCGCGCCGGAGCCTGCCTATTCGGACACCCTGTCCCTCGACCTCTCGACCGTCGAGCCGAGCCTGGCCGGGCCACGGCGGCCGCAGGACCGAGTGTCGCTGCGCGACCTGCCCCGGAACTTCCATCTCGCGCTCCCGGCGTTGGTCAAGCCCACGTCGCCCATCGCGCCGGCCGTGAACTCGGGCCGCTGGGAGGCCGAGGGCGGCCACGTCACGACCGCCGTGGAAGCGCCGCCGCGACGCCGCACCCACGTCGACCTGCAGCTCGACGGCGTGGACTGCAAGCTGCGGCACGGCTCCGTCGTGATCGCCGCGATCACGAGCTGCACCAATACGTCCAATCCGTCCGTGATGATCGCCGCAGGCCTCGTCGCGAAGAAAGCCGTGGAGAAGGGCCTCAAGTCGCAGCCGTGGGTGAAGACCAGCCTCGCGCCGGGCTCGAAGGTGGTGACGGACTACCTCCAGCAGGCGGGGCTCATGCGGTATCTCGAGGACCTGCGGTTCCACCTCGTGGGCTACGGCTGCACCACCTGCATCGGCAACTCGGGGCCCTTGCCGGAGGCCGTGTCGGCCGCGGTCACGGAAGGGGAGCTGGTGGTGTGCGCGGTACTCTCGGGGAACCGCAACTTCGAGGGACGGATCCAGCAGGAAGTGCGGGCGAACTACCTCGCGTCCCCGCCGCTGGTCGTTGCGTACGCGCTCGCGGGGCGGATCGATCTCGACCTGCAGTCGGAGGCCCTGGGGACGGACAAGGACGGGAAACCCGTCTATCTCCGCGACATTTGGCCGTCGGCCCGGGAAGTAGACGACCTGGTACGCTCGTCCATAAAGTCTGCGATGTTCCACAAGCAGTACGGCGAGGTCTTCACGGGGGACGAGCGCTGGCGCGGGCTTCCGGTCCCCGCAGGCGATCGGTTCGCCTGGGAGCCGGATTCGACGTACATCCGCCGGGCGCCGTACTTCGACGGCATGCCGCGGACGCCGGCGCCGGTCACCGACATCCGCGGGGCGCGGGT
>DATHKX010000021.1:0-86789 GCA_035488835.1 Gemmatimonadales bacterium
GGATCAATCTCGGCGCAGTAATGGGTGGTCATGACAAGGGCTTCTTGCTCAGCAATGCGCCGGCGGGCCTCGATTCCCTTGTTTGGACCGTCCCTGTCGGCTTTGTGACCGGCTTCGGACCATCCTCATCCGATCAGGTTCGCCTCCGCCTTGAGAATGCGGATAGTACGGACCAGTGGGTGGAAACCGGGCCATTCGTAATTACCGGCGCGCCTCATTGAAAGTGGGATCCCTTCCCAGGTCCATTCACGAGGAGCCACTAATGCGCGGCGAGTTCATGGCGTTCCTGAAGCAATACGGCGTGATCGGCCTTGCCATCGCGTTCATCATCGGTGGCAAGGCAAGCGCGCTCGTGACGGCGCTCGTCGATGGGGTCCTCATGCCGATTGTGACGTTCTTCGTTCCAGGCGGCGCTTGGCGCACTGCGACCATCGATGTAGGCTCCGTGCACTTCCTGCTCGGTCCCGTGTTTGGGGCGGGGGTGGATTTCATCATCGTAGCATGGCTGGTGTTCTGGTTCTCAAGGAAGGTCCTCAGAGAAGAGACCGTTACCAAAAAATGAGACCCCTTCTTCGCCTTGATCGCCGATGACACACTCTACTTTAAGGTCGATGACTCCATCGAGGCGCGCGCGTAGATTAGGGAATGAATTTCGCGCAAGTCTTGGGCCCAAACTAAGGAAGGCTCCATGGAGCCTGGTGTGTTTCTCGCCGCACTCCTGATATTCGTGGGCATCCCTGCGTTCACGGTGATCAAGGTCGCCCGCCTGCGTGCCGCTCGTCGCGAATCACCATCGGCCGACGTCACGGCGCGGCTCGAGGCGGTGGAACGTGGTGTCCAGGACCTCCAACATGAGCTCGCAGAAACCCAGGAGCGTCTCGATTTCGCCGAGCGTTTACTCAGCAAGACACGGGAAGAACGGCGGATTGGTAGCTAGAGACAACTCCACGAGCTGAGGTGATTCCCATGGCACGGCAGGCCGACGTCCGCCGCGTGGCCCTCTCGTTACCCGAGTCCCTGCCGTCCTGGTTCGCCTCCCCGCCGTGACCGCCCGAGAGCTCAGGCCGATCATCACGGAGGCGTGGCGTTGCCAAGCCCCATGATCTCGCCATGACTTTCAAGCCCGCGATTTGGTTCCCGATCGCCGTCGGGCTGAGCGTCCTCAACCTGGTCGGAGTCGGGTTCGCGACCGGACCAGCCCACACCACAATTCACGCTGCGCTCGCGCTGGCGTTCGGGCTATGGGCCGGCCGCTTGCGGTCGCGTCTCGGTGGGAGCGAGCGCCAGGCTCGGCCCGAAGCGCTTGAAGCCCAGGTGAGCGGGCTCGAAGCGCTCGAAGCCGAGGTCAGCAGGCTGCGGCAAGAGGTGAGCGACATGCAGGAGCGGCTCGACTTCGCCGAACGGCTGCTGGCGCAGCGACCGGACCCGCGCCGCGTGGGCCCGGAGCGCCAGGGTCCGAAGCACCCATGACAGGGAGTGGCTTAACGAGCGCTTGCAGCCCTGACCCGACTCCTCAGTGGGGCGCTCGTCTAGCTCTTCGGCGGTGCGATCCGCTCGGCGTCCCGCTGCTTGGCGAGTATCCGCTCCGCGAAGTCCAGCCGCTCTTCGACATCGGTGAGCCGTCGCTGGACGTCCTCGAGGGCGTCGAGCCGGGTCTGAACGTCTTCACTCCCCCCCACCCGCTTCTGCAGGTCGTCGATCGCCTGCGCAATGTCGCGCCGCGACCCCCTCGGTCTGCCCAGCCGGTCAGGCGGTCCCAGCCGCCCGGCGAGCGCCTTGGCGATCGACACGGCCACCAGGATGAACCCTACGCCGAGGGCCCAATCGGGGATACCGAACATGCTTTCCTCCGGTCAGCCCCTAACTTAGCCACCCGGCTGGATGGGCGGGACCCTCGTCCTCCGGCGGCGTGTCGGCATGTGAACGGCCGGCCCTGTGTCCGATGTCACAGTCCCGATCCCCCGGCAGCCGACATGATTGGGACCCGCGATTGACACGTCGAACCGTCGCTCGGGAGTGCGCGCATGCCGGAAGTGCAATACTGGGCCCGAGTGCGGGCCGGGATGGACTGTCCTCTGCGGCGCGGCGCATGGTACCGCGTGGTGGAGCTCGCCGCCGGCGAGACGGTGCTCGAGGTCAACAGTCGTCTGGTCCGCGTCCCGCGGGCCTTCCTGCAGATCCTGCCGCTCCGCCCCCCCATGTGGTCGCTCGTCCGGCGCAGGCCCGACGACGCGGCCCCCACCGCCGAGGATGGGAAGTACGCTGTCTGCCCGAGCTGCTGCGAGCGCAGCCCTTTGATCGACTCCGCGCCCACCCTGCGCTGCCGGCGATGCGGCGCGGTGTTCGCGATCGCATGGTCGGACTCACCCTGGCGCGCCTTCGAAGTGCTGACGGGCCGGCCCAGGGCCGGCGCTCTGGCGCGCGCGCGCGCGACCGCGCTGCGCGCCCTCGCGGCGGCCTTCGGCCTCCGAGCGTGAGGTGGAGGTTGGGGTCGGGGGTGGGGGTGTCTTAAACCCTCCTACGGCCTGGGCGGCTTGCGACCGTGTGGCCCCCGCCCCGGCATCTGCCGCCGGGCTTCGCGACGGTGTCGCACGACCTCCGCCACCCGCTCCTGAAACCTGCGGCGCTCCTCCTGATACCGCGCATGCTGCACCGGTGTCAGATACCCCTGCATCTCACGGGCCTCGTCGCGATTCACCTGCTGCAGCTTCAGCTGGTTGTCCTGTCGCTCGTTGACGAGCTGTTTCACCCGGTCTTGGTTGGGCGTGCCCGAAGCCAGCTCAGCGTTCAGCGTCTGATTGATCTCCCTCTGGCGCGCCCGGATCGGCTGGCGCCGACCCTCGAAACGCTGCTCGGTCGCCTGCAGCTTGGTGGTCTGGTCGTCGCTCAGCGCGAGGGTCGAACGCACGTGCTCGTTCCAGCGCTGGCGGATCTGCGTCCGGAGTCGCTGCGCCTCGGCGCCGTTCGGCGGCGCCGCGGCCGTGTCCGCGGGCTCCTGAGCGACGAGCGGAAGCGTGGTCGCGATCATCAAGACCCATACGAGTGACTTCATTAACCCTCCAGCGACTCGAGTAAGGCACGCAGCTGGGGCGCGCTCAAGTCTTCGAGACTCAGATCCTGCGGGGACACCTCTTGCTGCTCGCCACCCGGCTGCCCCACCGCTTCGAGCACCGCCCTGAGCTCGTCCCCCGAAAGCTCGCTCAGTTCCCCACCAGCGGTTGCGAGTGGGACGGGTGTCGTAAACAGCGGGACCCGCACATTGAGCGCCACCACTCCGGCGCCGACGACCATCACGAGCACCGCGGCGATTCGCAGCCACGCCGGCCGTATGCCTCCCAACACGCGGATGTCGGCGCGTGGCTCGGTCCGCAGGCGTGTCACCACGGCCTGCGCCGTGCGCTCGACGTCGAGCCGATCCGCCGCGCGCGCCCCCAGGCGTCGCGCCACCTCCTGTAGCTTGCCGTCGTCCAACGTGGGGTCGTCGTTCATTTCACATACTCCTTCAATCGCTTCACCGCATGGTGGTAGTGCACGCGCGCCGCGCCGGGAGTCGTCCCGAGGGCCGCCGCAATCTCCTCGTACTCGAGCCCCTGCTGCGCCCGCAGCAGGAACACCTCGCGCTGCATGCGGGGCAGCTGCTCCAGCCCCGCCGCGAGCCGCCGCTCCGCCTCGCCGGCGACCGCCCGCTCGTGCGGGTCGCCATCCGTGGCTCGCACGTCGTCGTCCAGCGGCACCACGCGCGCCCGCCGGGAGCGCCGGTGCGCGTCCTTCAAGACGTTACCGCCGATCGTCATCAGCCAGGTGCGAAACTGGCACTGCCCGCGGAACCGCCCGAGCGCGCGGAACGCACGGATGAAGGTCTCCTGCACCAGGTCATCCACGTCCGCCGCGAGGGCTCCCGCGCCGGCCAAGAAGCGGGCGAGCGCGCGCGCGTGACGGCGGACCAGTTGGGCCGCCGCCGGCTCGTCGCCACCGTGCCAGGCGGCGATCAGCGCCGCATCGGTCGGATCCGCGGCGACGGGCTGGGCGGGAGTCATGCGCTCGGGACGGTGGACGTTGGGATGGCGTGAATATTAAGGCGCCACGGGCCCTTGAAATCCTGGCAGCCCGCTCATAGCTTCGGTATTCGAACAAGCGTTCGAACCCCCATGCGCCCCTACGACGAACGGCTCGACCACTTCCTCTTCAGGGCGGCGAAGGTCTTCGCCGACCAGGGCTACCACTCGACCACGATGCGCGATCTCGCCGCGGCGACCGATATGTCGCTCGCCGGCATGTACTACTACGTGCGCGGCAAGGAGGAGCTGCTCTTCCGCATTCAGGAGCGCTGCTTCATGCGGGTGCTCGCGGGCGCGGAGCGGGCGCTCCAGGGGCTGGGGGACGCCGAGGCGGGCGAGCGGCTGCAGGCATTCATCCGCCACCACGTGACCTTCTTCGCCGCCCACATGGCCGAAATGAAGGTGCTGTCGCACGAAGCGAATTCCCTCACGGGCGACCGCCAGCGGAAGGTCAACGCGATCAAGCGCCGCTACGTGGACCTGCTCGAGCGGCTGCTCAAGGATGTCGCGCCGGACGAGTCGGCGGTGGAGCGGAGCGCCGCCACCTACACACTCTTCGGCATGATGAACTGGATCTACAACTGGTACGACCCCGCGGGCGAGATCGATCCCGAGCGCCTGGCGGAGCTCATCGCGCGCACGTTCATCGGCGGGTTCGCCGAGGCGCGTTCCACGGTTCACGGAGGCTGACGGCTCATGGCTACGATGACGGAACCCAAGGCCGAGACGAAGACGCTGGTCCACTATATGGTCGAGAGCGGCGTCGCGATCCTCGAGCTGGATGACCCCCCTGCGAACACGTACACCCACGAGATGATGCGCCAGCTCGATGATGCGATCCTCAGGGCGCGCTTCGACGACAGCGCGCATGTGATCGTGCTGCGGGGCCACGGCGACAAGTTCTTCTCGGCGGGTGCGAACATCAGCATGCTCAACAGCGTTACCCCGCGCTTCAAGTATTTCTTCTGCCTGCACGCGAACGAGACCCTCAACCGGCTCGAGCACACGCCCAAGCTCACCATCGCCGCCCTCAACGGGCACACCGTGGGCGGCGGGCTCGAGATCGCGATGGCGTGCGACATCCGGCTCGCCAAGGAGAACGCCGGCAAGATCGGCCTCCCCGAGGTGAACCTCGGCGTGCTGCCCGGCACCGGCGGTACGCAACGGCTGGCGCGCATCGTCGGGAAGCCGCGGGCCATCGAAATGATGGTGAAAGGTGAGACCTTCTCCTTCGACAAGGCGAAGGAGCTCGGGCTTGTGAACGAAGTGTTCCCCGCCGACGATTTCTGGGATCAGGCGATGCTGTACGCCAAACAGTTCACGCCCCCCCACAAGGCGTCCAAGGCGGTGGGGTTGATCAAGCGGTCCGTGCAATCGGGGGCCGAGGTGCCCTTCGAATCGGGGCTCACGCTCGAGCGGGAGCTGCAGCAGCAGCTGTTCCAGTCTGAGGACGCGAAGGAAGGCATTGCGGCGTACGTCGAGAAGCGGGTGGCGGAGTTCAAGGGGCGGTGAAGACCGACCTGTTGATCGGGAACGAATGGCGCAGCACGGCCAAGCGCTACCGTCTCATCAATCCCGCCACCGAGGAGCCGCTCGCCGAGGTGGCCGAGGCGGGCGAGGCGGAAATGGACGCCGCCGTGCAGGCGGCCCGCGCCTGCCTCGATTCCAAGGAGTGGCGCGAGCTGCCGGCGCGCAAGCGCGGCCAGCTGTTGTATCGCATCGCTGAGCTCTTGGAGCAGCGCGCTCCGGAGATCGCCGAAGTCGAGACGAAGAACAACGGCAAGCCGCTGTTCGAGTCGAAGATCGACGTCGCGATGGCCGTCGAAACGTTCCGCTACTACGCCGGCTGGGCCGACAAGCTCACGGGTGACACGCTCCCCGTGAGCGGCAACTTCTTCACCTACACGCTACGCGAGCCGGTTGGCGTGGTGGGCGCGATCGTGCCGTGGAACTTCCCGTTGAACCTCGCCTCGTGGAAGGTGGCCCCCGCGCTCGCGGCCGGGTGCACGGTGGTGCTGAAGCCCGCGCACGAGACGCCGCTCACCGCCCTGCTGCTCGGGGAGATCGCGGTCGCGGCCGGCCTGCCGCCGGGCGCGCTGAACGTGGTGCCGGGGCTCGGGACCACGGCCGGCGCGGCGCTGGTGCGCCATCCGCTGGTGGACAAGATCGCCTTCACGGGCTCGACCGCGGTCGGCCAGTGGATCATGCGCGAGGCCGCGGCGACGGTGAAGCGCGTGACGCTCGAATTGGGCGGCAAGAGCCCGAACATCATCTTCGCCGACGCCGACCTCCCGGCGGCCGTACGCGGCGCCCAGAACGGGATCTTCTATGGCAAGGGCGAGGTCTGCGCGGCGGGATCGCGCCTCCTCGTGGAGCAGGCGGTGCACGATCAGGTCGTCGAGCAGCTCGCGGAGCGGGCCAAGAAGCTCACCCCCGGCGATCCCTTCGATAAGAACACCCGCCTGGGCGCGATCGTATCGAAGCGGCAGCTGGAGACGGTGCTGTCCTATATCGCAGCGGGCGAGAGGGAGGGCGCCCGGCTGGTGGCGGGCGGCAAGCCGGCGAAGGTGAACGGCAAGGGCTACTACGTCGAGGCGACCGTGTTCGACGGCGCGAAGCCCGGGATGAAGATCGTGGATGAGGAGATCTTCGGCCCGGTGCTCTCGGTGCTGACGTTCGCGAACGAGGCCGAGGGCATCCAGCTCGCCAATCGCTCGATGTACGGCCTCGCCGCTGGGATCTGGACCAAGGACGTCCAGAAGGCGCACCGCGTGGCCCGCGCCATCAAGGCGGGCACCGTCTGGATCAACACGTACAACTTCTACGATCCGGCGGCACCGTTCGGCGGCTACAAGTTCTCCGGGTTCGGCAGAGATCTGGGGAAAGAGGCATTGCAGAACTACACCGAAACGAAGACGGTCTGGGTCGGCCTGTGAACGAGGCCTACATCTGCGCCGCCCTGAGAACGCCCGTGGGGAAGCACGGGGGGGCGTTGGCGGGTGTGCGTGCGGATGATCTCGCGGCCATTCCGATCAAAGCGGTCGTCGAGCGCTCCGGGGTCGACCCCCGGTCCATCGATGACGTGATCCTCGGCTGTACCAATCAGGCAGGAGAGGACAACCGCAACGTGGCCCGCATGGCGCTGCTCCTCGCGGGCCTTCCGGTGGAGGTCCCCGGCCAGACGGTGAACCGGTTGTGCGGCTCGGGCCTCCAGGCGGCGGCCAGTGCAGCCCAGGCGATCAAGGCCGGTGAGGGCGACGTATTCATCGCGGGCGGCGTCGAGAACATGACGCGCGCGCCCTACGTGACCCTCAAGTCGGGCGAGGCGTGGAGCCGCAGGACCCCGGAGACCGCGGACACGACGGTGGGATGGCGGTTCACGAATCCCCGGCTCAAGCAGGAATGGACGATTTCGCTGGGCGAGACGGCCGAGATAGTCGCTCAACGCTACAAGATCACGCGCGCCGAGCAGGACGGCTTCGCCGTCGAGAGCCAACGCCGCGCCGAGGCGGCGCTCAAGGCGTGCGTCTTCAGCGACGAGCTCGTTCCCGTCCCCCTGCCCGACGGCACCACGTTCGGGCGGGATGAGTACCCGCGGGCCGGCACGACGCTCGAAAGCGTGGCGCGGCTGAAGCCGGCGTTCAGGAAGGACGGGACCGTAACCGCGGCGAGCTCGAGTGGGATCAACGATGGAGCGGCGGCCCTGCTCGTGACATCTCGGCAAACCAAACCACTCGCGCGCATCGTCGCGACGGCGGTGGCGGGAGTCGATCCGAGCTGCATGGGGCTCGGGCCGATCCCCGCGACTCAGAAAGTCCTCCAACGCGCCGGGTTGACGATCGACCAGATCGACCTGATCGAGCTGAACGAGGCCTTCGCGGCGCAGGCCATCGCTTGCATCCGCGAGCTCAAGCTCGATCCCGCGCGGATCAACATCTACGGCGGCGCGATCGCGCTGGGCCACCCCCTGGGCGCGACGGGCGCGCGCATCCTCACGACGCTGGTACACGCCCTGCGTCGGACCAATTCACGGTACGGTCTCGCGACCATGTGTATCGGCGTCGGCCAGGGGATCGCGATGATCGTGGAGCGGGCGTGATGGCGGCGTACGAGCGCGTGCTGGTGGAAATCGCGGGGGCCATCGGCACGGTGACCCTCAACCGGCCGGAGAAGCTCAACGCCCTGGACCGCGTGCTGTGCGACGAGCTGCGCGCAGCCCTCGCGATGCTCACGAACAGCGACGCCGTGCGCGTCATCGTGATCACGGGCGCCGGGCGCGCCTTCTGCGCCGGCGCCGACCTGGGCGTGCTGGACGCGGAGGGGTCGGCGCTGGTCGCGGCGGGGAAGGACGTGGCGCTCGCGCTGCGTGCGGCGCCGCAGCCGGTGCTCGCCGCGGTGAACGGGCCGGCGGCCGGCGGTGGAGCGAATCTGGCGCTCGCCTGCGATTACCGGATCGCGTCGGACCAGGCCTCGATCGGCCAGGTGTTCCACAAGCTTGGGCTCGTCCCGGACTGGGGCGGCAGTTTCTTTTTGCCGCGGTTGGTCGGGACGTCGCGGGCGCTCGAGCTCGTCTGGAGCGCGCGCATGGTGCCGGCGGCCGAGGCGCTGACGTTGGGGCTGTTCGATCAGGTCGTGCCGCACGCCGACCTCCCAGCGGCGGCCCGCTCCCTCGCCCAGCAGTGGGCCGCCCAGCCGCCTGGGGCGGTGCGGCGCGCCAAGGAAGCGTTGTACCGCAGTGAGGCCAGCTCGCTCGCCTCCATGCTCGACCTCGAGATCACTCAGCAGAACGAGCTGTTCGCTACCCCCGAAGCGCGCGAGCGCATTGCTGGGGCTTCACTCGCCAAGAGGAGCCGCTGATGGTCCGCAAGCTGCACAACTTCGACGAATGGATCGACTACTTCCGCTACTGGCAGGATTCGATCGGCCTGCCCCAGGGCGAGATCCGCAAATTCAAGTTCGAGGCGAAGTTCGGGGAGCAGGAGGTGCCTCACATCGAGTTCGGTCATTACAAAGGCCAGCGCAAATGGCCGACGGTGATGCACATCCCCGACCAGCGGATTCGCGATGCGCTCTTGAACCTGATCGTGTACCAGGGCGACACCGAGTTCGCCTCCGTCGAGCAGCAGCGCAACCTGCTCACGCACGCGCCGTCGGACTACGACCTGCTCGCGCTGATGCGCGTGATGACCGAGGAAATGCGCCACGGCTGGCAGATGTCGTATTTGCTGTGCAGCCATTTCGGCGACGAGGGCAAGCGCGAGGCGGCGAAGCTGCTCGAGCGCCGGGCCGACGAGGGGGAGCGGTTGCTCGGGTCGTTCAACGAGCTGGTGGACAACTGGCTCGACTTCTTCACCTACACGCAGTTCATCGACCGGGACGGCAAGTTCCAGCTCACCATGCTGTCGGTGTCGGCATTCGATCCCCTGTCGCGCTCGATGAACCCGATGCTCAAAGAGGAGTCGTTCCACCTCGGCACCGGCAACAACGGTCTCTTAAGGATCGTGAAAGCCGGCAAGATGCCGCCCGAGGTGATCCAGCGGTTCTTCTACAAGTGGATCCCCACCGCGTTCGATCTGTTCGGCACGGACAACTCGTCGTCGGCGCACTGGGCCTACGTGTGGGGGCTGAAGGGCCGGTACGACGAGCGGGAGCACCAGACCGAGCCCGACAAGGCGAAGCTCAACGAGCTGAGCCGCGACCTGTACCGCCAGGAGATCACCAAGCTCGTGGAGCGCTTGAACATGTTCATTCCGGACCGAGACCGCTGGCTGCGGATGCCGGACACGAAGTTCAACCGCAAGATCGGCGTGCACGCGCATCACCGCTACAGCGTGGACGGCCAGCCGATCGACGATCCCGCGAAGTACGCGGCGTACCTGAAAACGGTCCTCCCTCAGCCCGAGCACTACCAGACGGTGCACGACATCGAGAAGGAGCCGAGCTGGATCGAGGCGAAGAAAGCGGACAGCCTGCTCAAGTGAGCCCCCCTTCCCCCGGGCCGCTGGTGGTTGCGCACCGCGGCGCGTCGGCCCGCGAGGTCGAGAACTCGCTCGCCGCGTTCCGCGCCGCGATGCAGCTCGGCGCCGACGCCGTGGAGCTGGACGTGCACGCCACGGCGGACGGGACCCTCGTCGTGCACCACGACGAGGCCATCGCGGGCCGTCGCATCCCGCAGCTCACGGCGCAACAGGTCGCGGAGCTGCGGCTCACGAACGGCGAGCCGATCCCGACCCTGGCCCACGTTCTCGAGGCGATCGGGCCGCGCCTGCAGGTGTTCGTCGAAGTGAAGTCGCTGCCGCCCAAGTTCGACGATTGCCTGCTCGAGGCCTTGCGCCGGGGCCCGAACCCCGACGCCTACGCCGTCCATGCCTTCGATCACCGGATCGTGCGGCGGCTCGGGGCCCGGTCCCCCGCCCTGCGCCGCGGCGTGCTGAGCGCCTCCTACCCCGTCAGGCCGCTCGTCGCGCTCGAGGACGCCGGCGCGACGATCCTCTGGCAGGAGCGGACGTTGGTGGACCGGCCCTTGGTCGATGCCCTGCACGGGGCCGCAATGCAGCTCATCGTGTGGACCGTGGACGAGCCGGCCGACATGGCGCAGCTGCTCGCGCTCGGCGTGGACGGGATCTGCACGAACCGGCCCGAGATCGGCCGCCGCGCCGTGGATGCGCGGGCCGCATGACCACACGCCGCGTGACGGTGGTCGGCGCGGGCACGATGGGTCACGGCATCGCGTACGCGGTGGCGCTGGCGGGGTTCGAGGTGTGTCTCACCGATAGCCGGGCCGAGGTGCTCCCACTCGCGCTCGGCCGCTTGAACGATCTGCTCGCCGTCGCCGTGAAGCGCGGCAAGCTGACGGCGGAGGACCACGCCGCCACGGCGGGCCGGCTCCGCGTGGAGCACGAGTTCGCGCCCGCAGTGAGCGGGGCCGAGGTCATCATCGAGGCCGTGCACGAGCACCTGGGGGTGAAGCAGCAGCTCTTCGCGGAGCTGGAGCGGGCCGCGTCGCCGGACGCCCTGCTCGCGACCAACACCTCGTCGCTTTCGGTCGCCGACATCGCCGCCGCCGTGCAAGAGCCCAGCCGCGTGGTGGGGATGCATTTCTTCAATCCGGTGCACGCGATGAAGCTCGTCGAAGTGGTGACGCACCCACGGGCCGCGCCGGTCGCAGTGGAGCGTGCCGTCGCCTTCGCGCGAGCCCTCGGCAAGGAGCCGATCGTGGTGCAGGACTCGCCGGGGTTCGCGTCCAGCCGGCTGGGTCTGGCCCTCGGCCTCGAGGCGATGCGGATGCTCGAGCGCGGGGTCGCGTCCGCCGAAGACATCGACAAGGCGATGGAGCTGGGATACAACCATCCGATGGGCCCGCTCAAGCTGACGGATCTCGTCGGCCTCGACGTCCGGCTCGCGATCGCGGAATACCTCCATCAGGCGCTCGGGGAGCCGCAGTTCGAGCCCCCGCAGATCCTGCGCGACAAAGTGGCGAAGGGGGAGCTGGGAAAGAAGGCGGGAAAGGGGTTCTACAGCTGGAGCGCCTGACCCGCATCACCGACGTCCACATCCACGTGCAGCCGTGGCGCGAGCTCAAGCCCCACATCCTCGAGATCATGTGGCGCGGCCAGGACGCGCATCGGGACCTGATGATCCAGGTGATGGACGACCCGCGCGCCCTGCTCGAGGTCATGGACCGCTCGGGCGTATGGCGGGTGGGCCTGGTGAATTACCCCTCGCCCGACGTGATGGGATTCACCGATGCGAGCAACAGCTTCGCCGCGAAATACGCGCAGGCCGATCCGGAGCGACTGGTGCCGTACGGCGGCGTGCACCCCCGCTTCACAAAGGACCCGGCGGGCGACGTGGACCGCCTCGCCGACCTGGGCACCCGGCTCGTCAAGATCCATCCACCGCACCAGGGCATGCCGGCGAACGCGTACACGAACGGCCTCGACGCCTTGGGAAAGATCTACCGGCGGTGCGAGGAGCGCGGCCTGCCGGTGATGATCCACACGGGCACGAGCATTTTCCCTGGGGCCCGCTCCAAGTACGGCAACCCGATGGAGCTCGACGACGTTGCGATTGATTTTCCCGATCTCCGCATCGTGATGGCGCACGGCGGCCGGCCGCTGTACATGGAGGAGGCGTTTTTCGTTTTGCGACGCCACCGGGGGATGCGGCTCGACGTCTCCGGGATACCGCCCGCCCGACTGTTGGAGTACTTTCCGCGTCTCTCGGAGCTGGCGGATCGGGTCCTGTGGGGCACGGACTGGCCGAGTCCGGGTGTGAAGGACATGCGGATCAACATCGACCAATTCCTGGCGCTGCCGCTCAGCGACCCGCACAAGAAGGCGATTCTCGAGACCAATGCGCTGGCTCTGTTTCCTGCTGCTCGCTAGCCCCCCGCTCACGTCGGCCGCGACCGCTCAGACGTCGGGTCCCTCCACTCACCCCAAGTCGCTCCAGTTCGATGTCGCCCAGGTCCCCGCGACGCGCGACTCGTTCGTGTTTCGCTTGCGGGGGGAGGAGCGGGGCTGGGCCGTGTGGCAGTACGAGATCCGGCCGCTCGAGATGACCCAGGAGCTGGTCTACACGGCGACGTCGGAATTCCGGCCGGTCGAAGAGGAGCGGTTGCGCGTCGTGGTGAACCGCCTGACGGGCCAGCCGATCTCCACCTTTCACCACATCGATCTCTTCTCACCGCAGAGCGACACCGTGATGGTGGAGCACGATCTGGAGGTGAAGCGGGGCGAGATCTCCGGTCGCCGCCGGGTGGGGACCAGGAGCGGCAGCGTGAAGATCGTTCCGGTGAGCCGGCCCTTCGCCCCGGGCACCGTGTTCTCGGACTACGTGTTCCTCGCGGGCGCCGTCTCGAACGCCGTGGCGGGTGAGTCGCTCGCCGTTCCGGCGTACAAGGAATTCGAGGACTCGCTGGTGACCCTCAGCTTCATCGCCGAGTCGCCCGCCACGATCGAGGTCCCCGCCGGCCGGTTCGACGTGCTGCCGGTGCGCAGCGGCGGCTTCCGGATCTACGCGACCCGCACCGGGCCCCGGCGCGTGGTGAAAGGCGAGACCCTGGACGGGGCCTTCTCGTTCGAGCTGGTGCGGTCGGGGCCCGTGATCCCGACCCCCGAATGAGAGGTCGAATGCGCGTCCCGTCCGTCGTCGGAGGACTGCTGTTCCTCGGCGCCTCGTTCGCTCCCGCGCTGCCCGGCCAGTCGGGCCAGATCGCCTACGAAGCGTTCACGCTTCCCAACGGTCTGCGCGTGATCTACTCGGAGGATCACTCGACGCCCATCGTGTCGGTGGACGTGTGGTACAACACCGGCTCACGGAACGAGCGGGCGGGCCGCTCCGGCTTCGCGCACCTGTTCGAGCACATGATGTTCGAGGGCTCGGCCCACGTGAAGAAGGGCGAGCATTTCCAGCTGATCTCGCGCGCCGGTGGCTCGGACAACGGCAGCACGGCGGAAGACCGCACGAACTACTACGAGACGCTGCCCTCGAATCGCCTGAACCTGGCACTCTGGCTCGAGGCCGACCGCATGCGGTCGCTCGCCATCACCGATGAGAACTTCCACAACCAGCGGGAGACGGTGAAGGAGGAGCGCCGGCTGCGGGTCGACAACCAGCCGTATTCGACCGCGTTCATCGACGGCATGACCTGGCCGTTCGACAGCGCGGGGTGCTTCGCGTACGCGCACACGGTCATCGGGTCGATGGACGACCTCAACGCCGCACAGCTCGCCGACGTCCGGGCCTTCTTCGACACCTACTACGCTCCCAACAATGCCACGCTGGTGGTGGTGGGCGACTTCAAGCCCCTCGAGCTGCGGCGGTACGTGAATCAGTACTTCAGCGAGATTCCGCGCCACACCGAGCCACCCCCCGTGAGCTGCACCACCCGCCTCTCACCGGGCATCGGGCGGCGCGAGGTGACGGACGTACACGCCAATCTGCCGGCGGTGCTGCGGATCTATCGGGCCCCGCCGCATGCGGACCCGGGCACCCGCGCGCTCGAGCTCCTGAACGTCATCCTGGGCCAGGGCGAAAGCTCGCGCCTGAACGTGGCGGTGGTGCGGCGCGAGCAGGCCGCCGTCGGCACCCAGGTGGTCATGAACCCGTTCGATTCCCGGCGCGGGCCCGGGGTGCTCCTCGTCCTCGCTATTGCCAATCAGGGCGTGGACCCACTCAAGCTCGACACGCTCCTCACGACCCAGCTGGACAGCATTCGGACGACGGGCGTCACGGACGACGAGCTGACGAAGGCGAAGAACACGTTCCGCGCGGGCTTCGTGCACACCCGCGAGACCACGCTGGGGAAGGCGGAGGAGCTGCATCATTACGACATGTTCCACTCGTCGCTGGCCGAGATCAACAGCGATTTGGAGCGCGTCCTGGCCGTGACAGCGGAGGATGTCCGCCGGATCGCGGCGAAGTATCTCGATCCGGCGAACGCGATGGTGATCATCGTGAAGCCCGCAGCGGCCGGGGGGGCGCAATGAAGGCGGCAACTCTCGCGGCGGCAGTGGCGCTTACCGCCTTTACGTCCTACCGCCTCGGGGGCCAGGGCTTCCCCACCGCGCCGCCCAAGCCGACGCGGCTCACGCCCGTCCGCTTCCCGCCGTTCAAGGAGGCGACGCTCGCCAACGGCCTGCAGCTCGTCGTCATCGAGCATCACGAGCAGCCGGTCGTCTCGGTGACCCTCTCCTTTCGCGCCGGCGGGGTCTACGATCCGGCGGGCAAGGAGGGGGTGTCCGGTCTCGCAGCGGAGCTGCTCTCCAAGGGTACGGACAGCCGCGGCGCGGAGCAGATCGCCGCCACGATCGAAGGCGTGGGCGGCACGCTCTCGGCGTCCTCGGGGGACGATTTCCTCACGATCTCGGCCGACGCGCTGAGCGACCAGGCGGAGCTCGTGTTCGATCTGCTCGGGGACGTGACGCTGCATGCGACGTTCCCGGAGAGTGAGCTCGAGCTGGCGCGCACGCGCGCGCTCTCCGCGCTGGCGTTGCAGCTGTCCCAGCCGGCCGCGGTGGCGCAACGGTTCTTCGGGAGCGAGATCTACGGCCGCAATCCCTACGGCCGGAGCCCGACCCGCGAGAGCTATCGCGCCGTCACCCGCGACGACGTGACGCAGTTCGCCCGGCAACGGCTGCGGCCGGTCGGCGCGCTGCTCGTGGTTGCGGGAGACGTGACCGACGCCCAGGTGCGGGAGCTCGTGGCGAAGGCATTCGCGGGATGGCGCGGCGCGCCGCCCCCGAGCCCCGCCCTGCCCGCTCCCGCCACGCGGGTCGCGACGGACATCCTGCTCGTGCACCGGCCCGGCTCGGCGCAGGCAAACGTCACGCTCGGCAACACGACCATTCTGCCGACCGACCCGGTCTACTATCCCGGCCGTGTCGCGACTCAGGTCTTGGGCGGCGGGGCGGACTCGCGGCTCTTCCTCATCCTGCGGGAGCAGAAGAGCTGGACGTACGGCGCGTACGCGTCCCTCCATCGCTACCGCGGGCTCGGCTACTGGCAGGCCACCGCGGAGGTCCGCACGGACGTGGCCGACAGTGCCTTGCGCGAGATGCTCCATCAGATCGATCGGATCAGGACCGAGACGATTCCGGACTCGGAGCTGGCCGCGACGAAGGGATTCCTGGTCGGCACGTTCCCGCTCACGATCGAGACGCCGAGCCAGATCGCGAGCCAGGTCGCGAGCGTGAAGCTGCTCGGGCTCGGCGACGAGTATCTGCGGCTGTACCGCGACCGGCTGGGTGCCGTGACGGCGCTCCAGGCGCGGGCGGCCGCCGCGCGCCTGTACCGGCGCGGCGCGCTCACGATCGTCGTGGTGGGCGACGGGGCGAAGCTGTACGACCGGCTCCGGCCCATCGCTCCCATTCGGATGGTCGATATCGACGGCAAGCCTCTCACGCCCGCCGATCTCGCCGCGCCGACGGGGCCTGTGGCGCTCGATGCCGCGCAATTCGCGGTCCACACCGACAGCTCGCGCGTCCTCATCCAGGGGAGTCCCATGGGGTTCACCGTTTCCGAGATTCGGCGGCCCGCGGACTCGCTAGTGTACGCGGAGCGGTCGAGTCTGGGAGACGGCGCGTTCCAGCAACAGACCACGCTCGTGCTCGAGCCCGCCACCGGTCTGGTCCGGCGGGTCGATCAGGTGACGACCCAGCAGGGCCAGAAGGCCGAGACCCACCTGACCTACGCCGGAGGCCGCGTGAAGGGCACGAGCGCGGCGGCGCAGCCGGACGGCTCGGTGAAGCGCTTTGAGATCGATACGGCGCTGCCGCCGGGAACGGTGGACGAGAACGCCGTGCCGTTCGTCGTGCCGGCGCTGCCGCTCGCTCCCGGGAAGACGTTCGCGATGACCTTCTTCACGCCGAGCGAGAATGCCGTCAAGGTGCTCACGTTCAAGGTGGGTGCGCCGGAGGCCGTCACCGTCCCGGCCGGCACGTTCCAGGGATTCCGCATCGACGTGACCGGCTCACGGGTGCCGTTTACGATGTACGTCGGCACAGATGCTCCCCGACGCCTTCTCAAAACGGAATTCGTGGGACAGCCCTTCGTCGTCGAGCTCGTCAAGTAACTCGGGGATCAGGGAGGACACCAGCATGCGGTCATTGTTGTCTCTGCTACTCGCACTCACGTGTGCGTGCGCGTCGGCCGGACGGGGGACGAGCGCAGCGCAGGCACCCGCGCCAGCGGCGCCAGCGGCGTCAGCCGCCGCGCCCGAGAGCACCAGCGTCGTGCGACCGCAGTATCCGTCCACGTACACGCGACACCCCAACCCACCGGTCCTGATCCGCAACGCCACGCTCATGACTGCGACCGGTCAGGAGATCCCCAACGGCTCGATCCTGCTCAAGGATGGGCGAATCGTCGCGGTGGGTGCGAAGGTCGAGGCCCCCGCGGATGCCGTGGTCGTGGAGGGGACGGGCAAGTACGTGACGCCCGGGCTGATCGACGACCACTCGCACCTCGGCGTGTACGCCGCGCCGGGAACCGATGCCGAGTCCGACGGCAACGAGGCCACGAACCCGGTGACGGCAGAGGTATGGGCGGAACACTCGTTCTGGCCTCAGGACCCGCAGATCCCGCTGGCGATCGCCGGCGGCATCACCACCATTCAGGCGCTGCCGGGCTCGGCGAACCTGATCGGAGGGCGGAGCGCGATTCTGAAGCTCATCCCGGCCCGCACCGTGCAGGAGATGAAGTTTCCCGGCGCGCGCTACGGCCTGAAGATGGCCTGCGGCGAAAATCCCAAGCGTGTATACCGCACCCGCGGCGGGCCTTCCACCCGCATGGGCAACATGGCGGGCTACCGCGCCGCGTTCATCCAGGCGGAGTCGTATCGGCGCAAGTGGGACGCCTGGAACAAGGATCACAAGGGCGATCCGCCCGAGCGGAACCTCCGGTCGGAGTCGCTGGCCGAAGTGCTGCGCGGCAACATGTACGTGCAGAACCACTGCTACCGCGCCGACGAGATGGCGCAGATGCTCGACCTGGCACACGAGTTCGGATTCAAGATCCGTTCATTCCACCATGCGGTGGAGTCGTACAAGATCGCCGACCTGCTTGCCAAGGAAGGCACATCGGTCTCGGTCTGGGCGGACTGGTGGGGGTTCAAGGAAGAGGCGATGGACGGGATCCAGCAAAACGCCGCGCTGAACCAACAGGCGGGCGGCCGGCCGATCATCCATTCGGACGATCCGGGCGGCATCCAGCGGCTCAACCAGGAAGCCGCCAAGGCGATGTACGCCGGGCAGCGGTCCGGCATTCCGATCACGCGCGACCAGGCCCTCCGATGGATCACCGCCAATCCTGCCTGGGCGCTCGGGCTCGACTCGATCGTCGGCACGCTCGAGCCGGGCAAAATGGCCGACGTGGTGGTCTGGTCCGGCGATCCGTTCTCGGTCTATTCGAAGGCCGTGCAGGTCTACAACGACGGCTGGCTCGCGTACGATCGCAGCGATCCCGCGCATCAGCCGCGCACCGATTTCGAGCTGGGCGAGGTGCCCGCGCCCGGGAGTGACCGATGATCGCGCTACTGCTCGCCCAGACGATCGCCATTACCGGTGGAACGGTGTACCCCGTCTCCGGCCCGAAGCTGGCCAACGCCAGCGTGCTGATCCGCGACGGCCGGATCGTCGCCGTGGGAACGAACGTCCCCATTCCCCCGGACGCGACCCGCATCGACGCCGCCGGGAAATGGATCACCCCCGGGCTCATCGACGGGGCGGGCCAGCTCGGCCTCGTGGAGATCAGCGCGGTGCCGGGGACGCGCGAGGCGACGGTTCAGGGCGACACCATCGCCGCGGCCTTCAACGTGGCGGAGGGGATCAACCCGGCCTCGACGCTCATCCCCGTCACGCGGATCGAAGGGATCACCACCGCCCTCGCGGTGCCCACCGGCAACCTCGTGAGCGGCCAGGCGGTCCTGATCGATCTCGACGGCGCCACGATCGAGCAGATGCTCGTGAAATCACCGGTGGGGATTGTCGCCGACCTGTCGGAGAGCGCCAAGGACGACGCCGGCGGCTCCCGCGCGGCGGTGGCGGACCGGTTGCGCGGCGTGTTCCGCGACGCCCTCGAGTACGAGCGCCGCAAGGTCGACTTCGGCCGCGCGCAGATGCGCCCGCTGTCGGCGTCGGCCCAGGATCTCGAGGCGCTGCTGCCGGTGCTCCATGGGCGGGTGTCCCTCATCGCCTATGCCAACCGGAGAAGCGACATCGAGACGGCGTTGCGGCTCGCGAAGGAGTTCAAGGTCAGGCTCATTCTGGCCGGTGCGGCCGAGGGTTGGGAGATCGCGGCGGCGATCGCGGCGGCGGGCGTCCCCGTCCTGGTGGAGCCGATGAACAACATCCCCGGGTACGACGCACTCGGCGTCCGCTACGCAAACGCGGCGGTCCTCGCCAAGGCCGGTGTCAAAGTCGCGCTGCTCGAGACCGACACCCACAAGTCGCGCAACCTGCGCCAGCAGGCCGGGAACGCCGTGTCCTACGGCATGACGTGGAACCAGGCGCTGCGCGCCGTGACGCTGTCTCCCGCGGAGATCTTCGGCGTGGCGGATCGCTACGGCTCGCTCGAGCCGGGGAAGGTTGCCAATGTGGTCGTCTGGTCGGGCGACCCGTTCGAGTTCACGACCGGCGTGGAGCACGTGCTGATTCGGGGCAAGGAGATCCCGTTGCGTAGCCGCCAGACGGAGTTGTTCGAGCGATACAAGAGCCTGCCACCGAGTTACTAGGCGGATAGGCGGGTAGCGAAACACGAAGGGCGGCGTCCGATCCGGAACGCCGCCCCTTGCTGTGCCGCCCTTCTCTTTGCCGCCCTAGTTCTTCGCCGCCGCCGTCGGATATACGCTCACCTGGTATCGCTTCTTGTTCTTGTGCTCGAACCTGACCTGGCCATCCACCACAGTGAACAGCGAGTCGTCGGACGCCCGCCGGACGTTGGTCCCGGGATGGAATTTCGTGCCCCGCTGCCGGACGAGGATCGTCCCCGCGGTAACGAACTCCCCGGCGAAGCGCTTCACGCCGAGGTACTTGGGCCCCGAGTCACGGCCGTTGCGGGAGGAACCGACACCCTTCTTATGTGCCATCTCAGCGTCACTCAGTCCTTGAGCTTGACGTCCGCGATCTTCACTTCGGTGAACGGCTGCCGGTGACCGGCGTGGCGCCGGTATCCGGTGCGACGCGCGAATCGATAGATCTTGACCTTCTCGCCTTTGCCGTGGCGCACGACCTCGGCCGTGACTTTGGCGCCCTTCACCACCGGCTTCCCCGCATGCACGTGCTTGCCGTCGCTCGCGAGCAGCACCCGGTCGAAGGTCACCTTGGTGCCGGGCTCCGCTTCGAGCAGCGGGATCTTGATCGTGACGCCCGGCTCGGCGCGAAACTGGGCTCCACCGGTGGCAAAAATGGCGTAGGTCATGAGGCGCGAACTCTAACCGGGACTTGTGGTTCGGTCAAGCCACCGCATACAGCTCCGTCACGTCTCGGCCCGCCGGCTTGGCCATCATCCGGAATTCATCGAGCCGCATCATCGGGTCGTCGCGCACCTCGAGCTCGAGTCCCGTTTGCTTCTCGAGTTGTCGCAAGAAGTTAGGCTCCTGCTCCACGAGGTACAGGGCTACATCGGGGTGCAGCCGTACGGCAAGCTGGCGCTCCTTGTGCTCCGCACCGGCCCGCTTGAGCGACCGCTCCATGCGCCGCACCACCACCTCGGGACGGAACACGCGCCCCGTGCCGTGGCACGTCGGGCACTCCGCGGTCATCGATTGCCACAGCGACGGGCGCACCCGTTGCCGCGTCATCTCGATCAATCCCAGCTCGGATACGGCGAACGCCTTGGTACGCGCCCGGTCGCTTCCCAGATGAGTGCGCAGCTCCTGGAGCACCTTGTCCCGGTTGCCGCGGGATTCCATGTCGATGAAGTCCACGACGATGATGCCGCCGATGTCGCGCAGCCGCAGCTGGCGGGCGACCTCGCGCGCCGCCTCGACGTTGGTCTTCAGGATCGTGCTCTCGGGGTCCTTCTTGCCGGTGTACCGGCCCGTGTTCACGTCGATCGAAGTGAGAGCCTCGGTCGGCTGAATGATCAGGTAGCCGCCGGTCGGCAGCTCCACCCGGGGCTTGAAGAGGCTCCGGATCTCCGCCTCGATGTCGTACTCGTCGAACAGCGAGGTCTCGGCCTGGTGCAGCTTCACGCGGTCGAGCAGATCGGGGTCGATCTGCTTCAGGTACTGCACGACCTCGCTGTGCAGCACCTTGGAGTCGACGAGCAGCGAGTCGACCTTGTCCGAGAAGAGGTCGCGGATGATGCCGCGGGTGAGCGACGTCTCCCGTTGCAGCAGCGCGGGCGCCCGGACTGAGCCCGATTTGCGCTTGATCTTCGTCCACAGGCCGTACAGGTGATCGATTTCGCGCTTACAGCTCTGCTCCGTGAGGTCTTCGGCCACGGTGCGGATGATCCAGCCGCCCGCCCCCGGGTCCTTGGGGACGAGTTTGGACACCATCTCGCGCAGCTTGGCGCGCTGTTCCCTGTTCTCGATCTTGCGGGAGACGCCGACTTTGGAGGCGAACGGCATGTAAACGAGGAACCGCCCGGCCAGGGAGATCTGCGCGGTGACGCGCGGCCCCTTGGTGCCGATCGGCTCCTTGGTGACCTGGACGATGCGGGCTTCGCCGCGCTTCAGCTCGTCCGCGACGTTAGGCAGCCGACGCCGGGCCGAGCGGGTGCCGCCGTTCCCCGCCCCGCTCCCGCCACCGTTGCCGTTGTCGTCGTCGTGATCGGACGGCTCGTCTTCGTCTTCCGCCTCGATCAGGTCGGAGGCGTGGAGAAAGGCGCTTTTTTCCGCCCCGATGTTGACGAACGCGGCCTGTATCCCCGGAAGCACGGCCTCGACCGTGCCGAGGTAGATGTCGCCCACCATACGGCGGGCGTCCGGACGATCCACCAAGAGCTCAACAAGGCGGTCGTCCTCCAGGATCGCGACGCGCGTCTCGCGTGCGGTCCCGCTGATGAGAATTTCCCGTTTCAAAGCAAGTGCCCTCGACCCCGGTCGGCCAACAGCCGGTCGGGATCCTACGATTGTTCCAGCAAGAACTCATGCCAAGCAGATCGGCTGAGGATGAGCTGAACCGATTGGACCGGTCGTCTGCGGGCGGCGTACGGATGACGCCACGAAGCGCGGACAGACCTGCGATCCAATACATGCTCTAAATATAAGTGGGCTTGCAACTTACGTCAACTGTCCCGAGATTTATCAGGCAAATGACCACTTCTCTGCTTCGTTCCCTCGCGGGAGGGTTCCTCCTGACCGGCATGTTCACGAGCGCGGCGCCCGCCGGGGCCCAGACGCTCCAGTATCCAGCCGCTCGCAAGAGCGATGTCGTCGACGACTATCACGGGACCCGAGTGCCCGATCCGTACCGCTGGCTGGAGGACCCAGACTCGCCCGAAAGCCGCGCCTGGATCGAGGCGCAGAACCGCCTCACCGCCGCTTACCTCGCGGAGATCCCGGCGCGGCGCGCGATCCGCGAGCGGCTGACAAAGCTCTGGAACTATCCGAAGTACGGCACGCCGTTCCGGAAGGGACGCCGCTACTTCTTTTTCAAGAACGATGGTCTCCAGAACCAGTCGGTCCTGTACAAGCAGGCGTCGCTCACGGCCGACCCGGAAACGCTGCTCGACCCGAACCTCTTGTCCGAAGACGGCACGGTGGCACTCTCCACCCTGGCGGTCTCGGATGACGGGCGGCTCCTGGCGTACGGCACGTCGGCGAGCGGCTCCGACTGGGAGGAGTTCCGTGTGCGGGACATCGCGACGGGGCAAGACCGGACCGACCATCTCAAGTGGATCAAGTTCTCCGGAGCCTCGTGGAGCAAGGACGGCGCCGGGTTCTTCTATAGCCGGTATCCGGAGCCCACGGACAGGGCCCTCACCGATGTGAACCGGTTTCAGCGCCTCTATTACCACCGCTTGGGCGCGGACCAGGCGCAGGACGTGCTCGTGTACGAGCGGCCCGACCAGCCCGACTGGGGGATGAACGGAGAGGTGACCGACGACGGCCGCTTCGCCGTGCTGCAGGTCTGGCTCGGCACTGACCGGCGGAACCGGGTTTACTACCTGGACCTGAAGGACGCGAAGCGCCCGAAGGTCACGGGCGACGTCGTGCGGTTGCTCGACGACTTCGATGCCAGCTACGCGTTCGTGGGGAATGACGGGCCCGTGTTCTACTTCCTCACCGATCTCGACGCCCCCCGCAAGCGCGTCATCGCGATCGATACCCGGCATCCCGAGCGGGCGCGTTGGCGCGAGATCATCCCACAGGGCCCGGACGTGCTCGACGGGGTCCAGATCATCCACGACACGTTCGTGGCCAACTACATGCACGATGCGTCGTCCCGGCTGCGCTTGTTCGCGCTCGACGGGCAATTCGTGAAGGATCTCCCGCTTCCGACGCTCGGCTCGATCGGCGGAATCAGCGGGGAGCGGCGGGACGACGAGATGTTCTACGCCTTCACCTCGTTCCTGTACCCCACGACGATCTTTCGCTACGACTTCAAGAGCGGTGTAACGAGCACGTTCAAGGCGCCGGCGATCGACTTCGATCCGTCCGGCTATGAGACGAAACAGGTGTTCTACACGAGCAAGGACGGCACCCGCGTGCCGATGTTCATCACGCACAAGAAGGGGCTGCGCCTCGACGGGTCGAACCCGACGTACCTGTACGGCTACGGCGGCTTCAACATCAGCCTTACGCCGAGCTTTTCGGTGGCGATGCTCGCGTGGCTCGAGATGGGCGGTGTGTACGCCGTCCCGAACCTGAGGGGTGGCGGCGAGTACGGTGAGGAGTGGCATCAGGCGGGGATGCACGACAAGAAGCAGAACGTGTTCGACGACTTCATCGCCGCCGCGGAGTACCTGATCGCCCAGGGTTACACGTCCACGCCCAAGCTCGCTATCGCGGGCGGGTCCAACGGCGGGCTACTGGTGGGAGCCGCGATCACGCAGCGGCCCGAGCTGTTCGGGGCCGCGCTTCCCGCGGTGGGGGTGATGGACATGCTGCGGTTTCACAAGTTCACGATCGGGTGGGCCTGGGTCACCGACTACGGCTCCGCCGACAGCGCGGCGCAGTTCCCCTATCTCTACAAGTACTCGCCGCTGCACAACATCAGGGCGGGAACCCGCTACCCGGCGACGCTCGTCACCACCGCCGATCACGACGATCGCGTCGTGCCGGGGCATTCCTTCAAGTTCACGGCGGCGCTCCAGGCGGCCCAGGCCGGACCGCAGCCGGTATTGATCGAGATCGAGACCAAGGCTGGGCACGGCGCGGGCAAGCCGACCAGCAAACTCATCGAGGAGCAAGCGGATCGATTTGCGTTTCTGGTTCGGAATCTCGGGATGACCGTGCCGTAGCCGGACCTAGTCCACCAGATCTCCGAGCAGCTGGCGGGCGATCACGATGCGCTGAATCTCGCTCGTGCCTTCGCCGATCTCGCAGATCTTTGCGTCCCGCATCATCCGCTCGACGGGGTAATCGGTTGTGTAGCCGTAGCCGCCGTGCAGCTGGACGGCCTTGGTGGTGGCACGCATGGCGAGCTCCGAGGCGTACAGCTTCGCCATGGCCGCCTCCTTCTTGAACGGCCGGCCGTGCTGCTTGAGCCACGCCGCGTGATACACGAGGTGCTTGGCCGCCTCGATTTCGGTCGCCATGTCGGCGAGCGCGAAATGAACGCCCTGGAAGCTGGCGATCGGCTTGCCGAATTGCCGCCGGATCGTCGTGTAGCGGAGACATTCCTCCAGCGCGCCTTCGGCTAACCCTAGGGCGAGCGCCCCCAGGCCGATGCGACCGCCGTCGAGCGTATGGAGGAACTGCGGGAAACCGTTGTTCACGGCCCCGAGGACGTTCTCCTTCGGGACGATCGCGTCCTGCAACACCAGCTCGCGCGTATCGGACGCGCGCCAGCCCAGCTTGTCCTCCTTCCTCGCCGCCATCACGCCGCGACACTTGGGGAGCGACGGATCGTGGCCCACGCCGACCCGTTTCGCTTCCTCGAGGTCGGTCGTGTCCTTGGTCACGATGAATGCGGTGATGCCCCTGGTCTTCTTGGCAGCGGGATCGGTCCGGGCGGTCACGACGAAAATTTCGCCGACGCCGGCGTGGGTGATGAAGATCTTCGAGCCGTTCAGGACGTAGTGGTCGCCTTTCTCCTCCGCCACGGTGCTCGTGCCGCCGGCGTCCGACCCAGCCCCGGGTTCGGTCAGCCCGAACCCGCCCAGCACCTTCCCGGCGGCGAGGAGCGGCACGTAGCGCCGTTTCTGCTCCGGTGTGCCGAAGTCGACGATGGGCGACGTGCCGAGTGTGGTGTGGGCGCTTACGGTGATGGCGTGGCTCGCGTCGACCTTCGCCAGCTCGTGGATTACCAGGATGTAGGAGAGGTAGTCCATGCCCGACCCACCCAGCTCCTCCGGCCAGGGGATGCCGAACAGGCCGAGGTCGGCCATCTGTCGCACGTTGTCCCAGGGGAACTCGCTGGCCAGGTCGTAGCGGCGGGCGCTCGGCTTCACGACCTGCTGCGCGAAGTCGCGCACCATGTCGCGCACCTGGAAGTGGTGATCGGTGAAGTAGAGGCTGTCGTGCATGCCCTAATCTAAACGCCCTACCCCGTCGTCCCGAACCCCGCCGCGATGCAGTTGATGGACAAGAGCAGGGCCGCGAGCTGGTCTTCCGGCGGCTTCTCGGCCGCCGTCGCGCGATAGCGCCGCAGCAGCTCGATCTGCTGGCGGTTGACCTGGTTCAGCGTGGGCAGGCGGCCGGCCAGGCGCTGGCGGAACTGGGGGAAGCGCTCGGCGAGCTCGGTGCCGCCGGTGAGGCGGCGCACCACGGCGACCGTCCGATGGTATTCGTCGGTGACCAGCGAGAAGATCTCCTGGCGCAGCCACGGATCGGCGACCAGCTCGGCATACGCCCGTGCGAGGTCGAGATCGACGTAGGCGAGCGTTTTCTCGACTTCGTCCATCACCAGCCGAAACAGCCGGAAGTCGTTGAACATCCGCTTGAGGAGCCCTTCGCCCCGGCTCCCCCGCACGTCGAGAAACGTCGCGAGGCCTGTGCCCAGCCCGTACCAACCGGGGATGAAGTGGCGGTTCTGGGTCCAGGCGAACACCCAGGGAATGGCCCGCAGGTCCGCGAGGGTCCGGATGCCGGTCCGGCGCGCGGGCCGGGAGCCGATGTTCAGGAGCGCGATCTCCTCGACGGGGCTCGCCGCCTGGAAGTAGTCCACGAGGCGGGGGTGCTCCACCAGCCGGCGGTACGCCGCGTGGGCCGCACCCGACAAGGCCTCCATCGCTTCGTCGAACTCGGTGGTGGGAACGAGCGCCTGCTCGCGCTCAGACTTGAGGGAGTGCTCGAGCACGCTGGCCGCGAGCAGCTCCGTCTGATAGGCGGCGGTGCCGCGATTCGCATACTTGAAAGACACCACCTCCCCCTGCTCGGTGAGGCGGAGCCGGCCCTGGATCGAGCCGGCGGGCTGAGCGGCGATGGCGCGGCCGGTGGGCGCACCTCCCCGGCTGACCGAGCCGCCCCGACCGTGGAAGAAGGCGATCGGCACGCCGCACTCCCGGCCCAGGCGGGTGAGGCGCAGTTGGGTCTTGGCGAGCTCCCAGTTGGACGAGAGAAAGCCGCCGTCCTTGTTCGAGTCGGAATACCCGATCATGACCTCGAACACACCGCCCTGTGCGCGCACGCTGCGGCGCACCAGCGGGACCTGCAGCAGGTCGCGCACGATCTCGGGCGCCCGGCGCAGGTCGTCGATGGATTCGAACAGCGGCACGATCGGGAGGGTACAGCTCTCGACCCCGGCGGCGTCCGCGAACAGACCTGCCTCCTTGGCGAGCAGATACACGCCCAGGATGTCCGCTACGTCGTGCGTCATGCTCAGGATGAAGGTGCCGACCGCTTCGCGGTCGAGGCACTCTCGCACCTCGTGAATCAGGCCGAACATCCCGAGGGCCTCGGCTGCCTCCGGAAGGGGGACGGGCCGGTCGAGGCGCAGCGGGCGACCCAGCTCGGCCTGCAGCCAGGTGCGCCACTCCGGGGACGCCGGCGTCGGTGGCTCGCCGGAATTCCCGGCTCGCCACAGCGCCGCGACGGCCGCGTTAACGCGCGGCGAGTTGTCGCGGACGTCGAGCCGGAAGGTCGAGAACCGGAACGCTTCGACCTCCCGCCGCACCGGGCGGACGAGCAGCTCGGCGGCGCGCGCGCCGCGCGCCGCCATGAGCCCGGCCTCGAGCGTGCGCAGGTCGCCGATCAGCTCGTCCGCCGTGCGATAGGCGGCTGGCTCGGGCGCGGTGTCGCGCCGTTCCGCGCTGGTCAGCGCGGCGTCCAGCTTTCGCAGCATGCAGGTCACGAACTGCCGATACACCTCCCCCGGATTACGCTGTCCGATCCGCTCGGCGTCGCCGGACGCCGCCAGCACTCGCGCGAGCGCCTCCCGGAACTCGGGTGCAATCGGGGTCGCTCGCTCGGTGACGCTCAGGGCGCGCAGCAGATCGGCGACGCGCTGGCGGTAGCGTCGCAGGCTCGCGATGCGGTTGTCGAACAGGGTACGACGCGTGACGTCGTTCGTGACAAAGGGATTGCCGTCCCGGTCGCCGCCGATCCACGAGCCGAACTGGAAGAACGGCGGCACATCGAAGCGGTCCGCCGGGTACGCCTGCTGCAGCGCGCGCTCGAGCTTGTCCACCAGCTCGGGCACGACCTCGAACAGGTTCTCGTTGACGAAGTACAATCCCCAGGCCAGCTCCTGCTCGACGGTGGGCTTGGCGAGCCGCAGCTCGCCGGTGAGCCACAGCAGCTCGATTTCGGTCCGCAGGTTCTCGACCAGCGCGCTGCGCTCCCGGGGGGTCCAGCGCGGGGCTTCGAGATCCACCAGCCGGCGGTAGATCCGGCGATGCTTTTCGAGCACCGTGACGCGCTTGGCTTCCGTCGGGTGCGCGGTAATGACGGGGCGGACGCGCAGGTTCGCGACGACGGTCCGCATCTCGTCCGCGGTGATCCCGTTCTCCGCGGCCGTGGACACGACCTGAGCGAACGTGCCGCGCAGCCGGTTGTACCCTCGCTCGACTTCGCTCCGGCGCCGCTGGCGCATGGCCACGTTCTGCTCGGCGATCGACAACAGCTGGAACCACATGCCCTGGGCCTGAATGGCGCGGGCGACGAGCTCGGGCGGCGCCCGCGGGTCGAGGGGCTCGCCTGCGAGCACACGCTCGATCTCCGGCTGATGCGTCCGGATGACGTCGCGAAAACAGTCGTGCAGGAGGCCCGCCGTGCGGGCGAGGTCCTCGTCGCTCACGCCACGCGGTCGCGCGGGGGCGCGCCGGCGAAGAACGCCTTGAGGTTGTCGAGCGCGCGAAGGCCCATGGCGACGCGCGTCTCGTGCGTGGCGCTGCCGAGATGGGGAAGGAGCACGACGTTCTCCATCGTGAGGAGATCGGGGGTCACCGCGGGCTCGCGCTCGAACACGTCGAGCCCCGCCCCCGCGATCGTTCCTTGCTTGAGGGCGGCGACCAGTGCCGCTTCATCCACGATGTCGCCCCGCGCGTTGTTGATGAGGAACGCGCCCCGCTTCATGAGGGCGAGCCGCCGGGCGTCGATCAGATGGCGGGTTTCGGGAGTCGCCGGCGAGTGCAGCGATACGAAGTCCGCCTCGCGCAGCACATCGTCCACGCTGGCCCTCGGCTCCGCACCCAGCTCGGACAGCACCGCCGCGGGCGGCGGGTAGGGATCGTGGAAAATCACCCGCATTCCGAAACCGTGGTGGGCGCGGTGCGCCACGGCCCGGCCGATCCGTCCCAACCCGACGAGGCCGAGGGTCTTGCCGCTCACCCGGATGCCGAGCATGTGGGTGGGCCGCCACCCGGTCCAGGCGCCGGCGCGCACGTGGCGGTCGCCTTCCCCGCCCCGGCGGGCCACCATGAGCATGAGCATCAGGGCGTCGTCTGCGGTGTCGTCGGTGAGCACGTCAGGTGTATTCGTGACCACGAGACCGCGCGCCTTGGCGCTGACCGTGTCGATGTGGTTGAAGCCGACGCCATAGTTGGCGATGATCCGGGCGCGCAGCGGCTCGACGGCGAGCACTTCCGCGGTGAGCCGGTCGGTGACGGTCGGGAGGAGTGCATCGGCGCCTCGCAGCGCGTCCGCGAGCTCGGCGGCGCTCAACGGCCGGTCGGCCGGGTTCAACCGCGCGTCGAACTCCCGGCTCACCTGCTCCTCCACCGGGCCGGGGAGCCGCCGCGTGACCACGACCACCGGGCGGCCGGACCGCCCCGCGCTCACTGCCGCACCATCACCGGCCGCGACGGCTGCTGGCGGAGTGCGTGGACGACCGTGGCCCCGAGCTCGGCCGGGCTCGGCGCCATGATCAGCCCGGCCGACCGCATGATCTCCGCTTTCTCCGCCGCCGTGTCCCCGAACGCCGAGATGATCGCTCCGGCGTGCCCCATGCGGCGGCCCCTGGGCGCGGTGAGGCCCGCCACGTAGCCGATTACCGGCTTCGTCATCTGCTGCTTCACGAACAACGCCGCATCCGCTTCCTGGGGACCGCCGATCTCGCCGATCATCATCACCGCCTCGGTCTCCGGGTCCTCCTCGAACAACGCCAGGATGTCGACGAACGAACTGCCATTGATCGGATCGCCGCCGATGCCCACGCTGGTGGTCATCCCCGCGCCGAGCGCTTTCATCTGTGCCGCGGCCTCGTAGCCGAGCGTGCCCGACCGCGTGACCACGCCGACGGGCCCGCGGGCGTAGATGTGACCGGGCATGATGCCCATCATCGCCCGGCCCGCGCTGATGATGCCCGCGCAGTTCGGCCCGATGAGCGTGGTGCGGCGCTCCTTGGCGTAGCGCCACAGGTAGCGCTTTACCCCCATCATGTCCTGCGCCGGAACGCCGTCCGTGATGGTCACGACCAAGCGGATGCCGGCGTCCGCCGCCTCCATGATGGCGTCGGCGCAGAACGGCGCGGGGACGAGAATCAGGCTCGCCGTGGCACCCGTGTCCGCGACCGCTTCCTTCACCGTGTTGAACACCGGCCGCCCCAGATGCTTGGTGCCGCCCTTCCCCGGCGTGACGCCGCCCACGACGTTCGTGCCGTAGGCGATCATCTCCCTGGCGTGGAAAGTGCCCTTGTCGCCGGTAAAGCCCTGGACGATGACGCGGGTCTTCTCGTCGAGCAGGATGCTCATGCCGCCCTCACCCGATCGCGTGCGGCAACCACTCGCTCGGCGGCTTCCGAGAGGGTATCGGCCGTGACAATCGGGAGGCCGCTGTCCATGAGGATGCGGCGGCCCTCCTCCACGTTCGTGCCCGCCAGCCGGACGACTAACGGAACAGAGACGTGCACCTCGCGCACCGCCTGGACCACGCCCTGCGCCACCCAGTCGCAGCGGTTGATCCCCGCGAACACGTTCACGAGGATGGCGCGCACCTTGTTGTCGGAGAGCACCAGGCGGAACGCGGCCGCGACGCGATCGGGGCTCGCCCCGCCCCCGATGTCCAGGAAGTTCGCGGGCTCGCCGCCGGCGTGCTTGATCATGTCCATGGTGGCCATGGCGAGCCCGGCCCCGTTGATGATGCAGCCGATGTCCCCTTCCAGCGCCACGTAGTTGAGCCCATGCTCGGCGGCCTCCGCTTCGCGGGGGTCCTCCTGGGCGTAGTCGCGCAGCTCGGCGACGTTGGGCCGCCGGAACATCGCGTTGTCATCGAAGCTCATCTTCACGTCCAGCGCCAGCACCTGGCCGTCCTGGGTGACGACGAGGGGGTTGATCTCGACCATCGTGGCGTCGAGCTCGCGGAAGGCGCGGTAGGCGCCGAGGATCGCCGTCACGGCCTGACCCACCTGGGGCGGCGCGAGACCCAGCCCGAACGCCAGCTCCCGCGCCTGAAAGCCCTGCATCCCGACGGCGGGCTCCACCTCCTCGCGCAAGATCGCCGCCGGCTCCCGCTGCGCGATTTCTTCGATCTCCATGCCGCCGTGCGGATGCGCCACCACCACGATCCGCTCGCGCTTGCGGTCGAGCACCAGTCCGACGTACAGCTCGCGGTCGATCGGCAGCGCCTGCTCGACCAGCAGCCGATGCACCGGGAGCCCCTCGGCACCGGTCTGGGTGGTCACGAGCGTTTTGCCGAGCAGGTCCTTCGCGGCCTGGCGCACGTCCGCGTCGGTCGTGCACAGCTTCACGCCGCCCGCCTTGCCGCGGGCCCCGGAGTGGATCTGCGCCTTCACGACCCAGCGGGTGCCGCCGACTTCGCTCGCCCGATACACCGCCTGCTCAGCACTGTACGCGACGCCGCCCTTCGGCACGGGGACGCCAAAACCCGAGAGCAGCTCCTTCGCCTGGTACTCGTGGATGTCCACGGCTACGCCCGCGTCGTGGCCAGCGCCGGCGCGCCCGCGGCGCGGGCGGCAATGGCGGCAGCGATGTCAACGACGTTTTGGGCCATCCGGGCCGACGCCGCATCGATCATGCGACCGTCCAGCTGCGCGGCGCCGCGTCCAGCGCGCGCCGCCTCGTCGAGCGCCAGGAGGATGCGGCGCGCGCGCTCCACCTCGGCGGGCGGGGGTGTGAACACCTCGTTGGCCAGCGGGATCTGGGACGGATGAATCGCCCATTTGCCTTCGTACCCGAGCGCCGCCGCACGACGGGCCGCGGCGCGAAACCCGTCCGGGTCTTTGAAATCGCCGTACGGGCCGTCGATCGCACGCAGCCCATAGGCGCGACATGCCGTGATCATGCGGACCAGGGCGCCGTGCCATTGGTCGCCGGGATAGTCGGGGTTCAGGCCCCCAATGCTCACGGTGCGGGCGTGCAAGCTCGCGGCGAAGTCGGCGACGCCGAAGTGCATCGCCTCGAGACGGCGACTGGCCTGGGCGATCGCCTCGACGTTCGCCATGCCCAGGGCCGTCTCGATCAGCACCTCGATCCCGACGCGATGCGGGATGCGGCGGGCGGTTTCGATCTGGGTCAGCAGGGCGTCCACGAGATAGACGTCCGCCGGGACGCCGACTTTCGGGACCAGCACGACGTCCAGCTTGTGCCCGGCCTGCTCCACCACGTCCACGACGTCCCGATACATGTAGTGCGTGTCGATTCCGTTGACGCGCACCGAGACCGTCTTACCGCGAGCCTTCCAGTCGTGCTCGAGCAGGCCGGCGACGACGTGCTTCCGGGCCTGCTCCTTGTCGCCGGGCGCGACGGCGTCCTCGAGGTCCAGAAAGACGTAGTCCGCTTCGCCGTCGAGCGCTTTCGGGAACAGCGCGGGCTGCGAGCCGGGGACCGCGAGCTCGCTGCGCTGGAGCCGCGGGTGCGCCGGCTCGTAGCGCGTGAGACTCATGCCCTCACGGCGGCGCGTGGGGGGGCCGGGGGGGCCGGGGGGGACGACGGCTTCGCGCCGGGTGGTTGCTGCTGTGCGTCGGGCGACTGCCCCGCCGCGGCGCGCGGCGCCAGTGGGGCGGCGGTGCTGCGGTAGTGCTCGGCGGCCGCCGCCACGCCGACGCCCGGCGTCACCTGCATGCCCACGTCGCGCATCGCCATCTCCGCGCCGGCGATCGCGCCGAGCAGCATCAGCTCGTTCAAGTCACCGAGGTGGCCGATCCGGAACAGCTTCCCCGCCATCCGCGCGAGGCCGGCCCCGAGCGCCAGGTTGTAGCGCCGGAACGCCACGTCGATCACATCGGCGCCGTTCGTGCCTTCCGGTACCATGATCGCGCTCACGGTGTCCGAGTACCACTTCGGAGCCTTCGCGCACAGCTTCAAGCCCCATGCCCGCACCGCGGCGCGCACGCCCTCGGCGAGCCGATGGTGGCGCGCGAAAATGTTGTCGAGTCCCTCCTCCGACATGATGTCGAGCGATTCGCGCAGGCCGTACAGCATCGGAATGGAGGGCGTGTAGGGGAAGTATCCCGTGGCGTTCGCGCGGATCATGTCCCCGAAGTCGAAGAAGACACGCGGACACTTCGCTTGCTCGCGGGCGGCGAGCGCCTTGGGGCTCGCGCACACGATGCCCAGCCCGGCGGGCAGCATCAATCCCTTTTGCGACCCCGTGATCGCCAGGTCCACCTTCCACTCGTCCATGCGAAAGTCGATCGAGCCGATGGCGCTCACGCCGTCCACGTACAACATGGCCGGATGCTGCGCCGCGTCGATCGCGCCGCGGACGGCTCCGACGTCGCTCGTCACCCCCGTGGCCGTCTCGTTGTGGACGATGAGGATCCCTTTGATCTCGTGCTGCTTGTCCTGCGACAGAATCTCCCCGATGCGGTCGGACGGCGCGCCCTCGCCCCACTCGACATCGATGATGTCCACGCGCAAGCCATGGCGCTGGGCGAGATCGATCCACAGGTGGCTGAATTGCCCATAGCGCGGGGCGATGAGCCGGTCGCCCGGCGACAGCGTGTTGACGAGCGCCGCTTCCCACCCACCGGTGCCGGTTGCCGGGAAGAGGAACGCTTGCCCCGTCGTCGTCTTGAACACCTGACGGAGATCGCGCAGCACCCCGGTCGCGAGCTCCGGGAACGCAGAGGAGCGGTGGTCCTCCATCGCGCGGTTCATGGCGCGGAGGATTCGCTCGGGCACGTTGGTGGGGCCGGGGACGAACAGGAAATTGCGGCCGGGCATACGCGTCCTCAACGAGAGGGGAAAAACACAGCGAGAACCGCTAAGGTATTCGGCGACCCCCGCGCCGCAACCCCACCGATGGGTAGGGCGTGGCCCGCCTACGTTGAGGGGCGCCAACTCTCTAGCCCGCACACGTCGCAACCACTGCAGGCTGTCCCCCGCTCCCCAAAATACGCGAGCAACGTGCCACGGCGGCACGCCCGCGCCTCCACGTAGCGTCGCATGCCCGGTGCGGCATCACCCCACTCGAAGTCGGAGGGACGCCACACCATCACACAGTCGGAGCGGCGGCCATCCCGGCCCGCGCGTCCCGCCTCCTGATAATAGGCTTCGACGCTGTGCGGCGGTCCCCAATGCAGCACCCGGCGCACGTCCGGTTTGTCGATCCCCATGCCGAAGGCGCTCGTGGCGACCACCACCGGCGCGCGATCGGCGAGGAACGCGCGCAACACCTGGCGCCGCATCGTCGGGGTGAGCCCCGCATGGTAGGGCGCTGCCCGTACCCCCATGCGCAACAGGGCGCGTGTGACCAGCTCGGTGAGTCGGCGCGTCGGCGTGTACACGATCACCGGCCCGTCCACGCCGTCGAGCAGCGCCCGCATACGGGTGAACCGTTCGCGGTCGTCCCGCACGCGCTCGACGCGAAACACGAGATTCGGCCGATCGAACGACGTGACGACCACCTCTGCCTGTGGGATCCGGAGGACGCGGAGGATCTCGGCGCGTGTCTCCGGCGTGGCGCTTCCGGTGAGCGCGATCGTGACGGGATCGCCCAACAGGTAGCGGTATCGGTCGAGCCGCCGGTATACGGGCCGAAACTCGTTGCCCCACTCGACGATGCAGTGAGCTTCGTCGACGGCGAGGAGCGATACCTCCCGACCGGCGCGCGACAGCTGTCGCAGCAGCGAGCCGAGCCGCTCGGGGGCACAGTAGAGCAGGGCGAGGCATCCGGACAGGGCGGCGTCAAGGATCGCCCGGCGCTCATCGGGCGAGAGCAGGCTGTTCAGGTAGGCGGCGGCGATTCCCCGGCGCCGCAGCGCCGCCACCTGGTCCTGCATCAGTGAAATCAACGGCGAGACGACCAGCGTGAGCCCCCGCGCCAAAAGCGCCGGAAGCTGGAAGCACAACGACTTCCCGGCCCCCGTGGGCAGGACCGCCAGCACGTTCCGGCCCGCGAGCAACGGCCCGAGCACCTTGAGCTGGTGGACCCGAAACGCCGCGTGGCCGAACCGCTCGGCGAGCAGCGCGCGCGCGCGCGCCAGCCCGCCCGTGAACGTCGCCATCACGCAAAGAAAACGGGCCCCGATGGTTTCACCGGAGCCCAAATCACGCGATTCGGTGCGGAATTACTCTACGCCCGATCGTTCCAGTCCACGCCGAAGCTATTCCCGCACTCGACACATTTCACGTCTTTGGGCTGTCCCGATACGTGTTGTCGCTTGTGACAGCCGGGGCACACGAGATGGGGCTCATGCACCACGCTCCAGGCCTTCGGCCGATCTTTGCGGACGTCGACATTGTCCTTGGGAACGCGCACTTCGACCTGGTGCACGTCCAGCACGATCCAGGTCTTCCCGGACTCTTCAACGATTCGGTACCACGCGCCGCGCCGCAGGCCTTCCTTCTCGGCACGTTCACCCCGGCTCCGGGCCCATCCCATGTCGGCCATGGCTTACTCCTGTTCCTCGGGACTGCCTTCCCGCACCAGCACGAGGATTGCCGCCTGCGGGGCGACCAGATACTTCGTTCCCTCGAACGTGATCTCGACGGCAGCCTTGCGGAAGAACAGCGCGTAGTCCCCGACCCGCGCTTGCATCGGCAGGTACTTGACGTCGGGGCCGCGGATCTTCCAGGGCTCGTCGTCCATGCTGGCCGGCTCGGTCATCGGCGTGCCGGGCCCGGTGGCGACGACCCGGCCGCCCTGTACCTGCCGGCTGTCGACCGCGGTCGGCGGCAGGTAGAGGCCGACGTTGGTGCGCTCCTCCCCCTCCTCGGGCGCGATGAGCACACGGTCGCCGACCACGATCAAGCGCTTGGGGGACTCGTCCGGCATGGGGCACAGTATACCACGTCCCGCCCAGAGGGGGCGAGCTTGGCCGCATCCCTCGGGATTGGTGATGCAGATCACGTTCTCGGCGTGCCAGCCACCTTATAAATGCGCCCCTGCCGTGGGGTCACCGCGGCGGCCACGCCGGACTCCCCGAGGAGGTGAGCAGCATGCTCCTGTCCCTGCAGACGCAGTTCCCCGAGACGTGGCGAGACACGTTCCAGCTGCTTGCCGCCGGCTTCACCTGGGTGTTGGGCCTGAGCGCGACGGTGCTGAACTTCGCCCTGTTCGGCAGTAGTCCGGCTGAGATCGCGCTCAAGGCCGTGCTGATCGTGCTTCCCTGCTTCGTCCTCGTCGCGGGGCTGATCTGCTCGATGGCGGCGCTGTATACGCTGCCGTTTCGATCGGGACGCGGTGGCTTCCTGGTCTCGGTCGTGATGTCGTGGTGGGACTGGCTGCGGATGACCTGGTTCTACTGGGCGGGGCTGCTGCGTTTCGTCGTCGTGCTATTGGGCTGGGTCTGGGGGCTCCTGAAGCTCGCGGGGGCCATGTTCGTCAAGCTCATCAAGTTCATCTTCACGCGGCCCCTGGCGCTGATGGATTGGGCGACGCGGCAGTACTTCCAGCCCGGCGTGCCATGGCTGGCCTTCCTCATGATCGTGCTGTGGGCCGTCCTCGAGGCGACGATCTTTACGTTCACGCTGCGACCCCTCATCACCGAGGTCATGGCGGATCTGACGGGTGGCGACGTGTCGCCGTTCTGGGTGACGATCATTCTGTGGCCGTTCCTGGTGATTCTGATCGCCGGCAGCTTCGCGGCCATCCAGGCCCTCACCGACGCGATCGCCACCAAGAACACGACCCAAATCGTCACGACGGCGGTGTTCGAGGGATTTGTGATGTTCTTCGAGGTGTTGTTCCTGTACCGCGAGCTGATCAACGCGATCACGCCGTGGATCGCGCAGCAGACCGGGTTCCAGCTCGGCTTCGTGTCCACGCTGGCGTTCGCATCGTTCGGCTGGGTCGGCGTGCGCGCGATGACCTGGTTCCTGTTCGGACGGTTCGGCACTCCCGCACTGCTCGGCATTCTCGGCCGCCAGAAGCTCGAAGGCACCGGGATGTCAGGCAGTGGAGTGGCGCCGATCGAGCCCGATTTCTGGAAGGGCCCGATCGATGCGCTGAAGCGCGAGTCGGAATGGTTCAAGAAGGAGGCCCGCGAGGTGTTCGAGCTGATCTCGCTGCCGGTCCTGCAGATCCTGGCCGCCGGCGTGAACTTCGCCGTCGTCGTGATCCTGGGCCGGCCGACCTTCACCCTGCCGTTCCGCAATCTGGAGCAGGTGCTCGCGAGCACGCCGCTGATCACGGCGAGCGGCAAGCACGCGGTGCCGGGAGGCGCCGCATGAACCGTCGAGTTCTTGGTGGGGTGCTGCTCGCGGCGATCGTCGCGGCCTGCACGCCTCCGGCGGAGCAGGAGGGCAAGAAGCCCGCCAACAACACGATGGTCATCGGGATCGATGTGAGCGGCTCGTTTCGCGAGTCGCGGCTGTACGATGACGCCGTGGAGTTCGCCGCGCTGTACATCTACGCGCACTTGAACGGGCTGGCGGGCCTGCGCGTCCCGACCGCGCTGTTCGTGAGCTCGGTGGGCGGCGTGCGATCGGGCGAGCCGAAGTCGTTCCATCCGATCAACGACTTCGCGGGACGCTCGATCGAGCAGATCGCGGCGGACATCCGGACCTGGTTTCCGCAGACCGACCCCTACACCGACTACAACGCCTTCTTCCAGCGCGTGGCCGGGCTGGTCAAGGAGCGCGGACTGATCCTCGCGCCCCTGAACGTCGTCGTCCTGTCCGACGGCGTGCCCGACGTTCCGCCGGGCACACGCCTCGCCGCGAACGAGAACCCGTACAGTCGCATCGATCTCTCGCCGCTCGAGTTCCTGTCCCGCAGCGTGACGGTGCGGCTTCTCTATGCCAGCCCGTCCGTGGGCGAGAACTGGAAACGGATGATCCGGCACAAGCGCGTGCGCATGTGGACGCAGGAGGCGCAGGTGATGGCGGGGTGGCACAAGCAGTTCAAGCCGGGCGTGCCGCTCCCCCGCCAGGACGACCTGTGGAAGTGGGTGCAGGACAACGTGGACTTCCGGGCCCGCGGCGGCATGTTCTAACCGAGCCTAACCTAGACCGCCGGGATCTCCCTCCGCGACAAAACGACGCAGTCGCTTCGGGAGGCCCCGGCGGTCTCGGTTTAGGCGCAATACCGGTCGAACGCCGCTGTCAGGTCGGCCGCGATGTCCTGGGCCGGCCGCCCCTCGATGTTCTTCCGCTCGAGCATGAAGACCAACGCGCCATCCTTGAAGAGCCCCATCTGGGGCGAGGAGGGCGGGTAGCCCGTGAAGTAGCTCCGGGCGCGCTCGGTCGCGTCGGCGTCCTGTCCCGCGAACACCGTGAGCAACCGCGCGGGCCGGCGCGCGTGCTGGAGCGCGAGCGTCGCCGCGGGGCGCGCGTTCCGGGCCGCACAGCCGCACACCGAGTTCACGACGACGAGCGTCGTATTTTTCGTGGTCCCCAGCGCGTCGTCAACCTCCGCGGGCGTGCGGAGCTCCTGAAATCCGATGCGGGTGAGCTCTTCGCGCATCGGCTGGACGAGGCGGGGATCGTACATAGGAATGTTCAAGCCGGACATGGTGCTCTCTTTCGGTGAGTCTCCATAGTAATATCATCATTCGTCCCCATGCGAGTGCTGATCGTCGAAGACGACCCTGAGCTGGCCGGCTTGCTGCGCGACGGCCTGCGCGCGCAGCGCATCGATCCGACCCTGGCCGCCACGTTCGCCGACGGCCGCGACCGTGCCCACGCTGGCTCGTTCGACGTGATCATCCTGGACGTTCGCCTCCCCGGCGGCACCGGCTTCGAGCTCTGCGGGGAGCTCAGGCGCGGCGGCAGCTCGACGCCCGTCCTGATGCTGACGGCGCTCGATGCCCTCGACGACCGGGTGCGGGGGCTCGAGGTCGGGGCGGACGACTATCTCACGAAACCGTTCGCATTCCGGGAGCTCCTGGCGCGCATCAAGGCGCTGGCGCGCCGCCGGCCCGCCCTGTCTCCGGCACGGTATCGGATTGCCGACCTCGAGGTCGACCTCGGTACCCGCCAGGTGCAGCGCCGCCGCCGGCCGATCATGCTCAGCGCGAAGGAGTTCGCCTTGTTGGAGCTGTTCGTGCTGAACCAGGGACAGGTGCTCGATCGCGCCACCATCACCGCTCACGTGTGGGACGACAACCACGATCCGTTCGCCAATCTGCTCGAGGTGCTCGTCGGGCGGTTGCGGCGAAAGATCGACGACGGCTTCGAGCCGAAGCTGATCACGACGCTGCGTGGCTCGGGCTACCGCTTCGGGGCCACGCACCCATGAGGCCCCTGGCCCGCCTGCGGCGCCAGCTGACGGTGTGGTACGCGGGCCTGTTCACCCTGGTCCTGGGGCTGCTCGGTGGGGGATTGTTCGTCGCGATCAGCCACCAGATGTCCCGCCACCTCGACGCCTCCCTCGACGCCGCGACTGCTGCCCTGATGCGCGCGGCCCGGATCCGTGAGGTTGAGCGGGCCGGCACCGGCGGCGCCGTCGTCGATGCCGTGGATGAGCTGCACATCCCCGGCCGCACGCTCTATTTGCTCGATGCCACCGCACGGCCGATCAAACCCCCACACGCGTCCGACTGGATCCGGGACGCGGCCGGAACGGCCATTGCTCAAGAGCAGCTGTACCGGGACTTGGAGGTCGACGGTCGCGAGCTGCGGGTCCACGCCCAGCGATTCACGGGCTCCACCGGCACCGTCTACGTGGCCGTGGCGGTCGCCGACCGCGTCGAGCTCGAGGATCAGTACAGGTTGCTCATCGAGGCGTTCGCGGTCGCCGCACTGGTCGGGATGCTGCTGGCCGCAGGCGGGGGCTACGTGCTGATCCGGAAGTCCACCGCGCCGGTCGAGCGCTCCATGGATCAGATGCGCCGCTTCATGGCCGACGCCGCGCATGAGCTGCGGACTCCCATTACGCTGCTCCGGACGCGGGCCGAAGTCGCCGCGGGCCAGGACCGTGAGGCGACCCGCGACGCCGCCACCTTGCAGGCGATCGAACGAGAGGCCACGCGCCTCGGCGAGATCACCGGGGACCTGCTCACGCTCGCCCGCGCCGACGCTGGCGAATGGCCTGTCGCCCGGGAGGCACTCTACCTCGACGACGCGGCGGCCGGCGCAGTCGAAGCGGCTCGCACGTTGGCCGAGCACAAACGCGTCGTGATGGAGGTCGGCACCTTCGAGGAGGCGAAGATCCTCGCCGATCCGGCGCTGGTACGCCGGCTGCTCCTGATCGTGCTCGACAACGCCATCAAGTTCACGCCGTCGGGCGGTCGCGTTCGGTTGGACGTGTCTGCCCAGGACGGCCAGGCCGCGGTGGTCGTGAGTGACACCGGTATCGGCATCCCCGCCGAACAGCTGCCTCACGTGTTCGAGCGCTTCTACCGCGGCGACCCGGCCCGCCGCGAGGCCGAGGGGGCCGGGCTCGGCCTCGCGATCGCCCGCTGGATCGCCGACGCGCACGGCGCGCGGATCGACGTCGGGTCGCAACCCGGCGTCGGCACGCGGGTCACCCTCCGTTTCCCGCTCGCCCTCTAGTGCGACGGCGGCGTACTATTCGCCACATGGCGGAATCGGTCGTCGTTACACTTCGCAACGGGGCAATCGTGAACAGAGCGTCTCGAACACTCATCGCTGGGGCCTTCCTGCTTTGCGGCGTCGTGTTTCCCGCCGCCGCCCAGTCCTACCACGTTGCCCATCGTTTCCCGCTCGGCGGCGACGGTGGCTGGGACTACCTCGCGCTCGACACCGCGCGCCATCGGCTGTTCATTGCGCACCAGGACCGGATCATCGTGGTCGACCCCGACAACGGGAAGGCGCTCGGAGAGATCCCCGGTCTGAATCGGGCGCACGGGGTCGCCTTCGCCTACGAAGCCGGTCACGGCTTCGCCACGTCGGGCGCGGACAGCAGCGTCACGATGTTCGACCTCAAGTCGCTCCGCGTGCTCGGCCACACTATGGTGCCCCCGGACGACGATGCCGTTCTGTACGACCCGGCGACCAAGCGCATCTTCACTTTCAACGGAGACGCTCATTCCGCCACTGCGATCGATGCCGTCTCCGGAAAAAGAGTCGGCGACATCGATCTCGGGGCGGGTCCGGAGTTCGGCGTTTCCGTCGGGGACGGGACGCTCTTCGTGAACCTGGAGGACAAGGGTGCCGTAGCGGAGATCGACGCGGCCGCGATGCGAGTGAGACGCCAGTGGTCACTCGCGCCGTGCGAGTCTCCCACGGGCCTGGCCATCGACCGGGCGCACCATCTGTTGTTCAGCGGCTGCCGCAACAAGCTCATGGCGATCTCCGACGCCACCACCGGCGCGCTGGTCACGACGGTCCCGATCGGCCAGGGGGTGGATGCCTGTCGCTTCGATCCGGGCACCCAGTTGGCCTTCGCCTCGAATGGCGACGGGACGTTGACCGTCATTCACGAGGACGCACCCGGCACCTTCACCGTGGTCGCGAACGTCGCCACGAAACGCGGCGCGCGCACGATGGAGCTCGACCCGATCACCCACCGGGTGTTCACAGCCACGGCCGACTTCGGCCCGCCGCCCGCCCCCAGCGCGCAGCAGCCGCGCCCGCGGCCCAGTATCGTGCCGGGGACGTTCACACTGCTGGTCCTGGATCCCTGAGGGCGCGGCTTCTTCATGAGGTCTCCTGCAGGGTATAGTGCCGCCCCCGGATCGCGATGAGCAGCGTCGGGACGGCGAACAGGGTGATGGGTGTGGAAAGCGCGAGTCCGCCGATCACGGCGAGGGCGAGCGGTCGTTGTAGCTCGCTCCCCGCCCCGATGCCGAGGGCGAGGGGGAGCAAGCCGAACAGGGTGCACAACGTCGTCATCAGAATCGGGCGGAGCCGCACGCGCGCGGCCTCGCGGATGGCGACCTCGAGCGCTACGTGCTCGGTCTGCATCCGCAGCCGCGTGAAATCGAGCAGAATGATCCCGTTCTTCACGATCAGCCCGACCAGCAGGATCAGGCCCATGAACGAGGCGACGTTCAGCGCCGTGCCGGTCACGAGGAGGAGCCCCAGCGCGCCGACGAACGAGACGGGCGCGACGAGCAAGACGACCAACGGCTCGACAAACGACTCGAACTGCACCACCATCACCGCGCACACGCTGGCGACGGCAAGGCCGAGCACGAGCAGCAGGGCGCGGAAGGCCTCCTGCTGGCTCGCGTACTGACCTCCGAGGACGAGCCGCACGCCCGGGGGCACGGGGTGGACGCCGAGCACCCGCTGGACGTCTCCCATGACGCCGCCCAACGAGCGGCCGCTCACGTCCGCCGTCATGGTGATCATCTGCTGCTGGTTCTCGCGATCGAGGCCCATCCGGGACTCGGCCGGGGTGAACGTGGCGAGACTGCCGAGCGGCGTCACGCGGCGCGCCGTGGCGCCCTGGACGGGCAGCGAGCGCAGCCGGAGCGGGTCGAACCGGACCGAATCGGGCGCCCGCACGCGCACGGCCACCGGCCGGTCTTCGGTCCGAATCTCGCCGGCGGGGACGCCCAGTAGCGCGGCGCTCACGGCGGTCCCGACGTCCGCCGGCGTCAAGCCGACTCGATCGGCTTCCGCCTGCTGCACGCGCATCAGCAATTCGGCGGAGGGCTCGCTCACGCCGTTGTAGAGATCTTCGAGGCCGGCGATTCGTTCGAGATCCGGGGCCAGCCGCCGGGCGTAGGCCTCGAGCGTGTCGAGTCGCTCTCCGAACAGTTTGATCTCGACCGGCTTCGCCGCACCGGCGAGATCGTTGATGACGTCCGAGAGGATCTGCACGAACTCGATGCGCAGGCGCGGCACGGCCGCTGAAACCCGGCCCCTGACCTCGTCCATGACGGCGAAGATGTCCCGCGACCGCTGGCTCCGGGGTGTCAACCGCGCCACGATGTCGCCCGAGTTCTGCGCGGTCGCGAAGAACCCGAGCTCAGCGCCGGTACGCCGGGATGTTCCCGTGATCTCCGGCGTCGCCGCGAGAATCCGCTCGGCGATACCGACCTCGCGATTCGTCTCGTCCAGGGCTGTACCCCCGGGGGTCCAGTAGTCGACCACGAACGCGCCCTCGTCCATTTCCGGCAGGAACCCCGTACCGACGAAGCGCCACAGCACGACTCCCACGACCACGAGCACCGCGGCCGCGGCGGCGATCCGCCGCGGGTGGTGCAGGACGGCGGCCAGAGCCCGCTCGTAGCGCGGCCCCAGGGCATCGAGCGTGTGCTGGACCCGGGCGAGCGGGCCCATCTGGGCCGCCTCCACCTCGTGCGCCGTGACGAACCGCTCGGCGAGCAGCGGGATGATGGTGAGCGCGAGACCGAGCGACACGAGGACCGCCACCGTGAGCGTCGTCGCAAGGGCGGCGAAGAACTGCCCTACCACACCCTGCAGCAGACCGAGGGGCAGGAAGACGACCACGGTCGTGAGCGTGGAAGTCGTGACGGGCCAGATGAGCTCCTGGACCGCCGCGCGGATGGCCTGCAGACGCCTGCCGGGCAGTACGAGATGACGCGCGATGTTTTCGGTGATCACCACTGCGTCGTCGATCACGAGGCCGATCGCGATCGCCATCGCGCCCAGGGTCATCAGGTTGAAGGTCTGGCCAATGAGGCTCATCACGAACACCGTGATCGCCAACGTCAGGGGAATCGCCGTCGCGCTGATCGCCGTGATCCGCCCGTGACGAAGGAACAGCAGCAAGACCACCACCGCGAGCCCGGCGCCGATCAGCATCGCGTCGCGCACGGAGCGGACGGCGTCCCGAACCAACGCGGCCTGGTCGTAGACCGGCTTCAAGTGCACGCCCGGCGGCAACGTCGGGGCGATCGCGGCTACGATGCGCTCCACGCTGTCGGCTACGGCCACTGTGTTGCCCCCGATCTGGCGCGTGATGTTGATCAGCGCCGCCGGCTTGCCGTCACCGGCGATGATCCGGACGTGGTCCTCCGTCCCGACCTGCACCGTGGCCACGTCGCGTACGCGCAACCCGTTGCCAAGCACCACGGCGCCGATGTCCTCCGGCGCGTGGGCCTCCTGGTCCGTCACGATCAAATACTGCCGGTAATTCTGCGCGACCCGGCCCACCGCCTGGACGGTCACCGCCTGCCGGATGGCGTTGGCCACGTCCGCGTAGGCCATCCCCTGGGCCACCAGGCGCGCAGGGTCGACGATGACCTCGATCTCCCGGACGTCCGAGCCCTGCACGTCCACGCGCCCGACCCCGGGGACCCGGGAGATCAGCGGCTTGATCTCGTAGCGGGCCAGGTCATACAGCGTGGCGGCGTCGCCGCCCTCGAGGTTGTAGGACAGGACGGGGAAGAGCGACGGCGTGAGCTGTTCGATTTCGATGCTGACGTCGGCCGGTAGCGCGCTGCTCGCCTGATTCACGCGCGCCCGCACGAGCTGCAGCGCGTACGTCATGTCCGTCCGGGGCGCGAAGGTGATCGAAATCTCGCTGGCGCCGCGGATCGAGTGCGAGCGGACCCGGGTCACCCCCGGCACGATGCTCACGGCCTCTTCGAGCGGCCGGGTGATGCTGAAGACCACCTGGCGCGCGCCCAGGGTGAAGCCCTGGGCGATGACCGTGATTCGGGAAAACACCAGCTCGGGATAGATGGCGGAGGGCAGTCGCAGCGCCGCCCACACGCCGGCGATGCTGAGCAATCCCACCAGGAGATAGACGAACCGGCGCTGCCGGCTCAGGACGTCGAACAGGGTCACCGCGCCGTCCGGACGATCTTCGTGCCGTCCTCGATGCCGTAGGCACCGGTCGTAACCACCGTCTCGCCGGCCGTGAGACCCGCCAGGATCTCGGCCACCGACTCGCTGCGAGCGCCGACCGTGACGGCGCGCGCGCGTGCGATGCCCCCGCTGTCCACGACAAACACCCGGAACCCGTCTCCGGACGGCACCAGGGCCGTCACGGGCACCGTCACCGCGCGAGCGTGAACGGCCGTCACCATCCTGCCGAACACCGATTCACCGATGCGCAGCGGCCGGGCAGGTCGGCCGATGCGGGCGCGCACGGCGACCGCCCGCGAGTTCGAATCCACGGCAGCGCCCACCGCGGTCACCGAGCCCTGCCCCACGCCTTCACCGCCCTCTCCTTCGCCGGCCGTGACACGGACCGAATCACCACCGTGAATCTGAGCGGCCTGCGCCGGGCTCACATTGAAGACCGCGTCCAGCGCGGCCACATCGACCACTTCCACGAGCGGCTGGCTCGCGTCCACCGAGGCGCCGAGCACGGCGGTCATCCGCGTGACGACGCCGGCGAGCGGCGCGCGGAGCGTGGCGAGCTGCTGCGCGCGGCGCGCGGTGATGGCGGCGACCTGCGCCTGCGCGAGATCCGCCGCCGCTTGGTCGCTGTCCTTCTGGGGCAGGATTCCCGCCTGCACCAGTCGCACCGCCCTCGCGTAGGTGCGCTCGGCGCTTGCGAGGGCGGTCTCCGCGCTGCGCGCCGCCGCGTCGAACGGCGCCCGCTCGAACCCGATGAGGGAGTCCCCCTCTGCCACTCGCTGGCCGGGAGCGACGAAGATGTGGGCGACGCGCGTAGGCCCGGGGGCCGCAAGCTCCGCGAAGCGCCCAGGTCGCGGGGTCACGGTGCCGATGGCGGTGACGACCTGCGGGAACCGCTGCATCGTGGCCACCGCGGTTCCCACCCCGCCCGCCGCTTGCTCGGCAGGGGGTGTGTCGGCGGCGGCGCTCGCCTGGCGTTCGCCGCGGCAGGCGGTGAGGACCAGTGCGGCGGCAACGAGCGATGCGCCGGCGTTCATGGTTGGTCGGTTGCGGTGAGGAGTCGAACGGCCGCTGCGGCGTCGTTCGCCGCCGCGACGTCGTCGATGTAGCGAGCGAGCGCTTCACGCGCGTTGCGGTGGGCCTCGAGCACGTTCGGCAGGGCGACGGCCCCCTCGGCATACGCCTGCAGCGACATCGACGCGACGCGGTCCGCGCTCGAGAGCAGCCGGCGATCGCGCTCGAGCCGCACCAGCGCCAGCGCGAATCCGCGCCGGACGCGCGCCAGCTCGGCCCCGGTTTCGCGTCGCGCGAGGTCCAGACTGGCCTGTGCGCGATCGCGCGCTGCCGCTGCCTGTCGGACCTCGCCGCCGTTCCAGTTGAAAAGCGGGAGCGGCAGGGAGAAACCGACCATGGGCAGGAGGCCCCGCTGCCCGCCGGGGTCGTCGTTATCGAAGCCCACCTGGAGACTCGGCGCTGCGAACACGCTGCGATGCGCGAGGGTCAACGCGCGCTCCGAGGAGCGGAGGCTCGCCGCGGCCGCGGCGACGGGGAGCGGTTCACCGATCGGAGGCGGCATGCCGTCGGACGGTGGCGCGAGCGAGTCGGCAAGCGTGATGGTCACGTCCTCCGCCGGTAGACCCATCGCGAGCTGCACGGAAAGTAGGGCCTCGACGGCAGTGACCGAATCGTCCGCGGCGACGTTCTCGAGCTGCCCTGCGTTGACCGCCGCGAGACGCACATCGAGCTCACTCACGTCGCCCACCTCGCGCCGCAGCTGCGCCATCTTGCGCAGGCTGTCGGCGTCGAGGGCGTTGCGGCGCGAGAGGCGCGCGCGGGCGAGGGCGGCGAGCGCTCGGGTGTAGGTGGTGTCCACGTCGAACCGGATCGCGGCGCGCTCGAACGCGAAGCCGTACCGGGCGGCGTCGCGCGCCGAGGCGGCGGCGCCGATCCGGGCCGAGCGGATCCAGGGCAGGTCGAGCGGTAGGTCGGCGACGACGTGGTAATGGGGGACGTCTTTCGAGTAGCTTGCCGAAGCCGACGGGTTGGGATAGAGCCGCGCGGCGTGCAGCGTCCCACCGGCCATTGCGGTGTCGGCGCGACCGAACGCCGCTCGGGCGCCGCGGGCGAGCGCGGCGGCCGCCGCTTGCGCGCGCGTCACCGGCTGCTGGGCGGACAGCGAGACCGCCGCCGCGCCGCACAGCGCGAGGGCCGGCCAACAACGACGCCCGAATGACTCCCCGGATGACATCTTGGACTGAGAAGCTACCTGGTGAACCTGTCAGGAAGCTGACAGCGACTTACGGTCCGGGCTCGCTCCCTCGCTCGGCGAAGCGCAGCGCGAACGCCGCACCCAGCAACGATACCGCGGTCCACACCAGCCAGCGCCACCCCACCGCCATGCCGGCGAGGCCCACGGCGAGCCCCGCCCCTCCGAGCCACGCTTTGAGGGTGAAGAAGCGCGTCACTTCTTGAGGAACGCCTGTAAGGCGGCGCGGAAGTCGGGCGTCGTGCGGCTCACCGCGTTCACGTCCGCGCCCAGCCGGATGCCGTCCTCGAATCGCAGGCCGTCGAGCTCGTAGAACTGCTGCTTGGTGAACGCCAGCGCCGAGGGACTCGCCGCGGCCAGAGCGCGCAGTACCTCGGCGACCTGGTCCTCGAAGTCGGAGTCTTCGTACACCCGCGATACCAGGCCCAATCCCACCGCTTCGGGGGCGCCGAGGATCCGTCCCGTCGCCGCGAGATCGAAGGCCACCTTCTCGCCCGTCGTGCGCTTGAGCAGGGTCATGACGATGGCGGGCACGAAGCCCCGCTGCACTTCGGGATAGCCGAACTTTGCGGACTCGGTGGCCAGCACGAGGTCGCACGCGGTGGCCAATCCGCATCCCCCCGCGAGCGCTCGGCCGTGCACGACGGCCACGATCGGCTTGGGGATACGGCGCATGCGCACGAAGATCTCGGCGAAATGCAACGCCGCCTGTCGGTTCTGCTCGACGCTCTTGTCGGCCGATGCGAGCAGCTCGTTCAGGTCCATGCCGGCGCAGAAGTCGCCGCCGGCGCCCCGCACCGCCACGACGCGCACGGCGCTATCGAGATCGGCGCGCTCCAGCAGGGTGAGCAGAGCGTCGATCATCGGCGTGTCGATCGCGTTCTTCTTTTCCGGCCGGTTGAGCGTCGCCGTGAGCACCCCGCCGTCAAGCGCGGCCAGCACCCGATCGCTCACTTGGGGAGGTCCAGCTCGAGACGCAACAACGCGGTCGAAAACACCTTCCCCTGGGCGTCGGTCTTGAGCGAAATCGTGCCGCCGCCGTCCAGCGCGCCATGCAGCAGGAAGTTCAGGGCGTGCAGGTTGGGCAGCTCGTAGCGCTCGACCGGGCCGGAGATCATCCCCTTGAAGTGCCGGGCGACGCGCGCCGCCGTCACGTGTTTCACTAGGATCGGATAGTACTCGGGTTTCAGCGCAATCAACCCCACGTTGGCCGTGTCGCCCTTATCTCCGGATCGCGCATGCGCCAGCTTGACGAGAGGGACAGTGCGCCTGACCGCCTTCTTTCTCATACGTCCACGACCTCGACGCACGGCTCCACCGTGCGCCTGTCGAGGAGCGCGGGCCAGTACGCCACGATCTCCTCCGGCTTCGGTCGTCCGCCGGCGAACCCGGTGACGCTGGGCGGTCCGTTGAGGATCAGCGGCGCGATCTCGCGCGTGAACCGCTCGACGGCGGCTTTGTCCGGCGAGCGGACGCCGATCCGCAGCTGCACTTCCGGGAGCTGGTCGAGCGGCGCGCTGGCCCGCGCCAGCGGGCCGTGGGTCGCATCGGCGCCGACGAACTCCGTCAGCACCGACTCGAACGTGAGACCGAGATCGGCGAGCCGCTGGCGGAGAATCCGGTCCGCGGCCTGAGCCTTCCGGTAGGCATCCGGCCACGCGTAGACCAGGGTGCCCACCGCCTTGTAGCCGTAGAAATAGCCAATCGACACCTTGAGCTTGGCGGTGGCGGGTCTCCCCCTCACACCCGACACCCGAACTCTGTCCTTCCCCCTCTGCTCGAGCCGAATCGTGGTGAAATCCGCGATGCCATCGGGCGTGATGTACTCCGCGGGATTTCCCATTTCGTACACGAGCTGCTCCTTCACGCCCGCGACGCTGATGCGCCCGCCGGTGCCGGGGTGCTTGGTGATCTCGAACGTCCCATCCGGAGCCGCTTCGACGATCGGGTAACCGACATTCGCGAGGTCGGGGATCCGTTCCCAGTCCACCAGGCAGTTGCCGCCGCTGCACTGAGCGCCGCATTCGATTGTATGGCCCGCGACCGTCCCCGCCGCGAGGAGATCCCAGGCGTCGGGCCGCCACCCGAAGGCGTGAATCATGGGCGCGAGGGTGAGGCCGGTGTCGGTGACGCGTCCCGTCACGACGATGTCCGCGCCGCCGCGCAGCGCTTCCACCACGGGCCAGGCGCCGAGATACGCATTCGCCGACACCACCCGGTCGCGTACGTCGGACAGTGGCCGGCCGGTGTCGAGGTTCCTGAGATCGTGCCCGCGGGCCAGCAGCCCGTCCAGGCGCCCCAACAGATCGTCCCCCGTCACCACCCCGATTCGGAGCTTGCCGCCGAGCTGCAGGCGGCGCGCCGTTTCGGCCACCGCCTGCGCGCAGCTTCGGGGGTTCACGCCTCCGGCGTTCGCGGTGATCTTGATCCGCCGCTCCGCGACGATCGGCAGGATGCGCTCCATCTGCGGGATGAAGTCCTTCGCGTACCCAAGGGACGGATCGCGCGACTTCTGCTTCTGCAGGATGGACATCGTGACTTCGGCGAGGTAGTCCATCATCAAGTAGTCGATCGGTCCGCCGGTCACCTGGCGATACGGCGCCTCGAGCCAGTCGCCCCAGAACCCCTGCCCCGCGGCGATGCGCAGCGTGGCCGACCGCGGTTTCACGGATTGACGACCACGCGCCGGGCCGCGTCAGGCGCCCCGACCGACGAGCGGACGCGCACCTCGACGAGGGGCGCGAAGCCCTCGGGCAAGGCCAGCTCCCGCGGCCGCTGGGCGGGGAGTGGGGCGCGTCCCCCCGGGAGTACGGTGATGTCCCGGCCGTCGCCAAGCGGGCGCGGCTCGCTCAGCAGGAAGCGCACCCGCACCTTGGCCCGCCACGGGTGCACACCCTTGTCGCGTGCGAAGCCGGGATACAGCTCGACGGTGAGCGGATGGCCCTGTAATGCCGCCGGCACCGCGAAGGCCTGCCGCCCGAACGCGAACTCGAGCGGCCCCTGGGAGATCTGCTGCCCCGCGGAATCGAATTCGGTCACGCCGAAGTCGGTGAACTCGCGCCACTGCTCACGCGGTACCTCCACCTCGACGACCGCGGTCGCCGCCCAATCGGGCACCGAGACCGTGAGGCTTTCGGGTGTCGCGCCCCGGCCCGCGACGTCCAGCGCGCGCTCCGCGCCGAGCAACATCTGCGTGACGCGTCCGCTGACGATGGCCTGGCCCGGGTTTGTCGCTTCCCGGTCCGCGAGTGTGAGCGGTGCGAGCTGCGCACGGACGGTCGCGACGGCCCCGGAGCGGGGCGGCGCGACGACGTCCAGCTCGTACACGCCCGCCACGGCATCCTCTGCGCGGACGGCGAACCGGGCCGTACCTACCTGCGATCCGCCGATCGGCACGATCGAATCACGCGCGAGCTCTCGAAATGGCGCGCCATTGGGCTCGTACAGGATCGCCTTGGCGGTCTGTTGTGCGGAGTCAGGGAGCGTGATGGTGGCGACCAAGGTGGCGCCCGGCTGCGCCACGCGGAGAAAGTAGCGGCGCACCTGGGCGGGGCCGATCGTGCGCCGCTCGTCGGACAGGGGCTTGTCCGCGAGCTCATACGGGACCGCCACGACGTTCACGAGTCGGAACAACGGGCCGGCGAGGGCATCGCTCGGATTCCAGGCTGTCACGGTTCCCACGTACACGCCCGGCGCTGCGAGCGCGGCGGGGTCGTAGGTCAGCGGGATCTCGGTCTCGCGGGATCCCGCCGACAGTATCCCGGGGGCGGTCAGCCACGGCGCGTCGCTCTTCAACGAGAACTGTGCAACCCGGAGCCCGGTGACGTGTCGCGCCCGGAATGTCTCGACCGTGTCGGCTGGCCCCGCCAGGCCCTCGCGCCGAAAGGCAGCCGACCCGCCGCCCGTGGTCGCGCGCACCACGTAACCGGAGCCTTGATGGCCGGCGAGCAGCCAGCGGTACGCCCGCTCGAGCTGCGGCACCCCGGCCCCCTGGTCGAGCACGCTCGCGCCGGCCAAGCCCGCGGCGCCGGCCCGGAGCGCCGCGCTCACCTCGGCGCCGCCCGGGGTGCGTCCCTCCTGCACCAGCGCCGACATGAGGCACGCCGCGAGGCCGGCCACATAGGGGGCGGACATGCTTGTGCCGGCCTTGATCTCGTTTCCGGTGTCAAAGGAGGGAACGGTCGAGAAGGCCCACCCCGGCGCGAGGACGTCGGGCTTCCCGAACCGTCCGCCGCGACCGCTGAACGAGCTGACGAAGTCGCCCGCCACCGGCGGCGCGCCATCCTCCTCGAGCGGGACGTAGATCCCCGGCAACGCCGCACCCACGGAGACCGCCAGCTCGGCCGACCCGGGCAGGCCCACGGTGGAGAGGCCGGGCCCGTCGTTCCCGGCGCTGATCGCGAACACGATCCCCGGATGGGCGGTGACAAACGCGTTGACGATCGAGTCGATGACGGCGCGCTCGCCGGGCTCGTTGCCGATTCCCCAGCTCAGGTTCAGCACGAGCGGCAGGTTACGCTGCTCCGCGAAGCGGGCGGCGTACTCCATCGCGTGCTGAATGCTGCCGGTCATCGAGATGCCGCCCCGCGCGTCGTTCGCGATCTTCAGTCCGAGCAGCTGCGCACCCGGTGCGACGCCGTCGAAGCCCGCGACGTCGAACAAGTTGTGCCCCGCGGCGATGCCCGCGACATGCGTGCCGTGCGCGTTGTTGTCGAACACGAACGCGAGCGTCGGCACGCCGCTCACTTCTCCGAAGTTGGCAGCCAGTGTGATCGGTTTCGTGCCGAGCGCGATCACCTCGCGGCCCTGGCGGTAGTCGTGCAGTGGCATCTCGTCCTCGAACGAGCCGTCCAGGTTCGTGTCGATGAACGCGACCCAGCCGTCCGTTGCCTTCGCCACGATGACGGGAAAGACATCGCCGTTGGTCCCGTCACCGTTCAGATCGGCGCCTGGCACCTTGCCCAGCGGGCGCTCGGCCAGTGTGCCGGCATACCACGTGGTCGCGGTGGTGAGCCGCCCGATCCGCCCGGCGCCGGCGAGCGTACGACCGGCGATCGCGACGGTGCCGTCCCCCGTCGGGGTGACGGGTGTGAGCCGCACTATTCCCTCCCCGGAGAAATCCCGCACGTCGAGCATCTTGGGCGCGCCGGTGCTGGTGACGATCAGCCCGTCCACGCCGGGGTCCACGCCGGTGTCGAGAATGCCGATCAGGACGCCGCGCCCGTCGTACGTGGGATGCTTGGCGCGGAACTCGTCGACGCCCGCGCTGTGGAGTGGCATCAGGCCCACGAGCAGCGCCCGCGCCGGCGGCAGAATGGGGAGCCTGGTCGCGACACCCGTGGCGGTCGGTGCGGGTTGGGGCGCCGGCGCTGGTGCGGGGCGGGCCGGGGAGGACGCCGGCGTCGGTCGCGTGGCCGGCCGCGGGGCGGAGGTGCCGCACGCGGCGGTCAGGGCGACGAGCAAAGAGAGGATGCGGCGCGATCTCATGGTTGACTCGGCAGCACGAAGGCCCCGATGTGTGGGCCGGTGAATTCACCAGTCGCCTCGAGCAGAAACGCGAGCGTATCGCGCGTGTCTTCCGGGAGGACGATCGCGTCCACAAAGCCGCGGGCGGCGGCGAATCGGGCGTCGAGCTGATGCTCGTAGTCCGCGCGCATCGCGTCCACGGCGGGGGCGTTTTCGGGCTTCGCCGCCTCATTCCCGAAGACCGCCTGGATGGCCGACTCACCTTCCATGACTCCCATCCTTCCGGTCGGCCACGAGACGATGAAATCGGGATCGAACCCCTGCCCCGCCATCGCGTAGTAGCCCGCTCCCGAGGCATGGTTCACGGTGAGCACGAGCTTGGGCACCGTCGCCGTCGCCATGGCCTCCACGAAGCGCGCCCCCGCTCGAATGATCCCCGAGTGCTCCGCGTCGGTGCCGACCATGAACCCCGACACGTCCTGCACGAACAGGAGGGGGATCCGCTCGCGGTCGGCGTTCTCGATGAAGTAGGCCACTTTCTCGGCGCTCTCGGTGTAGATGATCCCCCCGATCTTCGGGGCGGCCCCCTCGGTCTTCCGACCCTTGATGACCCCGCGCGAGTTGGCGATCAGGGCGACGGTGCGGCCTTCGATCGCGCCGTGCGCGCAGATCATCTCGGGCGCGAGATCAGGCTGGAACTCGTCCAACTTTCCCGCGTCGAGCACGCAGTCGAGCACCGCCCGAACGTCGTAGCTCATGCGGTGGTCCGACGGTAGCAGGTCGTACAGGTCTTTGGGACTGCGTTTCGGCTTGCCGCCCGGCGCGGGAGGCCGGAGCGTTCGCGGCAGGCGCGCCACGTATTCGCGGATGCGGGCCAGGCACTCACGATCGTCCTTCGCGCGATAGTGCGCCACCGCGCTCACCGCGGTGTGCGTGGCCGCGCCGCCCAGCGATTCCGCGTCCACCGTCTGGCCGGTCGCGCCCTTCACGAGGTTCGGGCCCCCCAACCCCATGAACGACGTGCCTTCGACCATGAAGATGACATCCGACAGGGCGGGCAAATACGCCCCCCCCGCGATGCACGGGCCCATGACCGCGGCGATCTGCGGCACGCGGAGGTAGTGGCGCATGATCGAGTTGTAGTAGAAGATCCGCGCCGCGCCGTACTGGCCCGGGAAGACACCGCCCTGGTACGGGAGGTTCACGCCGGCCGAGTCCACCAGGTACACGATCGGGATGCGCTGGCGCATGGCGATCTCCTGGGCCCGGAGGATTTTCTTGATCGTTTCCGGCCACCACGAGCCCGCCTTCACGGTGGCGTCGTTCGCCACCACCACCACCGGCCGCCCCGCGATCCGTCCCACGCCCGTGACCACACCGGCCCCCGGAGCCTGCCCCTCGTACTGGTCGAACGCGACCAGCAGGCCGATTTCGAACCAGGTCGCGCCCTGATCGAGCAGGGCTTCGATCCGCTCGCGGGCCGTCAACTTGCCCTGCTCGTGCTGGCGGCGCACCTTGTCGGGCCCGCCGCCCTGCTCGAGGCGGGTTTTGAGCTCGCGGTATTCCGCGGTCAGGGTCTTGAGACGGCTCAAAGGCAAATGCGGAGTGTGTCAGGCCGAGACATGTTCCGCCGCCCACTCTTCGATGTATTTCACGAGGTCGGATGTCGGGGTGCCGGGGCCGAACAGCCGGCCGATGCCCCGCTTGCGCAGTGCCTCGACATCTTCCGGCGGAATGATTCCGCCGCCCGTCACCAGCACGTCGTCGCGTCCGGCGTCGACCAGCAGCTGCTTGACGCGCGGGAACAGGGTCAGGTGAGCGCCCGAGAGAATCGACAGGCCGACCACGTCGACGTCCTCCTGGATCGCCGCCTGCGCGATCATCTCCGGGGTCTGATGCAGCCCCGTGTAGATGACCTCCATCCCTGCGTCGCGCAGGGCCGCCGCCACGACCTTCGCGCCGCGGTCGTGCCCGTCCAGGCCGGGCTTGGCGACCAGGACCCGAATGGGGCGCTTCGAGCCGGGCATCAGCGGCGGAACCGCAGCAGGCCGGCGAGCCCGTCCACGACGCGGCGCGCCCGCTCGTCGTACACGACGTCGACCTGGACGCGCTGGGCGAGGGCTTCCTCGATGGCATCGTCGATGCGGAGGTCCTCGTCCTGTCCGTCGGCGAGCAGGGTGCGCACCTGGCCCCGCTGCAGCGCCCTGAGCGTCGGGTCGACGCCGTTCAGCGCCCAGCCGGTGCCGACGCCCTCACGCACGGCCTCGGCGTGCGCGCGCTCCCAGGCGCGCTCGCGCTCCTCGCGCAACGCGAGCGCTGCTTCGCGCACCTCCGCCGCCGTGACGCGCTTGGGGTTCAAGCGCACCACGCCGAGCACGAGGTCGTGAAGGTACGTGTGCAGGTGTGGCAGCAACGCCGCCGCGTCCACGCCGATGCCGGCGACCACCAGCCCGGCGACCGGACGCTGCGTGTGGATCTGGAAGATGCGGTCCGCCACCTGCGCGTAGTGTCGCTGCCGCTCCTCCCGGATCCGCATGTGATAGTTGTGCTCGCCGAACCCCCCGGCGAGCATGTTGCCCCGCTTTGCCTGGCGCTCGCCGTGGAACTTCCCCGGTCGCGTGGCCTCGGCGGTCAGGCTCGGCAGCTCGACCGCGTCATAGGCCGTGACCTCGAAGAACCGCGCGCTGGTGCGGTCGCACGCGGCGACGAGGATGGTACCGAATTCCTCCTCGAGCGCCACGAGCTCCCGCACCAGGGGCACGGGCGCGACCGCGAGTCGCGAGCGGTGGACGTGGGGAAGCGGGAGCACCTCGAACAGGTCGAGCGCGCCGCACGCAAACAGCGCAATCCCGCGCGCCGGCGGCAACCGTGTCGGCTCCCCGAAGTAGCTGTGCACGCGCTCCAGGTCGGCCGCCACCTGGGCCCGGATGGCGCGCTCGAGGTCCTGACGCTGCAGCGCTGCGAGCGCTTCGCGGATGCGGTTCTTGATCTTGATCAGATACTTGCCGCGGGTCTTGTCTCTGGGCTCCAGTTTCAAGTAGCACGACACGACGTGATACGCGCCGGGCGGAACGCGCGACAGCCGCTCAACGGCGGCACGCACCGCGCTCTCGCTGGCGGGAATCGGCTGTGCGGCCATGGGCTAGAAGAACACCGGCTCGCGGTAGGCGCCGTACACGCTCTCGAGCGCGTGCCGGATCTCGTACAGGGTGCAGTAGGCACGGGCGCAGTCCAGCATCGGGCCGATCACGTTCTCGTCGGCGCGGGCCGCGCGCCGCAGCTCCTCGAGCCGCTCCGCGACGAGCGCGTTGTCGCGCTCGGCCCGCAGTCGCGCGAGCCGCCGCCGCTGTCCCTCCTCGGCGTCACCCGAGACCTTGAGGATCTCGACGGGGTGGTCGTCCGCGCTCAGGTAGTCGTTCACACCGACCAGAATGCGTCCGCCGGCTTCGACATCGTGCTGGAACTCCTCCGCGGAGCGCGCGATCTGCCGCTGGAACCAGCCGGTTTCGATTCCCTTCACCACCCCGCCCACCGACTGGATCTCCGCGAACAGGCCCTCCGCTTCGCGCTCGAGCTGATCGGTGAGCGACTCCACGTAATAGGATCCGCCGAACGGGTCGATCACCTCCGCCACACCCGTCTCGTGCGCGATGATCTGCTGCGTCCGGAGCGCCAGGCGGACCGCTTCCTCGGTTGGAAGCGCGAGCGTTTCGTCCAGCGAGTTGGTGTGGAGCGACTGCGTGCCCCCGAGCACCGCCGCGAGCGCCTGGTAGGCCACCCGGACGACGTTGTTCATGGGCTGCTGCGCGGTGAGCGTGACCCCCGCGGTCTGGGAGTGAAACCGCATCATCGCGGAGCGCGGGTTCTTCGCGCCGTAGCGCTCCCGCATGTGGCGGGCCCAGATACGGCGGGCGGCCCGGAGCTTCGCGATCTCTTCGAAGAAATCGTTGTGGATGTCCCAGAAGAAGGAAAGGCGCGGCGCGAACGCGTCCACGTCCAGCCCGCGCGCGATGCCCCGCTCCACGTAGGTAAACCCGTTTGCCAGGGTGAACGCGAGCTCCTGCGCCGCCGTCGCTCCCGCCTCGCGAATGTGGTAGCCGGAGATCGAGATCGTATTCCACAGCGGCGTGTGGGTGGCGCACCACTCGAACATGTCCACGATGATCTTGAGGGCGGGCTCGACCGGATACACCCAGGCATGCTGGGCCATGTACTCCTTGAGGATGTCGTTCTGCACCGTGCCGCGCAGCGCGGTGCTCGCCACGCCCTGCTTCTCCGCCGCCGCGACGTAGAAGCAGAACAGCATCGCCGCCGGTCCGTTGATCGTCATCGAGGTCGAGACTTGGTCGAGTGGGATCCCGCGGAACAGATCTTCCATGTCGGCGAGTGACGAGATCGCGACGCCGCATTTGCCCACCTCGCCTTCGGCGCGCGGATGGTCGGCGTCGTAACCCATCAGCGTGGGGAAGTCGAACGCCACCGACAGACCGGTCTGCCCGTGCTCCAGCAGGAACTTGTAGCGCTGGTTCGTGTCCTCCGCGCTCCCGAACCCCGCGAACTGCCGCATCGTCCACAGCTTGCCCCGGTACATCGTCGGATGGATGCCACGGGTGAACGGGTAGCCCCCCGGCGCCCCCAACCGGCTGCGCGGGTCGAAGCCGGGCAGGTCGTCCGGCGTATACACAGGCTTTTTCGCGATACCGCTCATCGGGTCGCGCCTCTCCCAGCCTTCACCTGATCGAGGATCTCCGCCGCTACGTCGTACGGGCTCCGCCGGCCGTCCGCTACCTCGTCCAGCCGCTGCGCCAGCAGCTCCTCCACGCCCGTCGCCTCCAGGAGCCAGCGCCGCACGCTGCGCTCCAGGACGGCACGCGTCCGCGCCGCCAGGCGCTGCCGCCGCCGCTCGACGAGCCTGCCGCCCGCCTGAAGATAGGCGTAATGGCGATCGAGAGCAGCCGCGAGCTCGTCTACTCCTTCACCGGTCGACGCGACGGTACCGAGCACCGGCGGCTCCCAAAGGTCGGACGGTTGGACGGTCGGACCGCGGGACGGAGCGCCCGCTCTGTCCGGCCGGTGGTGTGGAGTGATGTGGCGAAACGCATTCCCCCGCCGGATGCCGAGCATTACCTCGACCTCCTGACGGAACTTGTCCGCGCCCGGACGATCGCTCTTGTTCACCACGTAGATGTCGGCGATCTCCATTACCCCGGCTTTCAGCGCTTGAATCCCGTCGCCCGATTCCGGCACCAGCACGAGGACCGTCGTCTCGGCGGTGCGCGCGATGTCGAGCTCCGTCTGCCCGACGCCCACCGTCTCTACCAGCACGCGCTCGAAGCCGAACGCCTCGAGCAGATCGGCGACTTCCTCCGTCGTCGTGGCGAGCCCGCCCTGCGCCCCCCGCGTCGCCATCGACCGGATGAACACGCCGGGGTCGAGGCTTACCGATTCCATCCGGATCCGGTCGCCGAGCAGCGCGCCCCCCGTGAACGGGCTGGTCGGATCCACGGCCACGACGCCGACGGAGAGACCCTGCGCGCGGAACCGCTGGATCAGCGCTTCGGTGAGGGTGCTCTTGCCGGCGCCCGGGGGACCGGTGATGCCGACCCGCCGCGTATTGCCGCGCCCGAGCGATGCGTGCGCGTGCGACAGCACTCGCTCGAACCCGTCGCGCTGGTTCTCGACCAGGGTGATGGCGCGGGCCAAGGCGGCGGTCTCACGCCGGGCGAGCCCCTCCAGGATCCGCTCGGTAGTCACGCAAGACCCATGCTTCAGATCCGCTCTTCGGCCCGCTCGAGCGGCACGGTGCGCACCGGCCCCGGCCGCACGGCGACGCGCTCCACCCGAGTGGCGGTGGCGGCGAGAATGTCGAACTCGAGCCCATGCAGCGCGAAGCGCTCTCCCGGTCGGGGAATGCGTCCCAAGGCCTGCACCAGCAGCCCCGCCACGGTCTGGACCCCGCGCGTTTCCAGCGTGATGCCGAGCCCCTCCTCGAGCCGGCTGGCGGGGGCGCTTCCCTCCAGCTCGACGATTCGCACGGGCGGGGCGTCGATCGGGGGCGGGCCGCCCGGCTCGAAGATCTCCGACACCAGGTCGCGCAGCAGGTCCTCGAACGTGACCAGGCCTGCCGTCCCGCCGAACTCGTCCAGCACCACGGCGAGATGGCTCCGGCCGCGCTGCATTTCCAGCATGAGGTCGGCCGCCCGGGTGGTGCCCGGCACGACGAGCGCCGGCAGGACGGGGACGGGCGCGTCGGGCGGCAGGCGGAGGAGATCGAAGGCGTGCGTCACGCCGATGACCTCGTCGAGCGATCCCCGGTACACCGGATAGCGGCTGTAGCCCGATTGGAGGCACACGTGCGCGGCTTCCGCCGCGAGCAGGCCCTCGGGAATCGCCACGATCGACGTGCGGGGCGTCATCAGCTCCCGCACCGGCCGGTCCGCGAAGGCCAGCACGCCCGACACGACCGCCATCTCGTCCGCGGAGGCGAGCGCCTCGGTGTCGGCGTTGGTGAGCACCGCCGCGAGTGTGGTGCGCGTCGAGGGGTCGCGCCACGGGACGAAGGGCGCGAACGCGCGGCCGAGCGTCTCGAGCCGCGGTGCCGCGTGCGCCACGATCGGCTCCGCCCAGCGCCGGCCCACTACGCGCGGGACGAGGTACGCGGCGCTCACGAGCAGCGGGATGCCGACCGCAATCGTAAAGACGCCGAGCACCGTCGGCGTCGTACGCGCCAGGAGCGCGGGGATCGCGGCGGCGGCGCAGATGATACCGACGGTGGTCAGGGCGTTCGCGGTGGCGAGCACCCGCCCCGGGTTCTCGAGCACGCCGGCCGCGCCGCCGGCACCGCGGAGCTTGTACGACACCCAACGGGTGAGCTCGAGCTGGCTCACGGCCGCCGCGGCGACGCCGACGGCCGCGGACGCGGCCGCGAGGATCAGCCCCAACACGAGCAGCACGGCGGGAAGCGTCACCGTTGCCTCTGGAGCAGCACGCTGGTCACCCGGCGTCGATCCACCCGCTCCACGACGACCTGATAGCCGTCGAGGGTCAGCTCGTCCCCCGCGCGGGGCACGCGCCCGAGCACCGAGTATACCAGCCCGCCCACGGTCGAGACCTCCGGGTGCTCGAACGGGCGCCCGAGCGCTTGCGAGAGATCGTCGAGGGTGACTCGCCCGTCCACCCAGTAGCGGTCCCCCTCCTGACGGATGGACGGCGCTTCGCCCACGTCGTGCTCGTCGTGGATCTCGCCGACGATCTCCTCGAGGATGTCCTCGAGCGTGATGAGCCCCGACGTGCCGCCGAACTCGTCGACCACGATCGCCAGGTGCCCGGGGCCCCGCTGGAAGTCGCGCAGCTGGCTGTCGAGGGTCTTCGTCTCCGGGACGAACGCCGCGGGCCGCACCAGATCCTGCCAGCGCGCGGCGGCGGCCGCCTCTTCTCCGCCGAGGCCCATGGCGAACGGCACGAGGTCCTTCGCGAAGACGACGCCGGCGATGTTGTCGGGGGTGCCGTCGTACACGGGAAGGCGCGAGTGCTCGCTTTGCCGGAACGCCTCGATCACGTCGTCGCTGGCCGCCGCGAGATCGACGGCGACCATGTCGAGCCGGGGCGTCATGACCTCATCGACCCGCGTGTCGGCCAGCGTGAACACGCCGAGCAGCATGTCGCGCTGGGCGGCGCCGAGATCGGGCTCGAGGGGGCGCGGCGTCGCGACGAGGCCGTGCAGGCCCTTGTCCACCCACGCGAGCACCCACAGGAGCGGGCCGAACGGGGCGAGGGTGCGGCGTGCGAGCGGAAGCGCGCTCACCGCGAGCTCGGGCGCGACGCGGGCCAGGCTGCGCGGCAGCGCGTCGCCGACGATGAACAGGAAGGTCGCCGCCACCGCCCAGCTACCGAGCGCCTCCGCCCAGGGCCGGCCCCACCACCCGAGCGCGTTGCCCGCGGCCACCGCCCCGAGGACGAGCAGCGCGAGGCGGGCGACGTGCAGCGCGCGATGCAGCGGCACGCGCGCGCCGACGGTCGTGGGAGGCGCGTCGCCCAGCGTATGGAGCGCCTCGCCCACGGCGGCCTCCTCGCCGAGCGCCAGGAGGCCGGCCCACAGCGCGGCGGCCCCCGCCACGAGAGCGCCCCCGAGGGTCAACGCCGCGTCGGTGAGCGTCACCGTTTCCCCCCGCTCCCGAGCAGCCGCCGAACGTAGCGCTCCTGGCGGTGCCACATAGGAGACCGAGTTCGGCCCGGCCCGTCGGGGTGGTCGTAGCCCAGGACGTGCAGCGTTCCGTGCACCGCCAACCGTACGAGCTCCTCGTCCACGCTTCCCTCGGCCCCCTTCCCTCGTCCCCCATTCTTCACCCAGTGCGCCGCGGCAGCGGGACAGATGTACACGTCCCCGAGGAGGGCACCGTCGGGTTGTGGGAGCGCGAACGCCAGTACGTCGGTCAGACCGCGCCGGCCGGTGGCGCGGCGGTTGAGGCGGCGCATGGCCTTGGCGTCGAGCAGCGTGAGGTCCACACGCGCGCGGGCGCCTTCCCAGGCCAGCACCTGCCCGACCGCGCGCTCAAGCCTTGGCCGCGGGCTGCCACGTCGCCGTGATGCCGCCACTGGACTCCGGATAGTCGATGCGGTTGTGGTACATGCCGCTGATGATGCGCACGAATTCCTGCTTCACCTGGTCGATTTGGCGCAGCGTCATGGGCGCTTCGTCGAGCTGACCGGCGTTCAGCTTGGTGCGCACGATGTGGTTGATCACCTCTTCGATTTTCTGCGGCGTCAGGTCCTCGAGCACGCGCAGCGCCGCCTCGACGGAGTCCGCGAGCATCGTGATGGCCGTCTCGGCGGAGTGCGGCTTGGGACCGGGGTACACGTAGTCGCCCGGGCGCGGGGAGCCCCCGTCGCCGCTCTTCTTCGCGCGATCCAGGAAGTAGGTGATTTCGGTCGTGCCGTGGTGCTCCGGAATGAAAGCCGCCACCGCTTCGGGGAGCCGTGCCTCTTCGGCCAGGGCGAGCCCGTCCGCGACGTGCGCCTTGATGATCTGCGCCGACTGCTGCGCCTTGAGCCGGTCGTGCGGGTTGTTGCCGCGCGTCTGGTTCTCGACGAAGTACTGCGGGTTTTTGATCTTCCCGATGTCGTGGTAGTAGCACCCGACGCGACCGAGCAAGCCATCGGCGCCGATCCGATTGCAGGCCGCTTCCACGAGGTTCGCCATGGCGACGGAGTGAGCGTAGGTGCCGGGCGCCTCGAGCGACAGCCGCCGCAGCAACGGCCGGCTGGGGTCGGAGAGCTCGAGCAACGTGAGGTCGGTCGTGATCCCGGTGATCGATTCCGCGACCGGCAACAGGAAGAACGTGAGGCCGGCCGACACCAGGCCGTTCGCGGCGCCCCACACTCCCCGAAGGCCGATGTCCGCCACCGTCCAACTGCCGGCGAGCCCCAGCGCGACAGCGGCCGCGAGGTAGCCCAGCGCAATGATCAACACGGGCACGTAGAAATTGCTCCGGCGCCGCAGCACGCGCACCGTCAGCGCAGCCGTCACCCCGCCGATGAGGCACAGAAACAGCGCGGGGATGTCGTGAAACACCGGCTGCAAGCCGATGACGATCGCGAGAATCATGGCGGCGATCATCGAGACCCGCCCGTTGAACAACACGGTGAGCAACATCGCCATGAAGGGCAGGAAGATGATCTCTGGATGGCTCGGGGCGAAGCGCGCCACGGCCGCCGCCTGCAGCAGGACCAGCGCGAACAGCCCGCCGATCAACGCCACCTGTCGACGCTCGCGATACGTTTCGCGGCGGTAGAACACCATCAGCACCCAGAAGATTGCGAAGATGAGCGAGTCCCGCAGGATCGGCCCCAACACACCGCCGAACGAGCGGCTGGTTGCCCCGCCGCGCCGGACCAGATCGCTGCGCAAGGCCACCAGCTTCTCGTGCGCCTCGTTCGTCACGACCTCGTGCGCGCCCACAATGCGGTCCCCGGCGCGCACGATGTATTTGCTCGGATCCACACTGCGGCGTAGCTCGTCACGCCGCCGCTCGGTCTCGAGCGTGTTGGGGATGAGGGTCGGCCGGAAGAAGTGCCCCGCGAGCCGGACGTAGAGCTGATCGCCGACGCTCGAACCCCTGTCGGGATGGATGGCGCGCGCCCGCACGAGATACTGTGCGTACGACAGGACCTGGTCGCGCGGCACCGACTGCTCGCCCGAGCGACGTCGTACGATGATCTCCGGCGCCTGCTCCACTTGCAGCACACCGGGCCCGGTGATCCCCAGGGCGAGCGTACGGTCGAACACGTCGCTCAACGCTTTCTCGAGGGCGTGTCGCTTGCCGCCCTTGGCGAGGTACGCGGCCTCCGGGACTCCGAGCGCGAACCCGTGGGCCTTCACCACCTGCAGGATCGCCGCCGCGCCGCCCTGGTCCGCCGCGGTCTCGACGCTCGAGAAAAAGGCGTGCATGGCGATCTTCGCGCTGTCGAGGGCTCGCTCCTGATACTGATAGATCGGCTTCACGCTACTCGCGAGTTCCTCGGCTTCGCGCACGCGTTCCTGATCCGACTTGTTGACGGGGAACGTGAACGGTGCGATCACGTCGTGCTCCGCCGGCGTCCCGACGACCAGCGGCTCCACGTTGGTCGCGCTCGATGGGAACACGACGTAGGCCAGCGTCGCCAGGCCCACCACCCACACCCAGCGGCTGCCGTGATACCGCAGCTGCTCCTTGGTTGGCAGCCTCATGTCAGCCCTGTGCGTCCTCGGCGTACGCCCGGATGATGTCGCGCACCAGACGGTGGCGCACGACGTCCCCGTCCCCCAGGTAGCAGAACCCGATTCCTTCGATGCCGGGCAGGATGCGCTCGACCTGGAGCAGTCCGGAATCCTCCCGGTTGGCCAGGTCGATCTGCGTCTTGTCCCCCGTGATCACGGCGCGCGAGTTCACCCCCAGGCGCGTCAGAAACATTTTCATCTGCATTCCGGTCGCGTTTTGGGCCTCATCGAGAATCACGAACGCGTCGGACAGCGTCCGACCCCGCATGTAGGCGAGCGGCGCGATCTCGATCGTGCGGTTCTCGATCGCCTTCTGCACCCGGTCGCGGGGCATCATGTCCTCCAGCGCGTCGTACAGCGGCCGCAGGTACGGGTCCACCTTCTCGTGCAGGTCCCCGGGGAGGAATCCGAGGTTCTCCCCCGCCTCCACCGCCGGGCGTGCCAGCACGATGCGCCGCACCCGCTTGCGCGCCAGCGCGTCCACGGCGGTGGCCACCGCCAGATACGTCTTCCCGGTACCGGCCGGGCCGATGCCGATCACGATGTCGTGTTGCGCGATCGCCTGGAGATACTCCCGCTGTCCCGCGGTCTTCGCCCGGATCACCCGGCGCAATCCGGGCAGGATGATTTTGTACTCGCCGTCGGTCGGGTGGCCGGCCGGCCCCGGCTGCTCCTGGCCTACGACCCGGTCGATGTCGGCCAGGTCCAGCGGCTCCCCTCCCCCCATGCGTACGAGGTCGACGAGTGTCTGGGCCACCGGCACCGCGCGCTCGACGGCGGAGAGCGGGCCGTGCAGCATCAGGGTGTCACCGCGCAACGACACGCGCACGCCGAGCCGCTGCGCGAGCGCGACCAGGTTGCCGTCGTTCACGCCCGCGAGCGCCAGCGGATCCACGCCCTCGGTCGAGAGCCGGTGGGTGATCTCGTCGCTCATGGCTTGACCTCGATGTGGAGCGCCGCCAGGTCAGCCGGGCTGGCCGGAGCCGGGGCACCCTCGAACAGGGCGCGCGCGGTCGTCGTCTTGGGGAAGGCGATCACGTCGCGCAGGCTCCCCGCCCCGGCGAGCAGCATCGTCACCCGATCGAACCCGATCGCGAACCCGCCGTGCGGCGGCGCACCCGCCTGCAGCCCGCTCAGCAGGAACCCGAACCGGGCCTCGGCGTCTTGCGGCGACATGCCGAGGTGCCCGAACACCCGGCGCTGCACCGCTGGGTCGGTGATCCGGATCGATCCGGAGCCCAGCTCGTTGCCGTTGTAGACGGCGTCGTAGTGCAGCGCGCGGCAGCTGAGCGGATCCGTGTCGAGCCGCGCCACATCATCCGGATGCGGCGCGGTGAACGGGTGATGCGCGAACACCGGCTTCCCCGTCTCCGCGTCGGGCTCGAACAGCGGGAAATCCACGACCCAGCAGAACGCATGCGCTGCCTTGGGCTTGAACTCGAGGCGGCGGATCACCTCCTGGCGCACGCGGTTGAGCACGGGCGACGTCACCCGGTCAGGGCCGACCGCCATCAGGGCCGCGTCGCCGTCGCCGACGCCCAGCTGGCCGAGCGTTTCCGCGGTGAAGTGCTTGCCCACCGACCCCGAGATCTGCTCCCCCTGGCGCTTCACCCACGCGAGGCCCGAGCCGCCGAGCTGCTTCACCGCCTCCGCGAGCTGGTCCACGTCTTTGCGCGAAAGCTCGCCGCCGCCCTTGACCGCCAGCCCGCGCACCCGCGCCCCGTCCGTCAGCGCCGCTTGGAAGAACGGCACGGCGAGCGGCCTCACCTGCGCCGTCCAGTCGGCGATCGAGACCTCGTAGCGCAGGTCGGGCTTGTCGGTGCCGTAGCGCTCCATCGCCTCGCGCCAGGTGATGCGCGGGAACGGTCGAGCGATCTTGTGGCCCGCCTCGTCCCACAAGGCGATCAGCACGGCCTCCACATAGCCCAGCACGTCTTCCATCCCGACGAACGACGCCTCGAGGTCGATCTGCGTGAACTCCGGTTGGCGGTCGTTGCGCAGGTCCTCGTCCCGGAAGCAGCGCGCCAGCTGGAAGTAGCGGTCGAAGCCGGACACCATGAGCAGCTGCTTGTAGATCTGGGGCGACTGCGGTAAGGCGTAAAACTCCCCCGGGTGCACCCGCGACGGCACGAGATAGTCGCGCGCACCCTCCGGGGTCGGCTTGGTGAGCACCGGGGTCTCGATCTCGAGAAATTCCAGATCGGACAGCGTACGGCGCGCCCGCTGGAGCAGCCGGTGGCGCAGCAGGAAGTTGCCCTGCATCTCGGGACGGCGCAGGTCCAGATGGCGCTGCTTGAGTCGCAGCTCCTCGCCGGGCAGCTCCTCGCCCTTCGCTCGTGCCACCGGGATCGCGGGCGTCACGGCCGGGCCCACCACCGCGAGCCTCGTCGCCTGAACTTCCACGTCGCCGGTCGCGAGCTCGGGGTTCTTCATGTTCGCAGGGCGTGCCGTCACCTGACCGTCGACCTCGACGACGGTCTCGCTCGTGAGTCCGCCTGCCACGCGCCGCACGTCCTCCGGGGCCCCCGGGCCGACGGCGACCTGGACGATCCCCGCTCGGTCGCGGAGGTCGATGAACACGATGCCGCCGAGATCCCGGCGGCGGTGCACCCAGCCACCCAGCCGCACCCGTTGCCCCACATGCTGCAGGCGCAACTCGCCGCAGCGGTGGGTACGTCTGGATGTCGAGCTGACGCTGTCTATGGTACCTCCGCCTCGCACAGCACGCGGTAGAATTCGTCGGGCGTGCGGGCGCTCAAGAGCCGGTCCCGCACCGGTTCGCGACGCACGAGCCGCGAGATGCGGCTCAACGCCTTCACATGGGCCCCGGCGCACGATTCCGGGCCGACCAGGAGAAAGAAGAGGCGCACCGGCTCGCCATCGATCGTTTCGTACGGCACCGGCGCGGGTGTCGTCCCCGCCACCACGACCAGGGCGGAGAGCACCGGCGTTTTGCCGTGCGGTACGGCGACTCCGTACCCGATGCCTGTGGGGAACTGCCTTTCCCGCTCGAGAATAGCGCCCAGCACTTCGTCGGAAGGCCCCCCGTTGCCAACGGCGGCCACGTCTACCAGTTCCCGGAGCACCCCCTCTTTGTCGGTCGCGTGCAGGGGGACCAGGATGCGAGCGGGGGTCAGGAGCTCGGACAGGCGCACGGTGCTCCAAGTGTCCTAAACGATTGAAGATAGTTAAGTTATGTGCTACATGCAACGCATTTCCGGAGCGGCACTTACATGCTTGATTTGCTGAACCTCGCCCCCGTCGCGGCTCGCGCGGCGCTCGCCCAGTGGCTCGAGGAGCGCGGCGAGCCGGCGTATCGCGCCCGGCAGGTTCTCCCCCGGCTGTGGGAACGGCCGGTCGCGTCGTGGGACGACGCCACCGAGCTGCCCGCAGCGCTGCGGCGCGCTCTCGCGGAGGCACTGCCGCTGCGCCGGCTGCCGTTGTCGGCGCGTCAGGTCTCGCAGGACGGCACGGAGAAGTACCTCTGGGATCTGGGGGACGGCGAGGCGGTCGAGTCGGTGCTCATCCCCGAGGGGAAGCGGCGCACGCTGTGCATCTCATCCCAGGTCGGCTGTGCGCTGGGCTGCGTGTTTTGCGCGACGGGGCGGATGGGCTTTCGCCGGAACCTATCGGTCGCGGAGATCGCCTGTCAGGTGCGCGAGGTGATGCTGCTCGACGCCGCGCTGAAGCCGACCAACGTCGTATTCATGGGAATGGGCGAGCCGCTGCTCAACTGGGATGCCGTCGGCGACGCGCTCACGATTCTCAACCATCCCGAAGCACTCGGCATCGGGGCGCGCCACATCACGGTCTCGACCGTCGGCATCCTGCCGAACCTCGCGAAACTCGCGCAACGGCCGGAGCAGTTTCGGCTCGCCCTCTCGTTGCACGCGCCGACACCGGAGCTGCGGCACGAGCTGATGCCCATAGAGAAGAAATACAGCCTGCCGGCGGTCATCGCGGCGCTGGCTCGATTCCGTCGCCGCGTGACGCTCGAGTATGTGCTGATCGGGGGAAGGAACGACGCGCTCGAGCAGGCCGATCAGCTGGCGGAGCTGGCGCGGCCGCTGGGCGCGCTCGTGAACCTGCTGCCACTCCACCCCGGCGGGGCGCCGGACCTCTCGCCGAGCCCCCGGACGCGGATGATCGCGTTCGAACGGCGGCTCCGGCGGCAGGGGGTGGAGGCGGTGCTGCGTCGCAGCCGCGGGCTCGATATCAGCGCCGCGTGCGGGCAGCTACGGGTGGAACTCGAGGCGCGGGGCAAAGTCCGCACCGAGGAGCACGCTCGCATCGAGTAGCCGGGCGGTGTCCAGCTGCACCACGACCTGGCCCACGCCCAATGCCCGACGCACCCGCCGGCCCACCTGCTCGGTTCCCCGACGCACCACGATGCGCGTCGAATCGAGCGTTCCCACTGTCTCCGGCGCGTTGCCATAGGTCAGCACGTCGATGCCGGCGCGCCGCAGCACCCGCGTCCCGACTCTCGCGAGACCCGGCGTGCCGCTCGCGTTGAGGACTTCCACCATCACGCGCGGCCCCGCGCTCCCTGCCCCGGGCACGGCGAGCGCGCCGTTGCCCGCGCGGTCTCCGCGGCAGGCGGCGACCGCCGTGGCGCAAGCGATCAGTATCCGACGAGCGCGTTCCAGAAGTCCACCGTTTCTCGGGGGAGCGGCCAGCGACCGTCGATCACCCGCGCGACGCGACGCGCGGCGACCTGTTTCAGGATCGCGTCGCGCTCCGAGGGGACGCGCGCGGCGAGTGAGCGCCGGAGCTCCGGGTCGAACGCTCGCCCGGGCTCGAGATAATCCGCCAGATAAAGCATCTTGCCGACGTCATCCCACTGCGCAAACCCCAGCGAGTGGTACCGCACGGCGTCGAGCACGCCGCGATCGCTCTCGCCCTCGCGTGCGGCGCGCTCGGCCGCGAGCGGGCCGTGGGCGAGCTCGTGGGCCGCGGGTGCGTCGCGCAGGGCGTCGTGCAGCCAGGCCGCCTTGAGCCAGCGGGCGCGCTCGCCCTCGGGCACGCGCATCGCCGTCGCCCACGTGGACACGAGCGCCGCTACACGCTCGACATGCGCGCGGCGCTCGGGAGTGACGACGGCCCAAGCGGGGAGAGTCACGACGCCCGCACCGCGATGTCACTCGCCACGCCTTCCCCGAGCACGACGTTGTCGATGAGGCGTGTGGTGCCCACGCGCGCCGCGATCACCACGACGCTGTGCGCGTCGGCGCGGGACACGGGGCGCATCTGGTCGTCCACGAGGGCCAGGTATTCGGGTGTCACGCCGGGGGCCGTCAAGACGTCCATCCCGCGGCGCGCGAGCCCCTTGGGATCGGCCTCGCCGCCCCGCCACGCTTGTTCTACTGCCCGGAGCGCGCGCGACAGCGCGAGCGCGGCGCGGCGGTCGTCGCCCTTCAAGTAGGTGTTGCGCGATGAGAGGGCCAGGCCGTCGAGCTCGCGCACCGTGGGCGCGACGTCGATCTCCAGCCCGAAGTCCAGGTCCGCCGCGAGACGTCGTACCAGCATCGCCTGCTGGAAGTCCTTTCGCCCGAACACGGCAATGTCCGGCTCCACGATGTGGAACAGCTTCGCGACCACCGTCAAGACGCCGGCGAAGTGCCCCCGCCGGGCGGCGCCCTCGAGCGTGTCCGCCATGGGCCCCGGGCTCACCCGCACCAGCGGCTCCGTGGGGTACATCGCGGACGTGTCCGGGACAAAGAGACAATCGACGCCACGCTCGGCGGCGAGCTTGCGGTCGCGCTCGAGGTCGCGCGGATACTGCGTCAGATCTTCCTGTGGCCCGAACTGCAGCGGGTTGACGAAAATGCTCATCACCACGCGGTCGGCTCGCTCTTTGGCCCGGTCCAAGAGTCGCAGGTGCCCTTCGTGCAGGAATCCCATCGTCGGCACAAACCCGATGCGGCGGCCCCGGGCGCGCTCGGCGCGCGACCAGGCGCGCATGTCTTTCGGAATCGTGAGCTCCTGCATGGCGGGCGTGGTGCTACTCCGCCTTGAGCACGACCGAGTCGGTGAGATAGGGATTGTCGAAGTGCGCGATCTCACCCACCCCCTTATCAGGGACCGGAAACAGCCGCGCGGACAAGGGCTTGCGGAGCTTGGTGGAGAGGGCGACCACATCGGCGATCAGGGCTGCCAGCCGGTCCGCCCGGCTGTCGCCCGGCAGCGGCACGACGTCGAGCCCCGTGCCGCAGACGCTCGAGTACAGGAGCAGATCTCGCACGCTGTACCGCCCCTCCGACGCGCGTCGCGCCAGCACGGGATCTTCGAGGACCGGGAGCATGAGCCCCGAGTACCCGCACGTTTTGACCCGCAGGCTCTTGAGCACGTCCGTGATCGCGGCGCACCCGGCGAGCGTCGAAGGCGCACCGAACGGGACCCCGGTGAGCGCCTCGATCGTCGCCCCGATGCTTGCGTCCTTGCCCGGCGCGGGAGAGACGTCGATGCCGGTGTAGCCGCGCCGCTCGCGGCGGGCGATGTCCTTCACGAGGCGCTCCAGGGGCCCGAGCCGCGACTCGAGCAACTCCGTGAGATGCTGTTTGGCCTCCCCCAAGGTGTTGGCTTCGGCGAGTCCGGCGGTCAGCAGCGGAGGTGACTCGAGGCCAATGGCCAGGGCGTCCGACCCGCTGTGGTACGCCACGGGAAAGAACGGCGTCCCGGCGGGGACGTTGGCGGCGGCGGCGAACCGGAAATTCCCGAGGCCTCCCGGCGTGGCGCGCGCGATCGCCACCATCGCGTCGCCTGCGGCCGTGACCCCGCGCGGCGACGTGCCGCGCTCGGGCGACGCCACCCGCACCGAGAAACTGACGTTCTGCGTGGTGCGGGCGAGCTCGGCGGCCCACCCAGCGAAATCGGTGTCATCACCGTCAGGGGCGAGCACGGGCCCGATGCTCAAGAGCACGGACTCGGCGACCATGGCGCGGTCGAGCGCCTGAAGAGTGGGCAAGGCACGCGCGCGCGGGCGCCAACCGGCGTCCTCGAGCAACGGCTGGGTCGCGATGCGGACGGTCTGCACCTCGTAGCCGGCGTCCGTGACCGCTTGCTTCGCCCGCTTGAGGGTGGCGAGCGCGGCGTCCACGGCGCGGGTGTCCGCGAGGCTTTGCAGGTTGGTGCCGGCCGTGATCGTCCGGACTCGAAACCCGGCCGGAGCCCCGCGCGAGCCGACGGCGGTCACCTTCGGGATGCGGCGCGCCACGAGCGGCGTCCAGGCTGTGGCTGCCAGCATCGCGAGCACGTCCCGCCGAGTCCAATCATTCACTTCGGAAACGAATGCTCCGGACCGGGATACCGGCCCTCGCGTACCTCGGCCGCGTACAGCTGGACGGCCTCGCGCACGTCCTCCGCGAGCGCGGCATAGCGCTTCACGAACTTGGCGGTGAACCGGTCGTTCAACCCCAGCATATCGGGGAGCGCCAGCACCTGGCCGTCGCAGGCGGGTCCCGCGCCGATGCCGATGGTGGGGATCGTGAGCGACTTCGTGATCTGAGACGCGAGTGGCGCGGGGACGAGCTCGAGCACGATCGAGAAGGCGCCCGCCTCCTCCAGCGTCTTGGCATCCGCCTTCAGCCGTTCGGCGGTCGCTTCGTCACGTCCCTGCACCCGGTACCCGCCCAACGCGTGCAGCGACTGGGGGGTGAGACCCAGGTGGCCCATCACGGGGATGCCGATGTCCACCAGCGCGCGTACCGTCGCCGCCATCGGCGCTCCACCTTCGAGCTTCACCGCGTGGCAACCGGTCTCCTGCATGACGCGCCCGCAGTTGCGGATCGCCTCGGGGGTGGAGACCTGATAGGTGAGGAAGGGCATGTCGCACACCACCATCGCGCGCACGGCGCCGCGCCGCACGATCTTCGTGTGATAAATCATCTGCTCGAGCGTGGCGGAGAGCGTGGTCTCCGCTCCGGCGAGTATCTGGTTCACCGAGTCCCCCACCAGCAGCACGTCCACCCGGGACGCGTCGAGCAGACGCGCGAACAGGGCGTCGTAGCAGGTGAGCGCGACGATGCGCTCGCCGCGCTGCTTCATGGCGAGGAGCTCGTGGGTCGTGATCGGCTTGGTCTCGTCAGCCATCGGGAGTCGGGCGCGGTGACGGAGCCGCCTCGAGCTCCGCCAGCTCGCGCTGCCAGAAGGGGCGGTTCGGAACCTCGGGGTGCGGGATCACGAGCTCCGGCTCGCGCACGACGCGATCGCCGAAGCGGACGATGTCCAGGTCCAGAGTCCGCGGTCCCCAGCGAACCCCCGCCCGGCGCTCGCGACCGCGCTCCGATTCGATCGCGTGCAGGAGGTCGAGCAGCTCGGCGGGCTCGAGGGTTGTCTCGAGCAGGACCATCTGGTTGAGGTAGGCCCCCTGCGGTACCGGCCCGAGGGGGACGGTCTCCTCGATGCGGGACTCGTTGAGCAAGCGGGTGCGCGGCAGGGCCGCGAGCCGCGCCCGGGCGTACGCGAGATGCGCGGCGCGATCGCCGACGTTCGAGCCCAGCGCCACGTACACGCGCTCCGCCTCCGCCTTGGCCACGCGGGAATGGTAAGCGGCCTACGCGACGCTGGCAAAGCCACGGGTCAGCTCCCGCAGCATCGCCGCCACCTCCTCGAGCTCTCGCGTCGCGCGCTCGAGGTCGGTGAGTCCCCGCGCCGCTTCCTCGGCGCGCGTGGCGACGTCGTCCGCCTCGGCGCGGTTCTTCCCCGCGATCTCGGCCACGGCGTGGATGCGCTGGCGCAGCTTGCCGAACGCCTTGTCCTGGTCACCCGCGGCGGCGGCGATCCGTTGAGCATGCGAGGTCGCCTCGGCCGTCGCCGCGACGATCGCGTCCAATGCTTCGAGCGCTGCGGAAGACAGCTCCTCCACGCCGCCCACGTTGACCTGGCCGCGACGCATCTGCTCGACGACCTCGCCCACCTGCCGGTGGATGTCCTGCACCAGCTCGCCCGCTTCGAGGGCGGCGCTCGAGCTCTGCTCCGCCAGCCGCCGCACTTCCTCGGCTACGACCGCGAACCCCTTGCCGTGCTTGCCCGCCCGCGCAGCCTCGATGGCGGCGTTCAACGCCAGCAGGTTGGTCATGTCGGCGAGCTCGCGAATCGACGCGATGAACCCGGTGATGCGCCGGCTCACCTGCCCGAGCCCCTGGACCTTGCTCGAGGCCTCTCCCACGAACGCCTTGAGGGCCACGAGTCGGCCGATCGCGTCGCGGATCTGGTGGCGATTCTTGTTGGCGACCTCACTCGCGGTGCTGGATGCCTGCGCCGCCTCGGTGCCGTCTTCCGACACGCGCCGCGACACCCGCGCCAGGCTCTCGGTGGCCTCGAGCCCCCCGGAGACCTCGCCTTCTTCGGCCAGCACGCCCTGGCGGATCAGGCCGGTGGACTGGGCTACCGCGCTGGCGGCCTCGCGCATCGACACGGCCGCGCGCGCCAGCGTCGCGAGCTGCTGCGTGAGCGTCTCCACGGTCTCGACCAGCGGCCGGCGCAGCTCGGTGATGTGGATCGCGGTCGCGAGCTGGTTCGCGAACGTGTTGATCGTGATCACGTCCTTCCCCCGGTACACCTTGCGCTTGTGGTGCTCGAGCTCGAGGGTCCCGATCACGGAATCGCCGAACTTGAGCGGCACCATGACCAGACTCTGCACCACGAGCGGCGCGTCGGCGATGCGCTTGTCGCGGGTCACGTCGTCGATGACGACGGCCTCGCCGGTCCGGGTGACGTGCTCGCGCACCGTGGCCGTATCCGGCGTGGGCTCGCCCCGGTCCGCGCGCCCGATTTGCCCGCGATAGGCGAGGCGCAGCGCGCCCTCCTGACGCCGGTAGATGCGAAAGTCACCCCAGTCCACCAGGCGATGCGCCAGCCGCTCGATCCGGGCGAACGAATCCTCGAGGCTGATGTTGCTCGTGATCACGGCTTCCATCGCGTGGATCTTGTTCAGCTCCTCGGCGGCAATCGCCTCCTCGAGGGTGTGCTTGAAGAGCAGCCCCAGGGCGCCGAGGGCGGCGGCCACGAACACCCACGCAAGCGGCGGCCAGTAGCTCACCGTGCCCACGACGATCCCGGTGGCGATCACCGTCGCGCCGTAGCCGATGCACTCGTAGCGCAGGATGAGGAGGCGCTCGTCTTGTTCGAGCTTGCCGCGGATGACCAGGGCAAAGTAGAACAGCAGCCGGCTGATGACGAAATACGCGAGGCAGAAAAAGAACAGCGCGGGTACGAGCTCCACGTGCAATCCGGGCGCCGTCACGTTCGAGAGCTGCAGGGCGCCGGCGTACACGCCGTAGCCCCCCAACAGCGCGATCACCTCGCGCCCCACGTTGACCAGCGCCGCGAGGAACATCTTCTTCTGCCACAGCCAGTCCGCGCCGATCACGCCGCCCGCCAACGCGAGCGCGGTCGCGGGCGCGCCGACCACAAGGCTCCCCGCCAGCGCCACCAATCCGGTCTGGGTGAGATAGGAATACTTGCTCAGCGGCACCTGCCCCCCGCGCAGCAGCAGGGCGGCGACGAGCAGGCCCAGGATCTCGAGCGGCTGCCCGGTCCAGCGCGGGTCCACGATGAGGGCCGCGCCCAGCGCGACCAACCCGCCGATGGCGAGCGCGCGACTGTAGATCGTGACCAGGCGGTTGGCGGTCACGCGGTTCCCTCGCGGACGGCGGCGGCGAGCTGGCGGACCAGACGCTCCACGGCGCCCACCCCGCCCGTCGCCAACGCGTCCACGATCGCGCTGCCGACCACGACGCCGTCCGCCAGCCGCGCCGTGGCGCGCGCCTGTGCGGGCGTACTGATCCCGAACCCCACCGCGAGGGGGAGCGCGCTTGCCGACCGCACCCGGGCGACGTGCTCGGCGAGGTCCGCCGGCACCTGATCGCGCACGCCGGTGACGCCCAGGCGGGAGATGAGGTACAGGAATCCGCTCGCGCCCTGCACCGCGCGCGCCAGGCGATCGGCTGTCGTGGTGGGGGCGACCAGGCGGATCAGCGCGAGCGGGCTCGCCTGCACCATCGCTTCGAGGTCGGGATCCGCGCCGGCGGGAAAGTCGGTGAGCAGCAGACCCGATGCGCCGGCGGCGGCCGCCTCGCGCACGAAGCGCTCGAGCCCAAAGGCCATGAGCGGGTTCAAATACGTCATGATCACCACGGGAATGTCGAGCGCCGCGCGGCGGATCTGGTCGAGCACCCGCGGCACCGTCATGCCCTGGTCCAGCGCGGTCTGGGTCGAGCGCTGGATGGTCGGCCCGTCCGCCAGGGGATCCGAGAACGGGACTCCCACTTCCACGAAGTCCGCACCAGCCGCGGCGACGAGCCGCAGGGCTTCGAGCGACAGCTCGGGCGTCGGGAACCCCGCGGTGAGGTACGGAATGAGCGCGGCGCGCCGCGTCCCTGCATTTCCCCGGATGGCCCGCCAGCGCGCGGCGATCGGGTGTTCAGACAAAGTAGTCGCTGACGTTGATGCCGTATTTGACGGGGTCGGTGACCTTCACGATCGAGCGGGGATGATTGCCTTCGGCATCGCGCTGCGCGAGATCGGCGAGGAATCCGGGGTGCTGCACCCCGCCTTCGGGCGTGGTCACGATGCGGACCACCGGCCGATGCACATGGGTGACGTCCGGATTGGCACTGTGCACCAGCGCCACTTCGTACGTGTCGAGGATGACGCACGTCCCCACGGGATAGATGCCGATCAGGTTGATGAACGCCTTCACCACGATCTGGTCGTAGCCGCGCCGCGGGTTCTCCCACATTTCCTTCAGCACCTGATCCGGCTGGATCGGCACGGTCTGGTACACGCGGCGGCTCGTGGCGGCGTCGAACCCGTCGGCCACGGCGACGATCTTCGAATAGATGGACAGCTCGCGCGGCCGCAGCGATTTCGGGTAGCCGGTCAGGTCGGTCTTCATGTGGTGCTCGTAGGCGACGATCATGCCCCGATAGGGAATCTCGCCGTAGCCGCGCAGCCCGAACAGGGTGAGCACGCCGAGCCACGGGTGCGCCTGCATGATGCGCCACTCTTCGTCGCTCAAGCCGCCCTGTTTGTTCAGCACCTCGAGCGGCACGCGCGACTTGCCCACGTCGTGGAACAGGGCCGCCATGCCCAGGTCGTAGAGCTGCAGCTTGGTGAGGCCGAGCTTGCGGCCCAGGGCGACCGAGAAGATGCAGACGTTGACGGAGTGGGTGAACGTGTACTCGTCGTAGTCCCGCAGCGTGGTGAGGCCCATGAGCGAGGCCTCGTTGTTCAGCACCTGATCCACGATCGCCTGCACGGCCCGCTTCACCTTCTTCACGTTGGCCGTCCGGCCCATGCGGATCGAGTTGATGACCTCTTTCGTCACGGCCACCGAGCGCGCGTACGTGCGCTTTGCCGCCTCTTTTTGCCGCTCCTCGTCCTCGGCGTCCTCGTCGGTCTCGAGCGGGGGCTCCACGCCGATGTGCGTCACCCCGGCGTCCGACAGCTTCTGCGCGAGCTCGAAGACCTTGGTCGCGGTCACCTCTTTCGCCGCGTACGACAACAGCAGCGCGACGAAGATCTGCAGCTGCTTGCGCTCCACGCCCTCGTCGATCCGGACCGCGCCGATGCCGCTTTGCCGCAGCACGCCGAGGATGTGGGAGAAGGACGCGTAGTTGTCGAGATCGAGCCGGAGGCGCGTGGAATTGACGAAAATGAATTCGCCTTGCATCCGCAGCTCGATCTCCTTCTCCACGTCCAGCAGATGCTTCGTCGTGGCGGTCAGATCGTCCAGCGCCTTCTGCACCTGGGCGTTCTCGATCGGGTAGAGCTTGAGGGAGCGGACCGCCGTGTACAGCACGACCAGAAACTCGCGTCCGGCGTGGCGCAGGAATCCGTCCGTGGTCTGGACGGTCTCGGCGATCGAGCCACGGGGGGGCTGGCCGCCGGCGGTCATGTGCCGACCTCACGCAGCGCCCGGGTGACCGCGTTGCGCACCAGCGGCTCCTTATCCTGGGCGGCGCGCTCGAGCACCGCCCGGGCCTCCGGCGTGCGGACTTTGCCGAGCGCCATCGCCGCGCAGGCGCGGGTCTCGGGATCTTCCTTTCTTCCGAGCAGTCCTTTGGCGGCGAGCATTTTCTCGAGGGCCGGAATCCCCTTGGCTCCCACGATGGCCCCGAACGCCTCGAAGAACGTCATCTTCTCGGTGAGGTCGGCGTTCCGGAATTTGGAGCCCGTGACCATCGATTCGATGCGCCCGGCCGCGTTGCGATAGCCGCGGGAGCCGAGAAACCGGACGGCGGCGATGCGCACGTCGCGGTCGGCATCGTCGATCGCTTTCTCCAGCAGCCGCATGGCCGAGGGGCTCGAGATGGCCGTGAGCGCCTCGATCACGGCGAGCTTGAGCCCCCGATCCTCCGAGCCGAGCAGCCGCTCCATGCCTTCCGGCGCTCCCGGGAGCTTCAAGCGCCCGGCGAGCTTCACCATCTCGAGCTGGGCGGCGCCGTCCTCGCTGGCGAGCGCCTTGAGCACCTCAGGGGCGTTGGCCTGCGCCAGCTGGGCCGCCGCCCCCTGGACGAGGTCGCGCACGTAAGCGTCATGCAGCTTCGCGACCCACACCATCAGCGTCGAGAGCGCTTCGGGTCGGAGCTCCTGGAACAGCTCGGACAAGTCCTCTTCGGTGGGGTGGACCGCCGATTCGTCGAGCGCCTGCAGGAGCTGTGACAGCGCATCGCTCTGGGACAGCCGGGTCGGGAGGTTCTCGAGGGCCTGGCGGTGCTCGGGGATGAGCTCGCGCGCGCGCTGCAGAATGGCGCGCGTCTCCCGCAGAATCATGGCCACCGAGCGAAAGTCGGCGGCTCCGAGCAGATAGGGAATGAAGTTTTCGACGATGGAGATGAGCTCGGCCCGGACGGTTCCGTAGGTCTGCAGCTCGAGCAAATCGAAGAGCATCGAGAGCACGTTGCGGCGCAAGTCCTGCGCGTACTCCCGCTCGACGTCCTTCTTGAGGTACTCGACCTCGGTGTCTTCCAGGAAGTAGAGCGTGGTGTCGAAGTCGTCGATCGACACCAGTCCCTCGCGCTTGGGCGGCGCCTCTTCCTCCACCGCGTGGCGCACGTCGGTCGGCGGCGCCGATGTGATCGTATCGCCCGCCTCGATCGGCACCGCGTTCTCGCTGGCGAGCTCCCGGAACGTGTAGTTGACGAACTGAAAGTCCTGCGCCCAGAGCAGCGTCAGCAGGTCGTCGGCGGCATCGGCCTGGAGGCTGCGCGCCCGCTGCAGCACGCCCAGGAAGCTGACGATCTCCGCCTCCTCGACGCCCGGCTTGAACGCGAGCGAACGGACGCCATCCTTGTAGAGCGTCCAGGCGATGCTCTCGCCGCGCTGCTCCTGGTTGTAGACGACGTGGTCTTCCCACCGCAGCTCGGTCTCGCCGACGTCGAACACGAGATCGTCGGTCGCCTGCCAGATCTGGCGAAACGACGCCCGGATATTGTCGACGGCGCGCTGATACACCGGATTGTTCGGCAGGTAGAGCTGGGTCGCCCGGATCCCCTTCGACAGGATCTGCAGCAGCTCTTCGACCTGCTGCGGCGGCAACGCCAGCTCGGGTACGGGCGCGTTGGTCAGGTGGCGGCTCCCGTGAGTTCCGCGACCATGGCGACGTCCTTGTCGCCCCGGCCGCTCAGGTTCAGCAACACGACGTCGCCCGCGCGCCACTCCCCGCGATGCGCCAGCACCCAGGCGACGGCGTGGGCGCTCTCCACCGCCGGCAGGATCCCCTCGAGGCGGGACAGGGAGGCGAACGCCTCGAGCGCCTGCCGGTCGGTCACTGCATCATACAATACCCGCCCGCTGTCCTTCAGGTAAGCGTGTTCGGGCCCGACCCCCGGGTAGTCGAGGCCCGCCGACACGCTGTGCGCCGGCTGGACCTGGCCGTCGGCGTTCTGGAGCAGGTAGCTCAGGCTGCCGTGAAACACACCGGGCCGCCCGCGCCCCAGTGACGCCGCGTGACGACCGCTCTCGAGCCCCTCCCCGGCCGCCTCCACTCCAACGAGCGCTACGTCGCGGTCGTCGAGAAACGCCGAAAAGATGCCCATCGCGTTCGAGCCGCCACCGACACACGCCACCACGGTGCTCGGCAGCTTGCCCCAGCGCTCCAGCGTCTGGGCCCGCGCCTCGCGGCCGATGATCGACTGGAAATCGCGCACGAGGCGGGGGAACGGATCGGGTCCCACCACTGAGCCGATGATGTAATGCGTGGTGGTGACGTTCGTGACCCAGTCGCGCAGCGCTTCGTTGGTGGCGTCCTTGAGGGTTCGGGTGCCCGACGTCACGGGCACCACCCGCGCCCCCATCAGCTCCATGCGGTACACGTTCAAGCGCTGGCGCCGCATATCCTCTTCGCCCATGTAGACGACGCACTCGAGCCCGAACCGCGCGCACACCGTGGCCGTGGCCACCCCGTGCTGCCCCGCCCCGGTCTCGGCGATGATGCGGCGCTTCCCCATCCGGCGGGCGAGCAGGGCCTGCCCGAGGGTGTTGTTGATCTTGTGGGCCCCCGTGTGGTTCAGGTCTTCCCGCTTGAGGGCGACCACGACCCCGGTCCCCACCTGCGCGCCGAGGCGCGGCGTCTCGGTCAGCGGGGTGGGCCGGCCCACGTAGTCCTTGAGCAACGCGTCGAGCTCCGCCCAGAAGCTCGGATCGCGCTTTGCGGCCTCATGCACGCGGTCGAGCTCCTCCAGCGCCGCCATGAGGGTCTCGGGGACGTAGCGGCCTCCGTAGGGACCGAACCGCCCGTCCACGGCGCGCTCGACGAGCTTGGGGGGTGCCTTCATTTCGCGCCTCTCCCCTGCCTGGCGACCCCGGTCAACGCCCGAACCGCCTCGCCCGGTTCGGCCGTGCGCGCCACTGACGTGCCAACTAGCACGAGATCCGCCCCGGCGGCGGCCATTCGCTCCACGTCCGCGCGGGTCGCGATCCCGCTCTCCGCGATCACGGGCACTCCGCCCGGGACCAGCGCCACCAGCCGCTCGGCGCGCCCGAGATCCACCGCGAATGTGGCGAGGTCGCGGCTGTTCACGCCCACCGCCGTCGGGTCCACGCCGAGCGCCAGCTCGAGCTCGCCCGCCGAATGCACTTCCACCAGGACGCCCAGTCCCTGGTCGCGAGCGGCTCGTGCCAGCGCCCGCAGGCCGTCGGAGGTGAGCGCCCGCACGATCAACAGCACGGCACTCGCCCCCGCCGCCCGTGCTTCATACAGCTGCAGCTCGTCCAAAATGAAATCCTTGCGTAGCACCGGCACCGGCACGGCGCTCGCCACCCGGGCCAAATCGTCGAGCGAGCCGCCGAAGTGTAGCTCGTCGGTCAGAACGGAGATCGCCACCGCCCCACCCTGTGTGTACGCCCGCGCGTGCGCCACTGGATCGAGGTCCTCCCGGATCGCGCCCGCGGACGGCGAGCGGCGCTTGACCTCGGCGATGACGCCGACCTCGCGACCACCCAGCGCGCGCGCGAACGGGCGGGGAGCGGGCGCCGCTGCCGCCCGGCGCTCCAGCTCCCGCGCCTGCGGCCGCAGGCTGGCGACGCGGTCGCGCGTGGCCGTGAGAATGGCGTCAAGCTTGGTTTCCGGCATGCTTGCGTTCGGGCGATTTTCGGGTAGATTTTGCTTCGGTTTCCCTTCGGGAGACATTGTGCCGCTCACACGCCGTCAGCGCGAAATCCTGGACTTCATCTCGACCCAGATCAGCGCGCAGGGTTACGCACCGAGTTTCGAGGAGATCGCGGAACGGTTCACGTTCCGCTCCCTCGCCACCGTCCACGAGCATCTCACCAACCTCGAGCGCAAAGGGTACATCCGTCGCGCTCACAACGAGAGTCGCGGGATCGAGGTCGTGCCGCCACGCGGCCAGACCGGGGCCACCGATCTGCCGCTGCACGGCCTGGTCGCCGCCGGCGCGCCGATCGAGGCGGTCACCGGTACGGATACGATCGCAGTACCCGACGAGCTGATCCCCCGCCGCGGTCGGAGCTACGTGTTGAAGGTACGCGGTCAATCGATGATCGACGAGCACATCAAGGACGGCGACTTCATCGTGGTCCACGAGCGCAACCAGGCCGACAACGGCCAGACGGTGGTCGCGCTGGTGCACGGCTCGAGCGCCACGGTCAAGCGGTTTTATCGTGAGCCGGGCGGGTGGATCCGGCTCGAGCCCGCGAACCCTACCATGACGGCGCTGCGCGTCAACGAGCGCGACGTCGTGGTCCAGGGCGTGGTGGTGGGCGTCATCCGGAAGTACTAGTCGCGCGGCGCAGGCGGTCGAGGGCCTCTCGGCCCTTACCTGCACGCACGATCTCGCGTGCGCGCGCCACGCCGTCGGCGTACGAAGCGACCAGTCCTGCGACGTAGATCGCCGCGCCCGCGTTGAGAAGCAGGGCGGCCAGCCCGGCCGGGTCCCCGCGCCCGTCGCCCAGCAGGCGCTCGATGCGGGCCGCGTTGGCCGCGGGCTCCGCACCCGAAAGTCCGCTGACGTCGTCGATCGCGAGTCCGTGGTCCGCGGGATCGATCTCCCACACCCTCACGCTTCCGGTCCGTACTTCCCACACGTCCGTGATGCCCTGCGGCGCGATCTCGTCCATGCCCACCCTGCCGTGGACCACGAGGGCATGCTCGGCCCCGAGCCGCGCGAGCGCCCCCGCCATGAGCGGGGCGCGATCGGCGTCCGCCACGCCCACGACCTGACGTCGCACGCCCGCGGGGTTGGCGAGCGGCCCGAGCAGGTTCATCACGGACGGGACGCCGAGCTCGCGGCGCACCGGCCCTGCGTGCTTCATGGCGGGATGGAAATTGGGCGCGAAGAGAAACGTGACACACGCCTCGCGCAGCACGCGGGCCGCGTCGGCGGCATCGAGGCTGATGCGCACGCCCAGCGCCTCGAGCACGTCGGCCGAGCCGCACTGCGACGTGAACGATCGGTTGCCGTGCTTCGCCACGACCGCGCCGGCGCCCGCGGCGACGAACGCGGCGGCGGTAGAGATATTGAAGGTGGACACCGCTCCCCCGCCGGTCCCGCAGGTGTCCACCAGGTGCGCGCCGTTCGCCTCCACGCGCACCATGGCGTCGCGCAGCGCGCGGGCGGCGCCGGCCACCTCCTCCGGCGTCTCGCCTTTCACCCGCAAGCCCATCAACAGGGCGGCGATCTGGGCCGGCGTGGCTTCGCCGCGCATCACGGCCCCGAACACTTCGGTCGTCTGAGGCTCACTCAAGGACCGGCGGTCGGCGAGGGCGGCGATCGCTTGCTGCAATGGGGAGGGCGCGGAGTGGGACGACGCGGGCACGGGGCTCGGGAGTTTCGGGCCTGCCAAAGCTATCCCGAAAAATCGCGTTTTGTCAAATGCCACAACGGGTTGCGTGCCTTGATTGACCCCCCGTTTCAGCCTATCTTTCGCCCGTGACAAGCCGGCCCTACCTCGCCGTGGTGCAGTACGACGGGGCGGAGTTCGCAGGCTGGCAGCGGCAGCGCGATGGACGCACGGTGCAGGCGGAATTCGAAGCCGTGCTCGAGCGCCTCATGGGTCGCCGCACCGCGGCGACCGGCGCCGGACGCACCGACACGGGCGTGCACGCGTTGGGCCAGGGCGTCGGGTTTCTGGCGGACGGACGTTGGGCGGAGGACGTGCCCGGGCTGTACCGGGCGCTCAATGCCCTGTTGCCACGAGACATCTGGGTGGAGCGGGTGTGCCCGATGCGACCGGGGTTTCACGCCCGGAACAGCGCGCTGGCGCGGCGCTACCGCTACGTGATCGGAACCGACGACGCGGCCCGCTCGCCGTTCCGGCGACCGTACGAGTGGGCTTTCGGACGCCCGCTCGATGGCGCGGTGCTTGCCCGGGCGGCGGAACTGCTCCTGGGGGAGCACGACTTCCGCGGCCTCGCCGCGACCGGCGCGGGCTCGGGACGACCCCACTATCGCAGCCGCGTGGCGCTCGCCCAGTGGGCGCCGCGGACTGACGGAGCGGGGGTGACGTTCACGATCGAGGCCGACCGATTCCTGCATCGGATGGTGCGCTTTCTCGTAGGCGCGATGGTGGACATCGCCCTGGGCCGGCGCCCGCTCGAGGATCTTCCCCGGCTGCTCACCGCGACCGACAACCAGGCGGCCGGCCCGCCCGCCCCGCCGCAAGGACTCTACCTCGTGGCGGTACGCTATCCCGCTGACCTCTACGCCGAGGCCTGAGCCATGAAGTTCTTTCTCGATACCGCGAGCCTCAAGGACATCAGTTGGGCGGCCCAGGCCGGGTTGATCGATGGGATCACCACCAACCCTTCGCTGCTCGCGAAGCAAGCGGGCGACTTGGACCCCCGCGACGTCCTCAAGGAGATCTGCTCCCTGGTGGACGGTCCCGTCTCCGCCGAGGTGGTGGCGGTGGAGGCCGACGCCATGGTGCGGGAGGGGAAAGAGCTCGCCAAGATCGCGGACAACATCGTGGTGAAGATCCCGATGCTCGAGGCGGGCATGGTCGCGGTGCGGCGCCTCGCCGAGCAGGGCATCAAGACCAATGTCACGCTGTGCTTCTCGAGCGTGCAGTGCCTGATCGCCGCGAAGGCAGGTGCGGCCTACGTCAGCCCCTTCATCGGGCGGCTCGACGACGTGGGCCAGGAGGGGATGGACGTGATTCGTGAGGCGCGGGTGATTTTCGACAACTACCAGATCGCCACCGAGATCCTCGCGGCCTCGATCCGGCATCCGCGGCATGTGGTGGAGGCGGCCATGATCGGCGCCGACGTGGCCACGCTGCCCCCCGACGTCCTGAAGAAGCTGTTGTTGCATCCGCTCACCGATCGCGGGCTGGAGCAATTCCTGGCCGACTGGAACAAGTTGGCGGCACGCGCGAGGGCCTCGGTTTGACGTACAGCTCGCCCCTGTCCCAGCGCTACGCGTCCCCGGCGATGCAGTCTCTGTGGGGGGAGCGGCGGCGCATCGGGCTGTGGCGCCGGCTGTGGCTGGCCCTCATGGAGGCTGAGCGGGAGCTGGGCGTCGAGATTCCCGAGCGCGCGCTCGCGGAGCTGCGCGCCCACCTGGACGACGCCGATCTCGAGCGGGCGGCGGAGCACGAGAAGCGGATCCGCCACGACGTGATGGCGCACATCCACCATCTGGGGGAGCAGGCGCCGACAGCGCGCCCCTTCATCCACCTCGGCGCGACGAGTGCCTACGTCACCGACAACACCGACCTCATCCTGATGCGCGAGGGGCTGCAGCTGTTGCTCGGCCGCGTGGCGGCGGTTCTTGTTGCGCTCGCCAAACCCGCCCGGCGCTACCGCGATCTCCCGTGCCTCGCCTACACGCACTTCCAGCCGGCTCAGCTCACCACCGTCGGCAAGCGGATCACCCTGTGGATGCAGGAGCTGCTGCTCGACGCCGAGGAGGTCCTGCACCGGCTGGACACGCTACAGTTCCGGGGCGTGAAGGGAACCACTGGTACGCAGGCCAGCTTCCTCGAGCTGTTCGAGGGAGACGATGAAAAGGTCCGGGAGCTCGAGGCGCGGGTCGCCCGGCGGATGGGCTTTACCCGGGTGTTCCCGATCACGGGCCAGACCTACACACGGAAGCTCGACGCCCAGGTGCTCGCGGCCCTGGCCGGGGTGGCCCAATCGGCGGCCAAGTTCGCCACCGATGTGCGGCTGCTGCAGCATGAAGGCGAGATGCTCGAGCCGTTCGAGAGCGACCAAGTGGGATCGTCCGCGATGGCGTACAAGCGGAATCCCATGCGCGCCGAGCGGATGACGGGGCTCGCACGCTTCGTGATCGAGCTGGAAGGAAACGCCTGGCACACCGCGGCGGAGCAGTGGCTCGAGCGTACCCTGGACGACAGCGCCAATCGCCGACTGGTTCTTCCGGAGGCGTTTCTGGCCAGCGACGCGATCCTGGTGCTCGCCACCAACGTGGCTGCGGGGCTCGAGGTGCGCGAGCCGGTGATCGCGCGCCATGTCGCGGCGCAGCTGCCCTTCCTCGCCACCGAGCGTTTGCTGATGCGCGGCGTGAAGGCCGGCGGCGACCGCCAGCGGCTGCACGAGGTCATCCGCACGCACAGTCTCGCCGTGGCGCAGGCGGTAGCCGAGCAGGGGGCGCCGAACGACCTGCTGGAGCGGCTCGCCCGCGACGCGGCGTTCAAAGCCCTGAACATCGCCGTCCGTCCCACGGAGCTCGATCCCGCAGGGTACACCGGCCGCGCGCCACGCCAGGTGGACGAGTTCCTCGAGCACGTCCTTCCCGACGTGCTGCACCGCGTCGAGGCGGTGGCGCCGGCCGCGGCTGCCGCCGAGGTCACCGTATGACGCTCCCGCTCGTCGCCAGCGCCCTTCCTCTCCCGCTGCTCCGCCGTGGCAAGGTCCGCGAGGTGTACGACGTGGACTCGGAGACGCTGTTGCTGGTGGCGAGCGACCGGGTGAGCGCGTTCGACGTCGTGCTGCGGGAGCCCGTTCCCCACAAGGGCGCAGTCCTGACGCAGCTGAGCGCGTTCTGGTTCGAGCGGCTCACGGCGGTGGTCTCGAGCCACTTTCTCTCCGCCGACGCGGACGAGATCGTGGCGCGGATTCCGGCGCTGGCCGAGCATGGCGCGGCCCTGATGGGCCGCGCCATGCTGGTGCGGCGCACGACACCCGTGCCGTTCGAGTGCGTCGTGCGCGGCTACATCACCGGCTCCGCCTGGGCCGAATACCAGCAGGCCGGCACCCTCGCAGGCGAGCCGCTCGCGGCGGGCCTGGTCGAGAGCGCGCGCATCGACCCGCCGATCTTCTCACCCGCGACCAAGGCCGACGTGGGCCACGACGAGAACGTGACCTTCACGCACGTCGTCAAAGCGCTCGGCCGACCGCTCGCCGAGCAGCTCAAGGGCGCGAGTCTGGGCGTGTACGAAGCGGGCCGCGCCTATGCCGCGCCGCGGGGGATCATCATCGCCGATACGAAGTTCGAGTTCGGTACCACGCCCGACGGTCGCCTGCTCGTGATCGACGAGATGCTGACGCCCGACTCCTCCCGCTTCTGGCCCGCCGACCGGTACGCGCCCGGCCGGAGCCAGCCGAGCTTCGACAAGCAGCCGCTGCGCGACTACCTCGCCGGGCTCAAGCAGGAGGGCCAGTGGGACGGTAACGTGCCGCCACCGCCGCTGCCGAAGGAGGTCGTGCAGGCGACGAGCGAGCGCTATCTGGAGGCGTACCGCCGGATCACGGGCAAGCCCCTTGCCACCGCGTGATGCGCATCGCACCCGAGGGATGGCCGTTCATCCTGACCGGCTGGGCACTGGCGGCGCTGGGCGCCTGGGGCGTCGCTCTGTGGGGCCGCGGCATGTGGGCGGTGGAGATCCCGCTGCTCCTGCTCGCGCTGTGGGTCGTCGCCTTTTTCCGCGATCCGTCGCGCCCGGGGCCGCGCGGCGATCAGTACGTGATCGCGCCGGCGGACGGCAAGATCGTGGACGTGCGGGTGGTGGATGAGCCGATGTATCTCAAGACCCAGGCGACGCGGATCTCGATCTTCATGAGCGTCTTCGACGTGCACGTCAACCGCTATCCGGCGACCGGGACGGTCGAGCTGGTGCGCTACCATCCCGGTCGGTTCCTGCACGCCGCGTCCGACAAGGCGAGTCTCGACAACGAGCAGGCGTCGGTCGGGCTGCGTGGCGCGCGCGGGCCCCTGCTCGTGCGCCAGATCGCGGGCCTCATCGCGCGGCGCATCGTCACCGACGGCACGGCCGGTGACCGAGCGACGCAGGGAGCGCGGCTGGGCATCATCCGGTTCGGCTCACGGGTGGACGTGTTCGTCCCCGTCGCCGCCCGATCGACGGTGCGGGTGGCCGTGGGCGACCGCGTGCAGGCGGGGGCGACCGTGCTGGCGGAGTACGCGCCGTGAAGCCGTTCCCCCGCCCCAGCAGCATGCGGCGCGTCGTGATCGTCGTGCCGAGCCTGTTCACGCTGTTCAATTTGTTCTTCGGCATCTGGTCCATGGTGCTGGCGTCGCGCGGGGAGTTCTATCGCGCCGGCTGGTACATCTTCTTCGCCGGCGTCCTCGACGCGCTCGATGGCCGGGTGGCGCGGCTGTCGCGCACCGGCACGCGGTTCGGCGCGGAACTGGACAGCCTGGTGGATATCGTGAGTTTCGGCGTCGCGCCCGCCTTTCTCATCTACCAGCTCGAGTTCGCGACCGGCGGCCAGGCGGAGTGGATCTTCTGCTACTTCTACGTCATGGCGGCCGCCATCCGGCTCGCCCGCTTCAACGTCACCCAGGCCGGTCGCGCCAAGCGCTACTTCATCGGTCTGCCGTCGCCGGCCGCTGGCATGACGCTCGCCACGTTCTTTCCGTTCACGACCACGGACTTGTATCAGCACGTGTTCCGGTTCATGCCGCGCCACCACCTGATGCAGCTGCTGATGATCGTCCTCACCATCCTCATGGTGAGCAACGTGCGCTACGCGACGTTGCCGCGCGCGGGGCTGCGGACGCTGAAGGGGCTCTTGGGACTCGCGACCATCCTGTTTATCCTCATCTTCGGCATCCTCGAGCACGACGCGTTCTTTTTCCCGCTGGGGATCACCTACATGGTGTACGGCATCCTGCGCGCGACGCTGCTCGGCTTCTTCTTCGAGGAGGACGACGACGAGACCGACATCGCGGGCCCGATCGTGATCGCCGACAACGGAGCGGCGGCCGAGGTGTTCGGGCCACCGCCGCGCGGCATCGCGCCGCGTGACCGAGAGGGGGGCGGCCAGAGATGAGCGCGTTCCGTGTCGAAGTGCGCGTCATGCCCCGCGCCGCCCTGCTCGACCCCCAGGGGCAAGCGGTGGAGCACGCCCTGCACGCCCTGGGCTTCGGCGAGGTCGCCCGGGTGCGGATGGGCAAGCACCTGGTGCTCGAGGTGAAGGCGGCGTCGCGCGATGAAGCGCTGGCCCGCGCGCGGGCCATGTGCGATCGGCTGCTCGCGAATCCGGTCACCGAGGACTACGACCTGGCCGTGGACGGAGGGGTCGCCCGATGAAACGCGTCGCGGTGATCGTGTTTCCCGGCTCCAACTGCGACGCGGAAACGCTCGCGGCGGCGCACGCGGCGGGCTCCGACGCCTATTTCGTATGGCATCGCGACAGCGATCTGCGGCAGGCCGACGTGGTGATCCTCCCCGGCGGCTTCAGCTACGGAGATTATCTGCGCTCCGGCGCGATCGCCCG
>DATHKX010000022.1:0-2420 GCA_035488835.1 Gemmatimonadales bacterium
GCCTTGCGGACGGTGAGAATATGCCGCGGTACCGCCGGATCGGCTTCGAGCTTGCGGCGCAGCTCGGCCACGTGCGTGTCCACGGTGCGGCTCAGCACCGCGGCGCTATAGCCCCACACCTCGGTGAGGAGCTCCATGCGGCTGACGACAGCCCCGCCGCGTCGCAGCAGCGCGAGCAGCAGGTCGAACTCCTTCGGGGTGAGCGCGACCGGCCGGCCGCCGCGCAGCACGGTGCGGGATGCGGGGATGACTTCCACGCCGCCGAACTCCTCCGGCTCGCCAGCGGCGTCTCCCGGCGGAGCGGTGCGCCGCAACAGCGCCTCGACGCGTGCCAGGAGCTCGAGCACGCCGAACGGCTTTGTGACGTAGTCGTCCGCGCCCAGACGCAACCCGCGAACCTTGTCGGCTTCCTCGCCGCGCGCAGTGAGGATGAGGATGGGCATGCGGCGTCCCTCGTCGCGCAGCGCGCGCAGCACGCGGTAGCCGTCCAGGCCCGGCAGCATCAGATCGAGAATGATCAGGTCGGCCCCGGCGTCCCGGGCGCGTGCCAGCCCTTGGGTCCCGTCCTCGACGACCAGGACCTCGTAGCCCTCGATCTCGAGGTTGTTGCGCAGACCGAACGCGAGATCGGCGTTGTCCTCCACCACGAGGATCCGCGTCACGCGCTCGCTCCCGCATCGACCCGAACGGGGCCGGCTCCGGTCGCGGTGTGGGCCTGCGGCACGAGCGGGAGCTCGATCACGAACCGGCTGCCGGCGCGACCCCCACGCTCCGACGCGGGGGCGTCCTCCGCCCAGACGCGACCGCCGTGCAGTGCCACGAGCTCGCGCACCACGGACAGGCCGATGCCCGTGCCCGCGACGGCCGAGCCGCGGTCGCGCTCCAGCCGCCAGAACCGGTCCCAGATGCGCTCGCGGTCGGCCGGGGGAATGCCGGGGCCCTGGTCGTCCACGCACACCAGCGCCCGGCCGTCGGTCACCTTGAGGCTGAGTGTCACGGTCTGGCCGGACGGCCCGTACTTCACCGCGTTGTCGAGCAGGTTGAGGAGCATCTGGCGCAGGGCGTCGGCGTCGACCGGCGCGACCACACCGTCGGTGAGCTCGGTCCACAAGCTGACGCCACGCGCGGCGGCGAGCGGCGCGAACCCTTCGGCTGCTTCGCGCAGCAGCGGGGCGAGCGACGCCGGCGCCGGCGAGAGCCGGGTGAGCCGCCGCTCCGAACGCGAGAAGTGGAGCAGGTTCTCCACTAGGTGGGTGAGCCGGCGCGCCTCCTGGTCGATGATCTCGAGCGACCGCTCGCGCTCTTCGTCGGAGCGGACGCGACCGAGCAGCAGGGTCTCCGAGAACATGCGGATTTGAGCGAGCGGCGTGCGCAGCTCGTGGGACACACCCGAAACGAAGTCGGCGCGCAGTCGCGCCAGCTCATACTCACGTCGCAACTGCTGCAAGGCCACAGCGACCAGCCCCGCCGTAAGGGCCAGGAGGATGAGCAAGCGCGGCCGCTGGTCGCGAGGCATCCCACCGATGATCAACTTGGGCGCCATGTCGGGGCGCAGGGACACCTGCACGCGCATCCCACCCATCATCGCCTCGACACTGTCACGGTCCGCAAAGGTCGGCTCGTATTGCACGGGTGAGCGGTACAGCTCGCTCCCGCCGGCCTCGGTCACGATCGTCGAGCCGAGGGAATCGTAGATCACCCCGCCCGTTAGTGGCCGCGGCAGCAGGGGCATCTTCTCCTCGCCCATCGTATAGACCGCCGCGAACGTCGCGGGATCGGCGTCGACACCAAGCACGGTGCCCGCCCCCGACTCCCTGGACTTGCCCTGGGCGACGGTATACACGATAGCACGCCGCACGCCATCCACCGTGCGCACCATGGCGGCGAGCCGCTCCTTGGGGTCGTACACGGTGCGTACATGAGCGGGAAGCGTGTCGACGAGCCATGCGCGCGCGGCCGGGGAGGGCGTACCACCCGCCGTCTCTAGCCGCCGGCTCGCGAGATCGTAGCGAAAGCTGTAACGCGCGTGCTTCAGGAAATTGGCGGCCGCCGAGTCCAGTCCGACGGCGAGCGCGGCTGGGGCAGGCAGCGGTGTGCCCGGAACCCCGGCCTTCGCATGCGACAGCGCGTTGACCGTGGGCCAGAACGCCGTGTAATAGAGCTCCATACCGACGCGCTGCGCGAAGCGGGCGGCGGCGAGGCGCGCGTTGTCCCGCAGCACGCGCTCGGCGGTGGCTCGGTGATCGAGGAACGTGCGGTGCGCCTGCAGCGCCAGTACCCCCGCCAGGGCGAGCGTGAGCAGTAGCAGCGCGGCGACGAATAGTGCCCGCGGACGCGGTGGACGGGAGGAGTCGCTCATGGACGCTCGGGAGAGATGCACCAGATCTCGGGGAGTTTCAAGGTAAACCCGGCGAAGGCGG
>DATHKX010000023.1:0-22533 GCA_035488835.1 Gemmatimonadales bacterium
GGTCCGGTTCGGGGTCTTCGAAGTGGACCTTCGCGCGGGCGAGCTCTTCAAGCAGGGGATCAAGATCAAGCTGCAGCAGCAGCCGCTTCGGGTCTTGGCGCTGCTGTTGGAGCACCCCGGCGAGGTGGTGACGAGGGAGGAGCTGCGCGCGGCGATTTGGCCCGCGGGGACGTTTGTGGAATTCGATGTCGGCGTCGACGCAGCGATTCACAAGCTCCGCAGCGCCCTGGGCGACTCGGCCGAGAACCCGCGACTGGTGGAGACGCTGCCGCGTCGCGGGTACCGGTTCATCGCGAAGGTAGACAGCGTAGCTGCGTCGGAAGCGGGGCAGAGCGAGCGTCCAGCTGAGGAGCAAGCGTCGACGGACGCGGCCCCGCCAGCCTTGCCGATGCCCAAAGGCAGGCCTCTCCTGTGGACAGGAGCGATGGCCGTTGTGGTCGCGGTCTTGCTCGCGGTGAACACCGGGGGACTGCGGGTTCGCCTGCTAGGTCGAGCCGCTACACCACGCATTCAATCCATCGCAGTGCTGCCGCTCGGCAACCTCTCGGGGGACTCCACGCAGGAATACTTTGCCGAGGGCATGACCGAGGCGCTCGTCACGAGGCTCGGCAAGACCGCCGGACTCGGGGGGCTGCGGGTGATCTCGCATACCTCGACGATGCACTTCAAGGGGACGCGCGAGACGCTGCCCGAGATCGCTCGGCAGCTGCACGTCGACGCGGTGATCGAAGGAGCCGTACTGCGAGTAGGCGACCGGGTGCGGGTGACGGCGCAGTTGATCGAGGCGTCTACCGACCGGCACCTCTGGGCTGAGACCTACGAGCGCGATCTGCGAGATGTGCTCGGCCTGCAGGACGCAATCGCGCGGGCGATCACGAACGAAGTCCAGATGAGGGTCTCATCCTCGCAGCAGAGTCCAGTGGCGAGTACCCGCGCCCGCCCGGTCGACCCCGACGCGTATGACCTGTATCTCCGGGGTCGGGCTGAGTGGAACGAGTGGACTGAGGAAGGTACGAGAAAGAGCATCGAATACTTCCAACGAGCAGTTCAGCGAGACCCGGGCTACGCACCGGCGTGGGCGGGGCTGTCCGATGCGTACGCACACATGGGACAGTTTCTCCTCTTGCCCGCAAGGGTAGCGTCGTTCAAAGCAAGAGCCGCGGCGGAGCGAGCGATCCAACTCGACGAGACGCTCTCCGAGGCGCGTGTCTCACTCGCTGGCGCACTGTTGCTCCAATGGTCCTGGTCGGCTGGGGAAAAGGAATTGCAGCGAGCCATTGCGCTCAACCCGAACAGCGCCCTCGCTCACCAGTGGTACGGCTGGCTTCTCAGCGCCAGAGGCCAGTTCGACCCGGCCATTCGGGAGATGCGACGGGCGCTGGAGCTGGACCCGCTCTCTCCGAACAAGCAGAACTCCCTGGCCGCTACCTTCCATCGGGCCGGTCGTTACGACGAAGCGCTGCAATACTACAGCGACGTCCCTGACCCCGATCTCAACTCGGGAGGTCGGCATCGTCGGATCGCTGATATTTACGAGCGACAGGGGAGGTTTGGCGAAGCCATGGCCGAATGGCTGGTGGTCCTGAGACTTGGTGGCAAGCAGGAAGTCGCCGCATCAGTCGAGCGCGACTATCGGGCATCCGGTTTCGCCGCCGCCAAGAGGACCTACCTGTGGGGACATCTCCGGGAAGCAGGAGGGCGAGCGCATGACGCCCATCCTCGACCGCGCCCGTACAGTGTTGCCGGTGACTATGCGCTCCTTGGTGAGAGAGACAGCGCCTTTGCGTGGCTCGAGCGAGCGTTTCGCGAGCGGGTGGGAGTGCTGATGTTCCTCACCATAGATGATCGCTTCGAAACGCTGCGGTCCGACCCCCGGTTCCGGGATCTCGCACGCCGCATAGGCCTTCCTGACACCGCAGTGCAGGATTCGGTTTTGCCGAGAACGTACTAGCCTCATCTTCCGGCTGGGCGGTGGTCATGACCCGTGCCAAGGCCCGCAGCTTCGCGATTCCCGTCTCGTTCATCGCCGCTCTGGCCTGCGTGCTGCCATCGCGCGGCCACGCCCAGAGCGGCGGAGCCGTCGGCGGCACAGTGACCGATCCGGACGGCCAGCCGCTCAGCGGGGTCGCAGTCGCGGTTCAGGGCCTCGGCCTTTCGGTGGCGACCAGCGCCATAGGGCGGTACGTCCTGCCCCGCGTTCCCGCCGGCCCGCAGCGCCTCGAGTTCCGTCGGATCGGCTACGCGATGCGCCAGGTGACGGTGACCGTCACTGCCGGAACCCCGGCGACCGCCGACGCCGTGCTCGACCCTGAGCCGATCGAGTTGGGCACCGTGCTCGTGGAAGGCGTGTCGCGGGCGCCGGACCGGATGATCGACGCCCCAGCGGCGGTGGACGTGGTGCGGCCCGCCACGGCCGAGCCCCTGACGATCACCGGCCAGATCCCGCTTGCCTTGGCCCGCGTGCCAGGGCTCGACGTCACCCAGAGCGGGGTAAACGACTTCAACGTCAACGCGCGCGGATTCAACACCATGCTCAGCCGCAAGATGCTGGTGTTGCAGGACGGGCGCGAGCTTGCCACTGCCCTGGTGATACGCCAAACCTGGGGAGCCTTGTCGGAGCCCCTCGAGGACCTCGGGCAGATCGAGGTGATCCGCGGTCCGGGGTCGGCGTTGTATGGCGCGAACGCGTATGACGGGGTCATCAACATCACCACACCGCCTGCCCGCGACGTCGTCGGGACGAAGCTCACGCTGGGGGGTGGCGAGCTCGGCACTGCGCGGGCCGACCTGCGACAGGCCGACGTCTGGCTCAACGGCCGGCTCGGGTATCGGGTGAATCTCGGCTACACCCGCAGTGACGACTGGACGCGGTCGCGCACCGCCAAAGACTTATCCGACTGGAAGCAGGAGTATGCACCCGCCACCACGACGCCGCCGACGAGTCCGGGGCCCGAGCGCGTCGCCCTCCTTGGGCAGACGCGGGATTCCGCGACCGGCCAGGCACTCGGCACGCCTAACCCCTTGGTCACCGTGTACGGGTCCGCGCGGGTGGACTACTACGCCAATCGCTCCATGGTCACGCTCGAGGGCGGCGCGGCGCAAGAGGACAACCCCGTCTTCATCGCCGGCAGCGGCCGCAGCCAAGCCCGCCGGCTCGTGCGCCCCTGGATGCGTCTCGCGTGGGACGCGGGTGGGAGCGGCGTCTCCGCCTGGTATTCGGGTCTCTCGTTGCCGCGGGGTCAGGTCAGGCTGGGCCCAGGGACGCCAATCTATAGCTCCGAGGGCGCATTTCACCTGGAAGGACACACGAGCCACAAGTTCGCCGGGGAGGCGGGCCGCGCGGTGGTGGGGGCCTCGATCCAGGACAACGTGGTCAACTCGAAAGGAACGGTCATTGGCCTGGCGTACGACGACCGCAGCGATCAGTACTACGGCGCGTTCGCGCAGGTCGAGTACCGCGTCGGGCTCGTGCGCGTGATCGGCGCGGTGCGCTGGGACGACGCGAACCTCTACACTCCGCAGCTCTCGCCCAAGGCCGCGCTCGTCTTCACCCCCGCCAAGAACCATGCGCTGCGCGTGAGCGTGAACCGCGCGTTTCTCACCCCGGGTCTGCCCAGCCTGTTTGCTGCATCGCCCGCCAGCCCCGGCGTTCAGAACCTGAGCGAGATCGAGGCCCAACTCCGGGCGGACCCCTCGGTGGGTCCGGCCCTTGCCGCCGTCCCGACCGGAACGTTGTTCACCAATTCCGCCGCGGTCCCCGAGTCCTTGTTGGGGAACCCTCTCCTCGTACCGCAGACGGTCACGAGCTACGAGGTGGGCTACAAGGGCCAAATCGGCTGGCGCGCGTTCATCACTCTGGATGCGTATGCCGACCGAATTGAGAACTTCACGACCGGCGGACTGCCGGTGGGCACGACGGGCTTGAACCCGAAGTATCGGCCGTGGACCGCGCCGAGCGCCGTGCCTGCCGCCTCCCGGGCGGCGGTCGAGGCGGCGGTGCTGAGTGCGCTCGCAGCCCGCGGCAGCACAGTCCAGAATGGCCTGACGCGCCTGCCCGACGGCACGACCGCCATCGTCCTCTCGTTCGGCAACGCCGGGACCGTCGACGAATGGGGCGTCGAGTTTGGCAGCAGCATCTCGCTCAGCCGCCTGCTGACCGTGAGCGCGAGTTACACGTGGTACAACTCCGCCATCCAGCACAACCTCGTGGGTAACGTGCTGTCTCCGAACACCCCGCACAACAAGGGCGCTATCTCACTGGCGTACGCGGGTCGCCAGGGTATCGATGTGGGTGTCGATGCACGCATCGTGTCCGGGTACCATTGGACGACGGGGGTCTGGGACGGGGATATTCCGGCGAGCCAGATCGTGAGCCTGAACGCCGGCTACCGCATCAATCCTCATCTCCGCGTGTACGCTAACGCCACGAACCTTCTCGATCAGCAGCGCTTCCAGGTTTATGGCGGCTCGGTGATCGGCCGGCGCGTGCTGGCGGGGATGACCTCGACGTTCTAATCGTCGAGCGACGGGATTCATGCGGCGGCACTGCTCCCCTGAAGGCTGGCCTCTAGCCGCTCCGTTGACGCCGCCGACGCGCTTCGCCATCGTCCACAGGTGACCAGCACCGCCCCGCTCCTCGCCCCCGAGCTCGCTCGGGCGGTCGCGCTGCAGCGCGACCGGCTCGACCTCGACCTCCTGACACGGGCCTACGCGATGAGCGCCCAGGCCCACCGGGGCCAGAAGCGCCAATCGGGCGACGACTACGTCTCGCACTCCGTCGCCGTCGCGACGATTCTCGCCGAGCAGCAGATGGACTCGGTCACCATCGCGGCGGCTCTGTTGCATGATGTCGTCGAGGACTCGGACGTCTCGGTCGAAGACATCCGGCGCACCTTCGGCCCCGAGGTGGCGGAGCTGGTCGACGGGCTCACGAAGCTGTCCACCCTCACCTTCCGGTCGACGGTGGAGGAGCAGGCCGAGAACTACCGCAAGCTCCTCCTGTCCGTCGCGAAGGACGCCCGCGTCATCATCATCAAGCTCGCAGACCGGCTGCACAACATGCGGACGCTCGAGCACCTGGACCCCGAAAAGCGGCGCCGCATCGCGCTCGAGACCCGCGAGATCTACGCGCCGCTGGCGCACCGCTTCGGCATGGCAGGCGTAAAGGCTGAGCTGGAGGACCTCGCCTGCAAGTTCCTCGAGCCGGAGGAGTACCGCGCGCTGGCGCGCAAGGTCAAGGCGAGAAAGAGCGAGCGGGAGGAGACCATCGAGCGGCTGCGGATCCCGCTCGCCGAGGAGCTGCGGGGCGCCGGACTCACGGGCTACGAGATCACCGGCCGCCCCAAGAACCTGTGGTCGATCTATAAGAAGATGAAGAAGCGCGACAAGCCGTTCGAGGAGATCTACGACCTCCTCGCGGTGCGCGTGCTGGTGAACGACATCCCGGAGTGCTACCACGTGCTGGGGGTGATCCACCACAAGTGGACCCCGCTGCAGGAGCGCATCAAGGACTACATCGCGAGCCCGAAGTCGAACGGCTACCAGTCGCTCCACACCACCGTGTTCGGACCGAGCGGCCAGCTGTACGAGGTCCAGATCCGTACCCACGAGATGCACCATACCGCCGAGTACGGCATCGCGGCGCACTGGCTGTTCAAGGAGGGGCGCAAGAGCCCGGACGAGCTGGACCGCCATCTGGCGTGGTTCCGCCAGCTGCTCGAGCTGCAGCAGGACGCGCACACGCCCGAGGAGTTCCTCGAGTTCCTGAAGGTCGACCTCTACCAGGACGAGATCTTCGTCTTCACGCCCCGCGGCGACGTGAAACGCCTGCCGAAGGGCGCGACGCCGATCGACTTCGCGTTCGCGGTGCACACGGAGGTCGGCCAACACTGTCAGGGGGCGCGCATCAACGGCCGCATCGCGCCGCTGCACCGCCCGCTCAAGAACGGCGACACAGTGGAGGTAATGACCAGCCCGCAGGCCAAGCCGTCCCGCGACTGGCTCGCCCACGTGCAGACCGCCCGGGCCCGCCACAAGATCAGGCAATGGATCAGCCGGGAAGAGCACGAGAAGAGCCTCGAGCTCGGGCGGGAGATCCTCGCGCGGGAGGTGCGGCGGCGCCGCCTCACGTTACCGGACGCCGCGCGGTTGGAGCGCGCCGCGACCGACCTCTCCGTCGGGACGGCGGAACAGCTGCAGGCCGCGCTGGGGCGGGGCGACATCGCGCTCGGCACCATGATGCGCGCGCTGTACCCCGAGCTGCCCGCCGAGGAGCTCCAGGCGCCCAAGCCGACCGCCTTCGGCCGCATGATGCAGCGTATCCGCCTGGGACGCGGCATCAAGATCCAGGGGGTGGATGGGCTGATGGTGCGGTATGCCCAGTGCTGCCAGCCGGTGCCGGGCGACCTGGTGGTCGGATACGTCACCCAGGGCCGCGGTATCTCGATCCACCGCTCGGATTGTCCCAACCTCCTCCTGCTCTCGGCCGAGGCCGAGCGTCGCATCGAGATCGATTGGCAGGAATCCGAGGGGGAGACGTTCGTCGTGCGCCTGGCCGTCGGCGGGGAGGACCGCCGTGGCCTCTATGCCGACATCTGCACCGCCATCAGTGAATCGGGCACCAACATCCGCTCCGCCGAGATCTCGACGCGCGACGGCGCGGTCTTCGGCTCCGTGCTGGTGGAGGTCGAGAATCAGACCCACTTGAACAAGGTGATCCGGGCGATCCGGCGGGTGAAGGGTGTGATGGACGTGTCCCGCCGCGAGTCGGGCCCCCAGACGCAAGCCCCGGTCGGTTAACTTTCTTTGATGCTGTACGACCTCGTATCCCCGTTCGCGCCCGCGGGGGATCAGCCACGCGCCATCCGGGAGCTGGCGGCGGGCCTCGCGCGCGACGACCGTTACCAGACACTGCTCGGCGTCACCGGCTCCGGCAAGACGATGACCATGGCCCACGTCATCGCCGGGCTCGGACGCCCCACCCTCGTGCTGTCCCACAACAAGACCCTGGCCGCCCAGCTCTACGGCGAGCTCAAGTCGTTCTTCCCGAAGAGCGCCGTCGAGTTCTTCATCTCGTATTACGACTACTACCAGCCCGAAGCCTACGTCCCGCAGACCGATACGTACATCGCCAAGGACTCGTCGATCAATGACGACATCGACCGGCTGCGGCTGCGCGCCACGTCCAGCCTCATGGAGCGCGAGGATGTGGTGATCGTGGCGAGCGTGTCGGCGATCTACGGCCTGGGCGACCCGGAGCTGTACCGCCAGCGGCTCGTGACGGCGGCCGTCGGCGAGGAGCGCGGCCGCGACGCCCTGCTCGAGGCGCTGGTCGGGGTCCAGTACCAGCGCAACGACACCGCCTTCGAGCGCGGGACGTTCCGCGTGCGGGGGGATACGATCGAAGTGTTCCCGGCGTACGACGAGCAGGCGGTGCGCGTCGAATTCTGGGGTGACACCGTGGAGCGGATCGCGAAGATCGATCCCCTCACCGGGAACACCATCGCGGAGCTGGCGCGGGCCGCGGTGTATCCGGCCACCCACTTCGTGACCGAGCGGCCCACGATCGAGCGCGCCGTTGCGGCGATCCGCGCGGAGCTCAAGGAGCGCCTCGCCGAGCTCCGAGTCCAGAACAAGCTGCTCGAGGCGCAGCGCCTCGAATCGCGCAGCAACTTCGACATCGACATGTTGCTCGAAGTGGGCCGCTGCACCGGGATCGAAAACTACTCCCGACACCTGACGGGGCGCGCCCCCGGCGAGCGCCCCGCGTGCCTGCTCGACTACTTCCCCGAGGACTACCTCTGCATCATCGACGAATCGCACCAGACGCTGCCACAGGTCGCGGGGATGTTCGAAGGAGACCGCTCCCGCAAGCAGACGCTGGTGGACTACGGGTTCCGCCTGCCGTCGGCCCTCGACAACCGGCCGCTGCGGATCGACGAGTTCATGAAGCTCGTGCCCCGCATGCTGTTCGTCTCCGCGACGCCGGGGGAGGAGGAGCTCAGGCTCTCCGGCGGTGTCGTGGTCGAGCAGATCATCCGGCCCACCGGGCTCGTCGACCCGCAGGTGGAGGTCCGCCCGGTGAAGGGCCAGGTAGACGACCTCCTGCACGAGATCCGGCTGCGCGAGACGAAGAACGAGCGCGTGCTCGTCACCACCCTCACCAAGCGCATGGCGGAAGACCTCACCGATTACCTGCAACAGCACGGCGTGCGGGTCCGCTATCTGCATTCCGAAATCGACGCGATCGAGCGCGTCGAGATCATCCGCGGCCTGCGGCTGGGCGAGTTCGACGTCCTCGTGGGGATCAACCTGCTGCGCGAAGGGCTCGATCTTCCCGAGGTGTCGTTGGTGGCCATCCTCGACGCCGACCAGGAGGGCTTCCTGCGCTCGGATCGGTCCCTCATCCAGACCGTCGGCCGCGCGGCGCGGCACCTCCATGGCCGGGCGATCCTGTACGCCGACCGGGTCACGGGCTCGATGCAGCGCGCTCTCGACGAGATGAGCCGCCGGCGTCAGACACAGCTCGAGCACAACGAGCGGTACGGCATCACGCCACGATCGATCGTCAAGTCGGTGGACCAGGTGCGATTCGCGACGCGCTTCGCGGACGCGAAGACCGTCAAGCCGGTCGACGCGGGCTTCCACCGCCCCACCGATGCCAAAGAGCGCGATGCGCTCATCAACCTGCTCGAGAGCCAGATGCAGGCCGCCGCCGAAGAGCTCGACTTCGAGCTGGCCGCAGTGCTGCGGGATCAGATCCTCGAGCTGCGAGCGGACGGCGACGCCCTACGCCCCTCTCATGCGCCTCTCCGCGGACGCACTCAACCGGTTCGGTGAGACGCTCGGCCGCGAGCTGACGGCGCCGGCCGTGATCGGGCTCTCCGGCGAGCTCGGCACGGGAAAGACCACGTTCGTGCAGGCGATCTGCCGCGGGCTGGGGGCGCGGGGGCTCGCCACGAGTCCGACGTACGCGCTGGTCCATCAGTACCGGGCGCCCGATGGCCGGCTCGTCTATCACGTCGACTGCTACCGCCTCCGGTCTCCGGCCGAAGCACAGGATTTGGGGTTCGACGACATGGTGCGCGACGGGGCCATCGTGCTGATCGAGTGGCCCGAGCGCGCGGGACCGTGGGCGCCGCCGCTGGATCGGCACTTTCGCCTGACGTACGGTGAGGCAGCAGACGTTCGCGAGCTCGAGGAGATCCGATGAGAAGCCCTGCAACGGCTCGCGAGTGCGGAATGCGGAGTGCGGAATGCGGAATGGACCGTCCGGTCGTCGATTTGGATGGGTATGCTCCGGTATCGAATTGTCCCCCACAATTCCGCACTCCGCATTCCGCATTCCGCACATGGGGGGGGTGGGGTTGAGCGGCATCTGGCTCGCCATCGATACCGCGACCGACATCGCGAGCGTCGCCGCTGGTCGACCGCCGGCGGCGCAGAGCGGAGCGCACGTGCAGGGACGCCGTCGTCACGCAGCCGAGATCATTCGCCTCGTCGACTTCGCGCTCAGCCGGCTGAGCGTTCGACCGGCGGACCTCGACGGCCTCGTGGTAGGCGACGGTCCCGGGAGCTTCACCGGGTTGCGGATCGGCTGGGCGACGGCGAAAGGGCTCGCTCATGAAGCGGGGCTCGAGCTCCGGGCCATTCCCTCGCTGATGGCCGCCGCCGCGGGAGCCGCTCTCAAGCTGGGGTCGGAGCCCGTGGCGGCGTGCTTCGATGCGCTCCGCGGACAGGTCTATGGAGCGGTGTACGTGTTTCACCCCGATCGGGTAGAGACCCTGGTCGCGCCCGCCGTGCTCACGGTAGCGGAGCTGGCGCGGGTCGCGCCGGTGCGGCCCCGCATGGTCGTGGGCGACGGGGCGCTGCGCTACGCCGATGAGGTGGCCCGCTGGATCGGGACCGCTCCGGTGCCGCTCGAGGGCCTGCCGCCGGCGGCCACGTTGCTCCTGGCCCTCTTGGAACGGGAGGGCACGGGCCGGATCATCGAGGACCCGGCCACCGCGGAGCCCGTATATGGACGTCCTGCGGAAGCGCAGGCCAGATGGGAGGCGCGCCACGGGCGTCCGTTGCCCGATTCGCCCCGCCCGGCTGGCTGACGTCGGCGACGTCGACGCGATCGAGCGAGCCGTGTTCTCCGATCCCTGGTCGGCGAACGACTTCACGGAGTGCGTCACGTCGGGGGTACCGTTCCTCGTGGCCGAACGGCGGGGCGTCGTCGCGGGCTACATCATCGCGCACTCCGCCGCCGACGAGGGAGAAATCCTGAACCTCGGCGTGGCGGCAGCACACCGACGCCAGGGGATCGGTCGCGCGCTGGTAGAGCGCGTGCTCCAGGAGCTCGCTGGGCGCGGCGTCCGCACCGTGTACCTCGAGGTGAGGGCGTCGAACGCGGCGGCCCGGCAGCTGTACGAGTCGCTCGGGTTCGGCGAAGTCGCGCGCCGGTCGGGTTACTACCGGCGGCCGGTCGAGGATGCAGTGGTTCTACGGGCTGCCATTCCTGCAGAGGGGGGGTCTGCAAAACTTTAGCACAAGTGGCGTATCTTTGATTGACAGAATAACTTGCGGGTCATATACTGTTGTCGCCCTTGGTCCAGACCCGCCCAGCGTCTGGAGGTCTGTTGTGAGCCGGAGTCTCAATAAAGTCATGCTAATCGGGAACTTGGGGGCCGATCCCGAGGTGCGGAGCACCAACAATGGCTCCCGCGTCGCCACCTTGTCTCTGGCGACCAGTCGGCAGTGGACGGGGCAGGGTGGGGAGAAGCAGGAAAAGACCGAATGGCATCGGGTGATCTGCTGGAACAACAAAGGCGCCCAGCTGGCGGATCTGGCCGAGAAGTACATGAAGAAGGGGAACCGGATCTACGTCGAGGGGCGCGTCGAGTACCGAACCTGGGAAGATCGGGAGAAGCAGACCCGGTACACCACCGAGATCATCGCGCGGGAAGTGATCCTCTTGTCGTCTCGGGAAGGCGGCGAAGGGTCCGGCGATTTCGCGCGGGCCAAGGCGGCCGCCAAGGTAGAGCCCGAGGGAGGGGGCAAGGCGGAATCGCTCGACGCGTTCCCGGAGGCCCTGGATGAGGAGGACGACGATCTGCCGTTCTGAACGAGCAGCCCTGCTCGCCCTTGTAGCAGGGCTGCTCGCGGGGCTGGCGCCCGCGCTGGCGGCGCAGGATACGACGCAGGCTCGACCGGATACCTCGCTGCCGGCGCAGGACACCTCCGAAGCAGCGGCGGCGCCGGCCCCGCTGGGCCAGTTGCCCGCCACCCACGTCGTGGCGACGGGCGAGACCCTCTGGTCCATCGCTCTGCTCTACTACAGCGATCCCCTCCTCTGGCCTGAGATCTACCGGCTCAACACCTCGCAGATCGACGATCCCCACTGGATCTATCCGGGGCAGGAGTTGAGCCTGGCTCCGGGAGCGAGCGTGGCACAGGCGCCGGAGTCGACGTCCGTGGCGGCGGCTCCACAGACCGGGGATACGGTGCACGCCGTGCCCGCGCCCGACACCGTCGTCGCGGTCGGGCCGGACACGACCCCCATGTTCGATACGGCGACGGTGGTCGAGGCGCCCCCGCCGGAGCCCACCGAAGGTTATCAGACGATCTTCGATCGACGTCGTACGGCTACGCAGGAAGTGCGGGACGTGCTCCGGGCCTACGCGAATCAGCCGTATCGGCCGCTGCGCCGGGGCGAGTTCTACGCCGCGGGCTTCCTGACCGAGCAACAGAGGTTCCCGTACGGTCGCGTGCTCGGCAACACGTCCATCCCCGCCATCCCGCGGCTCACGGACCGCTCGACCGCGACGACGTTCGATCAGATTTCGATCCAACCGCCGCGGGGCGCATCGTACCATGTCGGTGATTCACTGCTCATCGTGCGGATCGACCGCGACATCGCTGGCTGGGGAGGAGTCGTGGTGCCGGTCGGCGTCGCGCGCGTCACCGAGCTGCAGCGGCGGCAGGTGCTCGCCGACGTGATCATGCAGTTCGGGCGCATTCACGACGGGCATCTCGCCCTGCCGCTCGAGCCGTTCAAGGATCCGGGTGAGGTCCGCCCGACCCCGGTGAACGGCGGACTCGAGGGCGTGGTGGTCGCCGAGCGGGATCTCCACGTGCTGGCCGGTCCGCAGCAGATCGTGTTCATCAATCGGGGACGTGCGGAAGGTGTGACGACCGGCGACGTATTTGAAGTATTCCGACCGGCGACGGGGGTGCCGGGCACGTCGTCCGAGCAGATGCAGGTAGTGCTCCAGATCGTGCACACGCGCGATCACTCGGCCTCGGGGTTGATCCTGAATATCGGCCACCCCAAACTCGTTGCGGGCATGCCGGTGCGGCTCATCCGGAAGATGCCGTCCTGATCAGCGGCCGGCGACCGTGTCCCGCGGCGCCGGCGCTTCCGTCCCGTGGTCCTCGTTCCGCATCTGATCGCGCTGGGCCTGTATGCAGTGGCCACGGCGCTCGCGTTGGCACCGTTCGCCGGCCTGCGGCCGGCGCCGCGGGTGCTGAGGTTAGGCGTTCCGCTGCTAGGGCTGGCGGCACATGTGATCGGCGTGGCGCGACTCACCTCCTTCCTCGGCGTCGCACCGACGCTCTCCATGCTCGCCCTCTTCCTCGTGGCCCTCCAGGTGGCGAGCGAGGGCCTGTTTCGCGCGTCAGCCGTGGGCGTGTTCACTGGGCCGCTTGCGACGGGGCTCCTCGGGCTGGCGTTGCTCATTGGGCTCGCGCCGGAGGGCCCGCCCGCGTCGGAGCGCGGCGCCTGGTCGATCCTCCACATCACGGTGAGCGTGCTCGGCCTCGCCATGCTGGCGCTGGCGTTCATCGCGGCCGCCCTCTACCTGCTCCAGTTCCACGAGCTCAAGGCGAAGCGGTTCGGGGCGGTGTTCCGGTTGTTCCCACCGCTGGAGCGCCTGGACCAGCTGAATCATCTCTCGCTGGTGCTGGGATTCCCCACCGTGACGCTGGGCGTGCTGCTCGGGTTCGGCGTCCAATATGCCGGGGGCGCGTCGGTCGACGCCGCCCAGGTCGTGTGGGGTATGCTCACCTGGGCAGTCCTGGGATGGGCCGTGGGGGTGCGGGTGGTGCGACACTGGGCTGGCCGGCGAGCTGCGTTCGCGAGCATCGCGAGCTTCACGGCGGTGCTGCTCGTGTACGTCGCGCTCAAGCTCGCGGCGCCGGGAACCCAGCGGTTTCTCTGAGTGGGCCGACGATGACCATCACCGTTCTGGGCGTGAATCACCGCACGGCGCCGCTCGAGGTGCGCGAGCGTCTGGCTCACGAGCGGCGCGACGTGCCGCCGTCACTCGAGCGTGTGCTGGCGGCGGGCGCGCGCGGCGGCGTGCTGCTGTCCACCTGCAATCGCACGGAATTCTACCTCGCGGAGCCGGACGAGGCCGTGCCGCAGGCCGTGTGGGCGATCCTGTCGGAGCGCCTGGGCGGCGGTCGCAGCGCCAGCGAATACGGCTACACCCAGCGTGATCGCGATGCGGTGCGTCATCTGTACCGCGTCTCCGCGGGGCTTGATGCCATGATTCTCGGCGAATCGCAGATTCAGGGGCAGGTGCGTGACGCGTGGGAGACGTCGAAGGCCCAGGCGGGCCCCGTCTTGCACCGGCTGTTCCAATCCGCCTTGCTCGTCGGCGCCCGCGTGCGCAGTGAGACGGGTCTCTCGACCGGCGCGGCATCCGCGCCTTCCGCCGCGGTCGCGGTGGCGGCCCGGATCTTCACACGGCTCGCCGGCCGCTCGGCGCTGATCCTCGGCGCGGGAGACATGGCGGAGCTCGCAGCCACCTGCCTCGCGTCCGAGGGTGTGCAGGTCACGGTGGTGGCCAACCGCACCTACGAGCGCGCGCGCGCGATCGCCGAGCAGCTGGGCGCGCGCGCCCTCACGCTGGACGAGGCGTGGGACCATTTCGCCCAGGCCGACATCGTGCTCAGCTCGACCGCGGCGCCGCACGCGGTCGTCACCTGGGACCGCGTGGCGCCGGCCATCGCCCGGCGGGGGGGGCGTCCCCTCTGTATCCTCGACCTCGGTATGCCACGTGATGTGGAGCCCGCGGTCGCCCAGCTCGAGAACGTCTTCCTGTACGACATCGACGATCTCCAGGCGGTTGCGGCGCAGGCCGCCGTGGAGCGCCGCCGCGACATCCCGGCGGCGGAGAGCATCGTGAGCGAGGAGGTGGAGCGCTTCTGGGCCTGGTACGGCGGGCTGGTCGTCGTGCCGGTCCTGAAGGAGTTCCGCGAGCGCTTGGACCAGGTGCGCGCCGCGGAGCTGGAGCGCGCGCTGCGCCGCCTCTCGCATCTGAGCCCCGATGAGCGGGCAGAGATCGAGCACTTCAGCCACACGCTCCTCAACAAGTTTCTGCACCAGCCCACCATCGCCCTCAAGGAGGCCGCGCAGGCCGGGCGCGGCTACGGCCTGCTCGAGGCCCTGAGGCGGCTCTTCGGCCTGGAGCGGCGGGATGAGGGGTAGCGTCCTCGTCACCGGCGGGGCGGGCTACATCGGCAGCGTCGTGGTGGGGCAGCTTCTCGCCCGGGGCCACACCGTCGTAGTGCTGGACGATTTGAGTCGCGGCCACCGGAAGGCGGTGGCGCCTGACGCGACGTTCGTGCAGGGCGGAATTGGAGACCGGGGGGTCCTCGACGCGTTGCTCCGACGTCACCCGTGCGATGCACTGGTGCATCTCGCTGCCTATGCCCTGGTGGGAGAGTCTGTGGCCGAGCCTGAGAAGTACCGCGCCAACAATGTGGCGGCCGGGCGGGTGCTCCTCGAGGGCGTTGCCGCGGCGGGCGTACGGCGCGTCGTGTTTTCGTCGTCGTGCGCCGTGTATGGCCATCCACGCGCGACGCCGATCCCGGAGGACGCGCCGCTGGCGCCGGTGAACCCATACGGTGAGACGAAGCGCGAGTTCGAGCGGCTGCTCGCGGACTACGCGAGCGCGGACGGCGCCACGATCTTCAGCCTGCGCTATTTCAATGCTGCCGGGGCGACCGCCCGGCACGGTGAGGATCACCTGCCCGAGACGCATCTCATCCCCAACGTGCTCCGCGTAGCCTCCGGGCGGCAACCAGCGCTCGAGGTCCAGGGGACCGATTACCCCACACCGGATGGGACGGCGGTGCGGGACTACGTGCACGTGCTGGACATTGCCGACGCGCACGTGCGGGCGCTCGAGGCGGATCCGGCAGAGGCGGGAGCACGGGGCAGGGCCATCGCGGTGAACCTCGGGACCGGGGTCGGGTACTCCGTGCTCGCGGTCGTCGACGCGGCGCGGCGCGTCACGGGCGGGCAGATTCCGGCGGTGGCACGGCCGCGCCGCCCCGGCGACCCGCCCGAGCTCGTCGCGGCGGCGGGTCGGGCCGAAGCGGTCCTCGGCTGGCGGCCGCGGCACTCGGGTCTCGAGGAAATCCTCGCGAGCGCGTGGGCCTGGCACCAGGCGCACCCGCATGGCTACGAGAACTAGGGAGGGCTGATAGCGTGCTCTTTCAGGTGGGCCGGGCGGTCCCCACAACGCCCTGGGAGCTGGTTCTCACGTCGAGCCGCGAGACCAAGTTCGTCCTCGCCGTTCTCGTCGTGTTTTCCATCGTCTCCTGGTATCTCATCTTCCTCAAGTGGTGGCAGTTCCGCCGGATGCGTCGGCAGGCCGACCGTTTCATGGCCGAGATCGAGCGGGCGACGCGGCTCGACGACGCGTACCACGCCGCCATGCGGCTGCCCGCCTCGCCCTACAACCGCCTGCTGCGCGAGGGCATCAATTTCTTCTCCGAGTTGAAGCCCGGCGGGTTGAAGGACAACGGCCCGGCGGTTGCGACCCAGACCGCGCTGACCACGACGCAGCTCGAGGCGCTGCGCATGGTGCTCGCGAAGGAGGTCGCGGCGGAGCGCGACGCGGCGGCGCGCTTCCTTCCCTGGCTGGCCACATTCGGCTCGGTCAGCCCGCTGCTCGGGCTGCTCGGGACGGTACTGGGCGTGATGGACGCGTTCATCGGGATCGCCGTCGGTGGCTCCGGGAACATCGCGGCCGTGGCTCCGGGCGTCGCCGAAGCGCTGGTCACGACCGTCGCCGGGCTCGCGGTGGCCGTGCCGTCCGTCATGGCCTACAACTTGTTCGTGAACCGCCTCGGCCTATTCGCCGGTGAGCTGGAAGGGTTCGCCCAGGAAATCATCGGCACGATGGCGCGCGAAGGGAGGCTCTAATGGCCGGGCTGCTGGGCGGCGGCGGAGGGGGGCTGCGCGGGCACGGCGAGCTGCCCTTGAACGCCGACATCAACGTCACGTCGCTCGTGGATGTGGCGTTCGTGCTGCTGATCATCTTCATGATCACCGCGCCGATCATGCAGGGGGGCGTGGACGTCCGCTTGCCCCGCGCCGAGGCGAAGCCGCTCGAGCCGAAGTCGGGCCTGGTGGTGACCCTCGACCGCGAGGGCCACATCTTCATGGATCAGGCGGCGCTCTCATACGCGGATTTTCGGGCCACGTTTCCGGCGTTCGTGCGAACCAAACGCCCCACTGGGGTGTACCTCCGGGCCGACGGTCGGGTACCGTACGCGGACGTGGTGCAGGTGCTGGCGGCCATTCGCGCGGCGGGCGTGAACGACGTCGGTCTCGTCGCGGAGCCGGAGGTGGTCGAGCGGTGAGACGCCGGTCCCGGGGTTCGGAGAGCGCGGGCGTCGGACTCGTCGGTACCGTCGCGGTGCACGCGCTCGCCGGGCTGTTTCTGGTGGCGGGGGCGGCTTCCGCGCGCAAACCCGTGCCTCCGACGTATCGTGTGCACCTCGTGGCCGCGCCCGAGCCGACCGAGGACGCGCGCAAGGCGCCCGCGGCGGTGGATCGACCGGCCGAGGCCAAGCCTGCGCCGGCACCGAAAGCCAAGTCGCCGAAGAGCACCGTATCCCCGGCGCCGCCGCCGCCGGTGGCGGACAACACCAAGCGCGAGGCCGCGCCGCGCACCACGCCCAACGTGGCGCCGCTCCCGGGAGAGAAGCCGTCGACCGGCACGGACGTCGCCACGGTGAGCACGGAAGGGGTGGAATTTCCGTTCCCCGAGTACTTGCAGAACATCGTGGCGCAGGTGCTGCGGGTCTGGCAGCGCCCGTTCCAAAGTACTCCTCTCGAGGCGGAGGTCTCGTTCCTGGTACATCGCGACGGGTCGGTGAGCGATCTCCAGCTCCTCAAACGCTCGGGGAGCTATGCGTTCGACCTCGAAGCGCAGGGGGCGGTCGAGCAGGCGGGGCGCATCAAGGCGTTCCGCGCGCTCCCCGACGGCTGGGATGCCGACGTGCTCTTCGTCCGGTTCTACTTCTCCGGGAAGCGCCAATGAGGCGGCTTCTCCTCGGCCTCGTGGTTCTGTCCGTCGGTCCGACCGTCCGACGGTCCGACGCTCAAGACACCTCCGCCATTGATCGGGGCGTTCGCATCGGCATCATCTACCGGCCCGGGGTGCGCCCCGGCATGGTCGTGTTGCCGGTGCATGCACCCGCGCTCGATTCGGTGCGCGCCATCTTGTCGCGGGACCTCGACTACAGCGACCGCTTCGAGCTGATCACGTTGCCTGGCGGTGACTCGATCCGGGTCACGGCCGCGGCGCCCGGCCCCCGCCCTCCGGCGGCAGGCGGCGCGGGGCGCGGGACCGGAGGAGCGGGCGCAGCGGCTGCGAGCACGCTCAACTATCCGTTGTACCAGGCGTTGGGCGCCGACTTCGCGGTCGCCGTCACGCCCGCGCCGGACGATACCACGATCGTCACCGTGCACGACGTAGCGGCGGGCGGCGTGCGGCGCGAGGTCCGTGCACGTCTGCCGGCGCTCAAGGACCCCGGGTTTCGCCTGGTGGTCCATCAGCTGGCCGACCGCGTGCTGGAAGCGGCGCTCGGCGTGGGCGGCACCGCCGCCACACGGGTCCTGTTCGTGATGGAAGGCAAGGTGTACACCATCGATCAGGACGGCGCCGACCAGCAGCTCGTGTCGTCGAGCGATCACCAGGCGATGTCGCCCGCGTGGGCGCGGGACGGGCGTCGCTTCTCATACATGGAATTCTGGCAGGGCCACGGTCGCCTGTTCATCCAGGAGGTGGGGAGCGGGAAACGCGCCCCCGTCGCCACCACCGGTCAGGCGCTCGACTTCACGCCGGCGTTCTCACCCGACGGCAAGACGCTCGCCTTCAGCCGCGCGACCGAGGAGGGCACCGACCTCTATACGGTGAACTTCAAGGAGGGCTGCTGCTTACAGCGCTTGACCGTGGGGCGCTTTTACGACAACTTGTCACCGACCTACAGTCCCGACGGCCTGCGGATCGCGTTCGTGTCGACGCGAGCCGGGCTGCCGCAGATCTACGTGATGGCGGCGGACGGGACGGACCAGCAGCTGTTCGCGCCGTTCGACTACGGTGCCACAGGTTCGTCCAATGCGCCGGAGTGGTCGCCCGACGGCCAGACGGTCGCCTTCCACCGCGACGTGGGCGGTACCTTGCAGGTGTTCGTCCTCGACGTGCGGACGCGCGCGGTGCGGCAGCTCACCTCGGTCGGGCGGAACGAAGATCCAACCTGGGCACCCGACAGCCGTCATATGGCGTTCGTGTCGGATCGTTCAGGGTATCGGCAGCTCTGGATCATCGATGTGGAAACCGGCCGCATCCGTCCGCTGCTCCAGAAGAGCGGCGCGCGCCTGCCGGCCTGGTCTCCGCGGTTGCCGGAGACCGCATCGTCGACCCCTTGAAATCGGAGAGGACTTCAACCGATGAAACGTCTACCCTTGCTCCTGCTGAGCGGTCTCGCCGTCGCGGCCATGGCCGCGTGCGGCGGCAAGACGCCGGAGACGACGCCCGCGCCGGCAGGCATAAACGCGGACTCGGCAGCGGAGGCCGACCGGCTACGCGCGGACTCCATCGCGCGGGCGGAACGCGATGCCCGGGAGCGCGAGGAAGCCGAACGGGAGCGCCAGCGGCGGATTGCCGACTCGCTGGCCGCGCTCGGAAAGTCGACGGAGGCGGTGCGGACCCTGCTCGCGACGATGATCCACTTCGATTACGACAAGGCGATCATCCGGGGTGGGGACGCCGCGGTCCTGGACCAGAAGGTGGCGATCCTCCAGGCGAACCCGGCGCTGCGGATTCGCATCAGCGGCCATTGCGACGAGCGCGGGTCCGACGAATACAACCTGGCGCTCGGTAACCGTCGCGCGACGGCGGCCAAGCAGTACCTGGTCAGTCACGGCATCGATCCGAGCCGCATCGAGACCGTGTCCTACGGCGAAGAGCGGCCGATCGCTCAAGGCCACGACGAGGATTCGTGGGCCCAGAATCGCCGGGACGAGTTCGAGATTCTGGCCGGCGGCGACAACCTGAAGCAGCCGTGACGACCCGGATCGCCGGTTGAAACACGCCGGGCCGTTCGTGCTCGCCCTGGGGCTCACCGCCGGATGCGCGCTGAAAGGCGACGTCCGGCGGGTCGAGCTCCAGGTCGAGGCCTTACGCGTCGAGCGCGCCCGGGCGGACAGCCAGCACGTGGCCGCGGTCGATACGGTGCGTGCGCTGCTCGCCACCATCCAGGAGCGACTGGTCGCGCAGCAGGCCTACCTGGTGCAGCTGCGCGGCGACGTGAAGACTGACCTGCTGGCCGTGCAGCAGCAGCTCGTCAGCGTGCAGGAGCTGACGGGCCAGAGCCAGCAGCGGTTGACGGAGCTGCGGGGCCGGCTGGAAGAGCAGGCCCGCCAGCCGGTGCCGGTCCTGGACACCAGTCGGGGCGGCGCGGCCGTTCCGTCGGGGAATCCCGCGGGTCCGGGGCCGGAGCAGATGTACGACCTCGCGTATCAGCAGTACCGGGCGAGCCGATACGGCACGGCGCGGCAGGCTTTTCGAGAGTTCCTGCGGATGTTCCCCACCCACGAGCGGGCACCCGATGCGCTCTACTTCATCGGTGAGTCGTTTGCGGGGGAGAACACGGACTCGGCTGCCGCGGTGTACCAACAGGTCGTGAAGACCTATCCGACTTCGCCGCGGGCCCCGTCCGCGCTCTACAAGCTGGGCTACCTCGCCGAGCAGCGGGGCGACAAGGCGGCGGCGCGGACCTACTACGCCCGGGTCATCGCCGGCTACCCCCGCTCTCCAGAAGCCAACCTCGCGCGCGACAAGCTCCAGCGCCTGGGGCGGTAGCCTCTCCCGGGTCTGGGGCCGGGGTCGGGGGGGCCGGCGTGTCGGAGACTCGTGAGAACCGGGCCGAGATGCCGTTCCTCGACCACGTCGAGGAGCTGCGCTGGCGCATCCTCAAGAGCCTCGTGGCGGTCCTGTTGGCGAGCCTGGCGGGCTGGGTAATCGTCGAGCATGTGGACGTGATCCGCATGTTGATGCGTCCCATCATCCCCCTGCTTCCCGACGGCAAGCTCAAGTTCACCAGTCCCACCGAGCCGTTCCTCATCACCCTGAAGTTCGCGTTCGCCCTGGGCCTGCTGATCGCGTCCCCGGTGGTGATCTACCAGGTCTGGGCGTTCCTCACACCAGCGCTGTACAACCGCGAGAAGCGGTTGATCGTGCCCGCGCTCTCGGTCGGCGTCGTGCTGTTCCTGACCGGCGCGGCCGTCGCCTATCAATGGCTACTGCCGCGTGTGCTGCGCATGCTGTTCAGCTTCCAACCGCAGGTGTTCTCGCCGATCATCACGGCCGACGGCTATTTCTCGTTCGCGGCGCAGTTCCTGATCGCCATCGGGCTCGCCATGGAGCTGCCGCTCGTGGTAGTGATCCTCACGGCCCTCGGGCTGGTGACGCCTCAGTTCCTCGCCCGCAACCGGCGCTACTCCCTGGCCATCGCGGCGGTCGCCGCCGCGTTGCTCGCGCCCCCGGATGCGCTGTCGATGCTGGTCGGGATTGTGCTGCTGATGGCGCTGTACGAAGTGAGCATTTGGTGCGCGTGGATCGTGATCAAACGCCGGGCTCGTCGCGAGCGGGCCAGCGGGGCGGGCGCTGCCGGGCTCGTCGTCCTGGCGCTGGCTGGCGCTGGCGCACTCGACGCCCAGACGCCGCGGCGGCCCCCCCCTCCACCCGCCCGGCCCGACACCACGCTGCGGACCGCTGCGGACTCGGCCGCCCAGGGGCGCCTCGACACCGCCACCGCCCGCCGGCTCGGTCTGCCCACGGCCCCGACGCGCAGCTTCCCACCGGCCGACGCCGTGATCGACTCGCTCCTCAAACTGCGGGGATACCGCATCACGCAGTATCTCGCCGATACCCTCATCGTCCAGGGCGGCGATACCGAGACGATTCATCTGCGCGGCGAAGCGTACGTGGAGCGCGAAGGGACGAAGGTCGAATCGGACTCGATCCGCTACCACCAGCGGAGCTGCCGGCTCGATGCGATCGGCGATCCCCGTTTGTTCGATCAGGCGACGGTCATGGTGGGGGAGGCGATGCGCTACGATACGTGCCTCAAGCGTGGCACCGTACACAACGCCCTCACCAACTTCCAACAGGGCACCGCCAAGTGGATCGTGCGCGGCGACCTCGCGGTGGACTCGGGCTCCACGCGCCTGTACGGCTCCAACAGCCAGGTCACCTCCGACGAGAACCCCGTTCCCGATTACCACTTCGCCACCGGAGAGATGAAGTGGCTGAACAAGAACGTGATGGTGGCGCGCCCGGCCGTGCTGTACATCCACGACGTCCCGATCATGTGGCTGCCGTTCATCTTCCAGGACGTCCGGAAGGGGCGGCGCAGCGGCATCCTGGTGCCGCGCTTCGGACTGAACGACATCGTCCGCCCCGTTCGCAGCTACCAGCGCCACGTGCTCAATGTCGGGTACTACTGGGCCATCAACGACTATCTCGATTTCCTCGTCAAGGCGGACTGGTATGCGGCCCGCTACCTGTCGCTCCGAGGCGCGAGCAGCTATAAGTGGCTCGACCGGTTCATCGACGGGAGCATCTCCTTCGAGCGCTACGGCCAGCTCGACACCCCCGGCTCCTCCATCCGCCTCGGCTGGCAGCACCAGCAGCGGTTTTCCTCGCGTACGCACTTCAGCGCGAGCATCGACTATTCGAGCAACACCCGCGTCATTCAGACCAACACCGTGAATCCGTTTCTCGCGACCGCGGCCCTCGGCTCGCAGGTGAGCTTCACCAAGCAGTTCGACTGGGGGACGCTCACCGTCGGCGGCAACCGGCGACAAGAGGTCGGGAGCGGGCTCGTGTCGCAGACCATACCGACGGTGAGCCTTGCGCCGTCCCCGATCAACATCACACCGTCCATCACCTGGTCGCCCGGGTTTTCGTTCACCAATCAGCAGGCGTTTCACCAGCTACAGTCGGCGGTCGTCCTGCCCGGGGGCGCGTTGGACACCCTGTTCTTCGACAACCGGGCCACGACCCTGAGCTTTCAGACACCACTCAGGATCGGGCCCTGGAACTGGAGCAACACCTTCGACGTGGCGGACAACATCAGCAACGCGCGTCAGCAGTTCGACATTCCGGATTCGACCGTCCCGGGGGGACGCCGCCGGGTGCTGTTCGACCAGACGTTCAGCACCGCCATCAACTGGCAAACCGG